>CAYJOF010000009.1:0-21139 GCA_964371765.1 uncultured Rikenellaceae bacterium
CAAAAGAGTGCTCTGAGGTTGATGGAAATTAGTCACTAAGACGTTGATTACTCTAAACTTGTAGTCAGCAACAATCATAATTGCAGTAACTGCCTTCAGGCTACTAAAATTATTGACTCTCATATACTCCACTAAAGCTCCTAAAAGTTGTTCTTTAGTAAGGTTTGAGGGTATATCATAAGCCTCCCACTGCCCTATTGGCTTTTCTAGCTCTGGGTTTTGATTTTGGAGTAGCCTATAACCCAGCACCGTAAGCGATTCAATGGTACGAACCGAGGTTGTGCCAATAGCCACTACGCTCGTAGAGGAGATTAGCTCTTCGAGCAAGTCTATCGAAAATTCGAAGTGTTCGGCGTGCATCGGATGTTCCGCTGCATTTTGGCTCTTGACTGGCAAGAATGTTCCTGCCCCAACGTGTAGAGTCACCTCTCCTATCCTGCATCCTCTCTCTTGAAGGGCAGAGAATACATTGGGTGTGAAGTGAAGACCAGCCGTAGGTGCTGCCACCGAACCCTCAAGCTTAGAGTAGAGTGTTTGATAGCTCTCCAGATCACTCTGTTGAGTCTCTCGATTGAGGTATGGGGGGATTGGCAATTTACCACATATCTCCAACACCTCACCAAAGAATTTCCCCACTAAGTTATGAGTAAAGCGTACTATCTGTCTGCCGGATTTCTCCCCAACCTTTGTAGCGACTAGTGAGAATTGCGCCTCAGAGGTTTGAACCTTCATCTCCAAAGGCTCATCTTTCCAACGTTTAAGATTTCCTACCATACACAGCCATTCAACTGGCTCTGTACTTGATAGATTTCTTTCGTAGTCTGCTGGTTGGTGTGGCTCAAGACAAAATATCTCGACTCTTGCGCCGCTTGGTTTGAAAAATATTAGGCGAGCTTGAATCACACGAGTATTGTTGCGCACAATAAACGAGCCCTCTGGTATTATTTGTGTAATATCCCAGAAGTTTGTGTGCGATATTTCATCATCACGAAAAAGCAGCAACTTAGAGCAATCTCGCCCCTGAAGAGGGAATTTTGCAATACGAGAATCCTCTAGCGGATAGTCGAACTTTTTTATATCAATAAATCTATTCATCGATTATCTTTTGTATAGTGCTACAAAAGTAGTAAATTTGCAGCTAAAATAAAACTGTATATTATGTTAAAGATAGGCGATAGGGTTAAATTCCTGAGCAACACCTCAGTTGGGGTAGTTACCAAGATCGAAAAAGAGATAGTATGGGTAGATATTGAGGAGGGATTTGAGATACCTAGCGATATATCTGATATTGTTGCTGTGTCGAAGGAGCAGGAGTTGGAGGCAATTTCTAGCATTGGAGCTGGCGATGAGCGACCAGGCAAAAAACGAGGTAAAGCTCAACCTAAGAAAGAAAAGGAGGTCAAAAAGGAGAGAGAAGCTTATAAGAGGTATGGCAAGATTAGCCTCGTCAACGACGAAGATTTGGATGACGACGAGGATATAATCGACCTATACGAGATTAAGGAGCGATACACTCGCACCCTACTTGCCACAAGAGAAAGGGAGCAACAAATAGAGCAGGAACAAGAGCAAAGAGAGATGCTAAAGGCTAGAGATATTGAAGTGTCGGAGGTGATAGAGGATGTTTTTGCTCAGGCACAACCAAGTCAAGAGCCCCAAAAAGAACAAACGCTATCGTCTTTCGATGAACTGTCTCAAAAGATAGCTGCCGATAAGCTTCCTAAGAGCCCTCAACCAAAGAAAGAGGCTCTGAAACCAGATATGGATGTAATTGACTTGCACGCACACGAGTTACTCGAAACAACAGAAGGGATGTCTAACGGAGAGATAATCACTGCCCAACTGACTCACTTTAGCATAACGCTCGAAAGCCGCCTAAAGAGTCGTAAATCGGGTAAGGTTGTTTATATTCACGGAGTGGGTAAAGGTAGATTGAGATACGAAATCGAACGACTATTGAGAAGCAAATACCCTAAGTGCCAATACCAAGACGCCTCTTTCAAAGAGTATGGTTTTGGAGCGGTGCTTGTGATGTACTAGGTAATATAATAAAGTGAGAAAGGCGGCTAATAGTATTAATTAGCCGCTTTTTTTTGCATAAAGTGTAACCTTCTGAAAATTACTCGTCAAACAGACAAACGCACAAGAGATAGAAAATACCAATGTGTAACCTTTCTAAAAAATTGCGTCAAAAGGGAAACAAAAAGGAAATAAAAATATAAACATTAAAACTTTTCAATTATGCTAAATTTCATCACAGTACCTGTTACAACTGCAATTGTATTTTTTGGAGTATACAAACTTTTCGAATTATTCGTTAGACGTAAAGAGCGTAATATCATTGCGCAAAATTTAACGGAGTTATCATCAAACCCTCTCCAAACAGTCAACCTAGCTTTCAATTCGAATTGTGGCAAATTCACACCTATTAGGTTTGCTGCCGCAGCTATCGGACTAGGTGTAGGTTTGATCCTTGGATTTCTTCTTGATAGTGTATCGTGGAGTTCATCGAGCCTAGATTCATACGATCAATCTACCGTATTTTATGGAGGTAGTACACTCATTTGTCTAGGACTTGCTCTAGTTGCTTGCTTCATATACGAGCAAAAATCGACAAAATAAAACACCAAAAATCAGGCTCTAATAAATTAATTCACAACCATTTGCAAGGGTAGTATTTAACAATTTGAATTTTTTACGAAAAAAAACATTCAAAAAATTTGGAGAGAATAAAATAAGTACTACCTTTGTCGTGTATTAATAGATTAAGACACGCAAAAACAAACACACTACAAGATGATAAAAATTGAGAACATTCACAAGACCTACAACAACGGATCGCCACTTCACGTACTGAAGGGAATTGATCTGACGGTGGAAAAAGGAGAGATGGTATCTATTATGGGAGCATCTGGTTCGGGCAAATCGACCCTTCTGAATATATTAGGGATTCTCGATACTTATGACCAGGGGAAATACTATCTAGGCGGGCAGCTAATTGATAACCCAAACGAAAGAGTGGCAGCAGCCTACCGAAATCGTATGATTGGTTTTATTTTTCAGTCATTCAACCTAATCAACTACAAGAACGCTGTTGAGAATGTGGCACTACCACTCTACTATCAAGGCGTATCTCGTCGCAAGCGCAACGCTATTGCTCTTGAGTACTTAGACAGACTCGGATTGAAGGATTGGGCAGACCATATGCCAAACGAACTATCGGGTGGACAAAAGCAGCGTGTAGCAATTGCACGATCGCTGATTGCAAAGCCACAGATTATCTTGGGCGACGAACCTACGGGAGCACTCGACAGCGAAACAACTGCCGAGGTGATGCAGCTTCTCAGAGAGGTAAACGAATCGGGAATGACAATGATACTCGTTACCCACGAGAGAGAGATTGCCGAGAAGACCGATAGAATCATCAATTTCAAAGATGGATTGATAGGTTCAATAGAAACATTAAGATAATAACCCTAAAGCTACAAAACTATGATAGAGATGATTAAAGAGATTCTCTTCTCAATGAAGCAGAACAAGCTCAGAACAATCCTTACAGGATTCTCTGTGGCGTGGGGTATATTTATGTTGATCATTCTGCTGGGTTCAGGACAGGGCCTTCAGAATGGCATCACCGAGAATATGAGCAACTGGATGAGTCGCGACAAGAATGTTGTTACGGTATATCCAAATAGAACTCGCCTTGCCTACGAGGGATATGCCTCTGGACGACAATTGGTTTTTAGGTATGCCGATTTGGAATGGTTAAAGAATTCTCACCCAAACATCAAAACGATAGCCGCACACATCTACACCTCCGAAGAGTTTAAGACCGACCAGAGAGCTATCACTGGAGGTTTCTTGGGTTATACAATGGGCGGGAACAATGTAAGAATTGTCGAGGGGCGTTACTTATCGGAACCCGACATCGAGAAAGCAAGAAAAGTTGCAGTAGTGCCAGAGTATGTTGCAGAGAATTTCTATGGCGACAATAAAAGTGCTATCGGACAACACTTCACAGCCTCATCTATTAGATATACAATTATTGGTGTGTATGAGTCGCAAAACTCTTGGCCACAAATTTATATTCCAATCACAACATCGCTTGCAGTATATCAACCTCAAATATCTCGAGAGTTACAGAACTTAGAGATTGAGACTCAAGGGATATATAATGCGCCCCAGAGTGAAGAGTTTCAAGAGGAGTTTCGAAAAATTCTAGGAGCAAAGTATCATTTTGATCCTAACGACAAAGCAGCAGTATATATGTGGGATGAAATCTCTGAGGTTGCTGAGACTCAACTTATCTTCACCTCAATCGATATATTTATCTGGATAATTGGACTTGGAACACTCCTAGCAGGAGTTGTTGGGGTGTCGAACATTATGCAGGTGACTGTAAGAGAGCGCACAAACGAGTTTGGAATACGTAAGTCGATGGGTGCAACACCAATATCTCTAATCAAGCTAATACTTGTTGAGTCGATAGCACTAACAGTTGTGTTTGGATATATTGGTTTGGTTGGAGGAGCTGCGGTGATGGAGTTTATATCATATTTGATAGATTCAGGAACATTCGATTCAGCTGGATCACTCTTCTCAAATAGCGAAGAGGGAATGCCATCGATTTTTCTTAATCCAACCATTGATTTTGGTATTGCAATGTGGGCAACAGTGGTATTGATAATTGCAGGTGTGGTAGCAGGGTTTATCCCAGCACGCCGAGCTGCTAGATTAAAAACAATCGACGCGATGCGTCATAATAAGTAGTCATTATGTTTGATTTAGATAGATTAGAAGAGATTTGGGCTACCATTGCACGAAACAAGTGGCGTAGCTTTATGACAGCGATGAGTGTCTTTTGGGCAGTGATGATGCTTATTATTATGTCGGGGGCAGGAATCGGTATGGAGAGAATGCTAAAAGCTCAGATTAACATACCACCAAACACTATCCTTATGGCAACTTCTCGCACCTCAGAACCATTTGGAGGATATGAGTCTAACCGCTTTTGGGAGATTAATCTTGACGATGCTGAGAGTATCAAGAGGGAGTTCCCCGAGATAAACAAGATGGCTACCGTTGTTGAGATAGGCAGTAAGCAACTCTCTATTGGCAACGAGAAAACTAGTGCATCTGTAACTGGCAATACTGCCGCACGAAAGCATTTTGATATGACCAATACAATCTTTGGTAGGTATATCAACGATATAGATGAAAATGAATCTCGAATGGTTTGTGTGCTAGGAAAGAACATCTACGAGTCTCTGTTTCCGATGAGAGAGAATCCAGTGGGCTTGCAGGTGAAGATCGGAGGGTCACTATTTACGGTTGTTGGAGTGCAGGAGAGCACCTCAAATATGATAAATTTTGGTAATTCGCCTAACCGAAGCGTTGTCATTCCACAATCCACCGCAATGAATATGTTCACAAGAGACAATAACATATCGTATCTCACCCTAGAGGCTAGAGCCGACGCCGATCTTACAGAACTATCGGAGAGGATTAAGCAGCAACTATATTCGACACATAAGATTGCACCAAATGATAAACGAGCTTTGATGGTTGTAAACTTCAGCGAATTGTTCAAATTCTTCGATGGTATGTTCTTGGGTATTAGACTACTTATTTGGGTAGTTGGCCTAGGTTCTCTATTTGCTGGAATTATTGGAGTATCGAACATTATGCTAATAGTTATCAAAGAGCGAACACAGGAAATAGGCGTACGACGAGCATTGGGAGCTAAACCATTCTCAATAATATCGCAGGTAATGAGCGAGAGTTTCCTCCTAACATTTATAGCAGGAGTATTGGGAATGTCGGCATCTGTAGGGATACTGTCCTTAGCAGAGAGTATTTTTGCCGCAATGGCAACCGACCCTCTGTCGCAGGCACCACAATTCTCACCTCAGGTAACTTTCGAGTTTGCTTTAGTTTCTGGAGCAATAATTCTAGTAAGCGGACTCTTATCGGGAATCATTCCAGCACTAAGAGCTATGGCTATCAAACCAGTAGAGGCAATTAGAGAGGAGTAAAGGAAAAATATAGATAATACAAACAAATAAAAACAGATAACGATGAAAAAGATTTTTAAACTTGTAGCTATCCTTCTATTGGTAGCACTATTTATTGGCACAATTTTCTTCTTGTGGCAACAAACACAGCCCAAAGTAGTTACTTATGAACTTATCGACCCAGTTCGCGAGACTCTTACAGAGAAGAGTGTTGCTACGGGCAAGATAGAGCCTAGAGACGAGGTTCTCATAAAGCCACAAATCTCAGGAATTATCTCTGAGATATACGTTAAGGCTGGACAAATGGTAAAGCAGGGTGACGTAATTGCTCAGGTTGAGGTTATTCCAGAGATGGGTTCTTTGAGCAGTGCACAGTCGAGAGTTCGTCAAGCAGAGATCGATCTTGCTCAGGTTGAGAAAGAGTATAATCGTATAAAGTCACTATACGACAAGGGGATAGTAACACTAGAGGAGTTCGAGAAGAGCGAATCTACACTAAAAGGGTCAAAGGAGACACTTACAAGCGCAAAAGAGAGCTTGGAGATTGTTGAAAAGGGTATGACAAGTCGTTCGTCTGCCGTAAACAACACTCAGGTACGAGCAACGGTTACTGGTATGGTTCTCGATGTACCTGTTAAGGTTGGTAACTCGGTTATTCTTTCTAATACTTTCAACGACGGTACAACGGTGGCATCTATCGCAGATTTGAGCGATATGCTATTCGTGGGTGATGTACACGAGAGTGAGGTTGGAAAGTTAAGTGAGGGAATGAAGGCAGAAATCACTATTGGAGCTCTTCAGGGAGTAACCTTAGATGCAGCCTTGGAGTATATCTCACCTAAATCGAGTATTGTGGATAACGTAATAGCTTTTCAAATTAAGGCAGCAATCGAGATTCCTGACTCAATTGAGATTCGTTCAGGCTACTCGTCAAACGCTTCGTTTATTATCTCAGAGATAGTGGATGCACTGTCGATACCAGAGAGTTCAGTAATTTTCGAGAACAGCAAGGCATACGTTGAGGTTCTAAGCTCAGGGGAGGGAGTATCTCCACAAACTTTCGTAAAGAAAGAGATTGAGACAGGATTCTCGAATGGAGTATCAATTGAGGTAACTAAGGGTCTTGATGGTTCAGAGAAGTTGAAAGGTGGAATTAAATCAGTAGAATAGTTATGAGAATTATAGCAGTGGTTGTTGGGTTGTTTATGCTTATGGCAGCCCAAGACGTCCAAGCCCAAAAACAATGGACACTAAACGATTGCATATTATATGCACTTGCAAATAACATACAAATAAAACAGACTGGAATACAGATCGAGCAGGGAGAGATTGAGCTGAACACTGCCAAAAACTCTCGACTACCATCGCTTAATGCTGGTTTGAGTGGTAGTGGAAATTTCGGACAAAGTATGAATAGATATGGCGTCTACCAAGACCAGAGTTCATCTTCGGCAGGTGTTAACGTTAATCTAGCTATGCCAATCTATCAAGGATCACGTATCAACCATCAGATAGAGGCAGCTAAACTAGATTTGGAGGCTACAAGCGCGCAATTCTCAAGCGCAGTCGAGGATCTTTCTCTTAATATTGCTTCACGATATGTAGAGGTTCTTTACAACAAACAAATGCTAATTGTGGCAGAGAATCAGTCAGCAATTAGTAACGATTTGGTTGAGCGCAGCAAAATCCAAATGGAGAGTGGCAAAGTGTCTAAGAGCGACTATTATGAGGCTATGTCGGTGGCAGCAAACGACAGGTATGGGGTGACAAATGCAAAGAACAATCTGGAGTTGTCGCTACTTACCCTATCACAGCTTTTGAACTTACCTGCAAGCGAGCCATTCGATGTTGCAGAACCAGCAATAGGAGAGGTCGAAGCAATGGCTTCGGTTAGATTGACAGATCCTACATCCGTATTTAGCTATGCTGTGAAGTACCGTCCAAGTGTAATTCAGCAGGAACTGCGCCTAAAGAGTTTTGAGAAAAATTTAGCAATAGCAAAGTCTGCATACCTTCCGACAATTTCACTTTCGGCAGGATATTCAAATAGCTACTACTACTCGTTCTCTGACGATGCGTTAAACTCAGCCTTCAACGATCAATTCAAACAAAATGGTCGTGAGAGTGTTGGCATTAGCGTCTCAATTCCAATATTCAACCGTTTCCAAACTCGCAATAATGTATCTCTAAGTAATCTAAACATTCGCAATCAATCGCTTGTGGTAGAGGATACTAAGAGAAAATTGCAAGAAGAGATAGAAAGAGCATACTTAAACGCACAAACATCTCAAGACAACTTTATTGCATCAAAAGAGGCATTCGACGCTGCTGAGATAGCATTCGAGTTTGAGCAAGAGAAATCAAATGCAGGACGCTCGACAATCTTCGACTTCAACGACTCTAAGAACAGATTGATCCGTGCAGAATCAGATATGGCAAGAGCAAAATATCAGTTTATGTTCAATAAAAAGATTCTAGATTTCTACAACGGAAAACCAATCACTGAATAACAAAGATACACTAGCCTATCAAACACGAAAGAGACTGTCTCGAATTAGTAGAATAATTCGAGACAGTCTCTTTTGTGCTTTGGGTTGTTCATTACAAAAATAGCAATTGCCTTTGCAATTTTTACATAATGATAATTGTTTTTACAGAAATTTATTGTATATTTGCAAAAACATACATCAAAAAAAACACAAGACTATGAAAATGCTAACGATGATTATGCTATTAGCTCTAGTAGCTATAGCTTGTTCAAAGAGCGATAAAACTACTCTTCGTTACAACCTAAAAGAGATTCTAGCCTCAACTGAGACGATCACCCTCGAAGAGATGGGATTAAAGATTTCAGAGGTTGAGCTGAAGTATCCAGAGGATATTAAGCTAGGAAATATTGAAAATGTCTATCCGCTTGATGATTCATATATAGTTCAATCTTTTGAACCTATCTCTCAATTTATAAGATTTGATAAAGAAGGAAATTTTCTTAATGTTGTGACACGCGAGGGCAAGTCTAGCAACGAGTATACTATGGCAGCAAGATCGATGATAAGCTTTGAGGGCAACTTGAGGATCAATGATGTCGAGCACGAAAAAACATTTTCTCCAGAGGGAGAGCTCATAGCTAGTGTAGAGACACCTATCCATGAAAATACTAATGGGGAGGCTGCAGTTGTTGGTGGTGGGGAAAATTTTTCGGATGGTGAGGGCTTTGTCTATACGGCCTATATTGTATTTATGGGCAACGAACCCTATGATTTTGAAGTGCACAATCCAGAGGGGGAGCTAATCTACCAAAAACCAAACCACAGAAAATACGATTTCAATAATGTTTTTGTGTTATACTCTTCACCTAGGTTCTTCTACCTCCACAACAATGATGTGGTATTCCACAAGCAGTTTAGCGACACGCTCTACAACTTTGAGCCTAACACTCTATCACTCACACCAAGAGTTATTTTCGACAATCCAAACTCACCTACGCTTGATGATTATGCTAATCATAATTTAAAAGCTAAAACTTATGTATCGTCCCTAATAGAGTATGGCAACTACATAATAATGAAAATATCAGATAGAGATGAATCATCAGTTTATGTGGTAGATAGAACGACCTCAAAGAGCTATAAAGCCGACTTTAATTTGATGAACTCTTTAGGCAAAGATGCAGATTATTTCCCTCGATGGAATATGATAGGTTTCTGGGACGAATCACTCGATGATCCAAAACCTACATTGATAATTGTAGAATAAGCAACAAATTCAGTTGTACCGAAAATAAAGAAAATACAAAAAAATCAAAACATAGTGCAATCCTGGAGGTGATCGTTTTGGTTCATACCCCAATGAGCGTCCACTTTGTGCTAATTTGCTTTAGCTGGAGTGCCATACTCGATGCGAAATACCACAGGCGTACTTACGTACGTCGAGGATTTGAGCGAGAGATGGTGATTCAGATGAAGTGAATTTGCGCAAAACTCTCAGGAAAATAAGCGCACTATACCACCAAATTATATTAAATCACCTCCAAAATTACACAGATGTGCAATCCTGGAGGTGATCGTTTTGGTTCATATCCTAATGAGTGTCCGCTTTGTGCTAATTTGCTTTAGCTGGAGTGCCATACTCGATGCGAAATACCACAGGCGTACTTACGTACGTCGAGGATTTGAGCGAGAGATGGTGATTCAGATGAAGTGAATTTGCGCAAAACTCTCAGGGAAATGAATTTTCAGATACCACTTTATCGTACTAGGTTCATTTCGTCTAACAGATACCCTGCCCCCATAACCTTATCAGTCAGGAACAGAACATAACGAATATCCACTGCAATATTACGACAAAGCTCCTCGCTAAATACGATGTCACTCATAGTAGACTCCCACATTCTATCGAAGTTAAGACCAATCAGCTCACCCTCAGCGTTAAGAATAGGGCTACCCGAGTTACCTCCTGTTGAGTGGTTAGATGCAATGAAACATACTGGCACTGTACCGTTTACCTCCCACTGACCATAGTTTTTGTCTGCGTAAATATCTCTCAATTTTTGAGGAATATTATAGTCGTAGATGTTTGGATTATCCTTCTCCATAATACCTTCAAGAGTTGTGAAGTGCTTGTATTGAACACCATCTTTTGGGTTAGCACCCGACACTTTACCATAAGCGATACGAAGAGTTGAGTTAGCATCTGGATAGAACTCCTTAGTTTTCTCCATCTCCATCATACCTTTCATATAGTTCTTGTAAAGAGCAGTTATCTCGGCATTGATTCTCGATACCTCTGGAGTAATTTTCTCTGTTCTAATTTGCTCTAGCTGCTTGTAAAGCTTAGTGTAAGGGTCTGCATTGATAATTTCGATTGCCTCCTTTGGAGATTTCATCAACACAGCCGATAGAGTTTCGTAGTTCTTGTAGATAGTCTTCTGGTACAACATATCGATATATTGATCCATTGTTTTGTTGTGCTTGCTTAGTAGTGTTGGCACAAACATAGGATCAACAGCAACGATATAGCGTTTTAGCATCTCTTTAGCAATCTGCTCATCGATAAACGACTCATAATTTTTGTAGAATAGTTCTGTTGCTGTTTTGTATCTTGCTACAAGATCTTCGATATTTTTCTCAGTAGCAGAGCCGTAGTAACCAGCAATTCTACTGATCTCAATAGCACGGATAGCCTCAGCGTAGTAGTCGTTAGCAAAAGCAAACTTCTCTAGTGCGTCGTACTGCTTTTGGAACTCGTCTACTAGATTCTCATACTGAGGCTTGCCTTTTGCCCACTGCTTAAACTCAGCCTCAAACGCCTCTTTGTTCTCGATAGCCTTTAGAGTAATTACACCCTTGCTCTCACCTTGCCATTTCTTCCACGCATTAGCAACGCTTGCCTTCTTAGCAGCATATTTGATACGGATAGCTGGATCTTTCTCCATATTTTCGATCATTCTGTCAAGACGGTATGTACGTAGGGCAATTTTGTCTGGGTTGCTCTTGTGTACGATATACTTAACAGCTGCAGAATGAAGATACTCGTTTGTACGACCTGGGTAGCCATAGATGAATGTAAAATCACCCTCCTTAACACCCTTTAGAGAGATTTTTAGTGAACGTGCTGGAGTATAAGGAACATTGTCTTTAGAATACTTAGCAGGCTCATTGTCTTTGTTGGCATAGATACGGAACATTGTGTAGTCGCCAGTGTGACGTGGCCACATCCAGTTGTCTGTCTCGCCACCAAACTTACCGATTGCACTTGGTGGAGCAACCACTAGACGCACGTCGTCGTATCTTTGGTAAACGAACAAGAAGTACTGGTTTGTGTAGTACATCGGCTCAACTGTTGCACTGAAACCATTTCCATCTGTTGCCTTTGCAATAATAGCACGAATGTTCTTAGATTTAAGTTTGTTTGCCTCTGCAATTGGCATTTGCTCTGTAACACCCTTCATAACCTCATTAGTCACATCGTCCATTCTCTTTAGGATAGATGCAAAATAGTTGTTACCCGGCAACTCCTCATCTTGGCTCATTGCAGCAAAACCATTTGTAAGGTAGTCGTTCTTAAGGCTACTGTGGAACTGAATCTGGCCAAAACCGCAATGGTGGTTAGTAAGTACTAGACCCTTGTCTGAGATAATCTCACCAGTACATCCGCCTAGTTTAACGATTGCATCCTTTAGAGATGCTTGGTTAATGCTGTAAAGATCTTCAGCCGTTAGCTTGAAGCCCTTAGACTGCATATCCTTAATACGAGCTTTGCTGATTACGCTAGGCAACCACATACCCTCGTCTGCCAACGCAGTGTTGGCTGTGCCAAATACTACCGATAGTAGGATGGCAAATTTAAGTAGGTTTTTCATCATTTCTTATTAATTAAATTTAGTTTATTTATAAATTTCGTAAGTTCCTCATTAAGCTTACAAACAGGCAGCCCCATCACATTGTAGAACGAACCTGAGATAGATTCTATTGCCACATATCCAATCCACTCTTGGATAGCGTATGCACCCGCCTTGTCGTAGGGTTGATAGTTATCCACATAGTAGTGTATATCTTGCTCAGAAAGAGACTTGAATTTAACTAGTGTAATTTGACTGAATGTCTCTGCGATATTACCCACACGCAGTGTCACGGCAGTAACAACAGAGTGCTCCTTGCCAGAGAGAAGAGTAAGCATTGATATTGCATCCTGCCTTGAGGTGGGTTTTCCTAGTGGTTTATTGTCGATACAGACAACTGTATCTGAACTTATCACTATATCGTTAGATTTCAGCTCGAAAGGGAACTCTAGCGATTTTTTAAGCGACAAATATGCCGCCACCTCCTCAGCGTCAACTCCCACAGGAGGAGTCTCATCAACCTCGTACGCTTGTGCCACCTCAAACTCAAGGTCAAGTCCTGCAAGTAGCTCCTTGCGTCGTGGTGACTGCGAGGCTAAAATCAATCTGTATCCTATATCTCTAAACTGTTTCATATCTAAAACTCATATTTATCGCCCCACAAACTCTGCATATATCGGGCAGTTTGCTGCTCCTTGGGATTATCGCAAGCTCTCCAAAATGAAACGCTCTCCAAACCCTCTGGCATAAACTCTTGATATGCGAAGTTGTTTGGATAGTCGTGTGAATATTTGTATCCTGTACCATAGTTCAGCTCCTTCATAAGCTGTGTAGGGGCATTACGTAATGTAAGAGGAATTGCTCGCTGCTCATTATCGCTCTGCACAAGGTTCAATGCACTATTGATTGCCATATAAGCGGAGTTGCTTTTAGGGCTGGTTGCTAGGTAGATTGTTGCCTGAGCTAAAGGAATTCTGCCCTCTGGCATACCAATTCGCTCAACTGCCTCGAAACAAGCATTTGCAATTAGTAGCGCATTTGGATTTGCTAGCCCTATATCCTCACTTGCAGATATTACAAGTCTGCGAACAATAAATTTAGGATCTTCGCCACCTGAGATCATCTTTGCAAGGTAATATATTGCACTATTTGGGTCACTACCTCTTATACTTTTAATAAAGGCCGAGATTGTATCATAGTGCATATCTGCACCCTTATCGTATTGGGTAGGGTTATTCTTTATTATTTCCTCGGCAATTTGGTTGGTGATTTTCTGCGAGGGTTCGATGTATGAGGTGATAATCTCCAGCACATTGAGAAGTCTACGTGCATCACCTCCTGAGAATTTCAAAATAGCCTCATATTCAGCAATTTTATAATTTTGAGGCGCCAAGACCTCATCCTCAGTAATTGCTCGCTGGGCAAGTGTTATTAGATCATCCTTACACAGAGGTTCAAGGGTGTATACTTGACATCGCGACAGCAGTGGTCTAATAACCTCAAATGATGGGTTTTCGGTTGTTGCACCAATAAGGGTTACAACCCCCTGTTCAACAGCTCCAAGTAGGGAATCTTGTTGACTTTTTGAAAATCTGTGAATCTCGTCGATAAAAAGAATTGGCGGTGGGGTATCGAAAAAGGATAGCTTTTGAGCTCTTTCGATTGCCTCACGTACCTCCTTCACTCCTGCACTAACGGCACTAAGTGTCATAAACTCTCGCCCTGAATAGCTGGCAACTATATTTGCCAGAGTAGTCTTCCCTATCCCGGGAGATCCCCACAAGATAAAGGACGGCAAGCGGCCAGAGTCGAGGAATTTTCTAAAAACCCCACTCTCCCCCACTAGGTGTTTCTGCCCAATGTATTGGTCTAATGTTTGCGGACGAAGCCTCTGTGCTAAGGGAGCGTTAATCGACATTTTCTATTTTTTTCATACAATTTGCACAAAGATATTATATCTTTGCATAATATCAAAATTAAAACAAATAAAGTTATGTTTAAAGGTCAAATAAGACAAATTCTAATAGTGGTGGTGCTTATATTTGCATGCACTACAATCTTTGCACAATCAAGCCAAAAGAGAACAATATATATATTGGCTACGGGAGGAACAATTGCGGGCAGCGGCAACTCTAATGTAGGGAGCCAATACACAGCCGGAGAGGTCGGAATTGTTGAATTGTTAGAGGCAGTACCAGAGATTGAGAATATTGCTAATATCAAAGGTGAGCAGATCGTAAAGATAGGCTCTCAGGATATGACCGATGATATTATGCTCACTCTAGCCAAAAGAGTCAACGAGCTTTTGGCCTCAGAGGAGGTTGATGGCGTTGTGATAACACACGGAACAGACACAATGGAGGAGAGTGCATATTTTCTTACTCTGACCACAAAAAGCGATAAGCCCGTAGTGTTTGTAGGTTCGATGCGTCCCTCAACAGCAATTAGCGCAGATGGGCCCAAAAACCTACTAAATTCGGTTGTCGTAGCTGCCGACCCTCAATCAAAAGGCCGTGGGGTATTGCTTGCTATGAACGATAAGATATATGACGCAAAGGGTGTAACAAAAACGCACACTATGGAGGTAGAGACTTTTGACTCTCCAAATAGCGGAGCAATTGGATATATAAACAACCAAAAAGTGATATACACCCAAAAGCCAGACTACCAACACACGCTAAACACACCATTCGACATATCAAACATAAATGCTCTTCCTAAGGTTGCTATCGTATATGGACACTCTTCGGTAGACAGGGATATTATCGATGCAATAATTGAATCAGACTACAAGGGGATTGTTTATGCAGGTGTGGGCAATGGGAATATCCACAAGAATGTATTCCCTGCTCTTGAGCAAGCAGTAAAGAAAGGGATTTCGGTTGTAAGGGCAACAAGAGTTCCAAATGGAGCTGTGACTGATGATGCAGAGATAGACGACACAAAATATGGCTTTATTGCCGCTGAACTGCTAAATGCTCAAAAGGCTAGAATCTTATTAATGCTATCTCTTGCGGAGCAATTCAACACTCAGCAGATTCGTCAACAATTCAACAAATAGTTTGATATTGAACACATTAGAGTAAAATAAAAGAGCAATATAACATAAAAGAGGGCAACCGAATGGTTACCCTCTTTTGTGACACCGGCAGGATTCAAACCTGCAACCGTCTGATCCGTAGTCAGATACTCTATTCAGTTGAGCTACGGTGCCTTATTTTCGACTGCAAATATACGACTATTTTTTTTATCTGCAAACTTTTTTTGAAAAAAAATTATTTTTTATTTTATAAAACAGTTTGCCACAAAGGATATTTTGTGTATCTTGCAGCCTGATATTACACCTTTCAACAAAGGCTTTATCTACTCATTTTTAAAGTTTTAGATATGAATACATTTATTGGAGAATCGGTCGAGTTTTTATACAAAAAATATGGCGAAAAAATTTCGGAGTTAAACATACTCCTCCCTTCTCGCCGTGCGCAACTTTTCTTCAATATTGAGTTATCAAAATTATCTCAACCCAGAGCCGTATGGCAGCCCAACTATCTCTCCATCGACTCTCTCACTCAAGAGATAACATCCTTAGATGTGGCAAATAAGATTAAACTGCTGTGTGAGCTCCATAAATCCTACTCAAAATTTAAAGATGAGAGCTTCGAGAGTTTCTATTGGTGGGGATCGATGCTTTTGGCAGATTTCGACACCATCGACAACTACCTAATCGATGCAAAGAAACTATTTTTGAATGTTAAGGAGCTAGGCGATATTGATATATTGTATGGCGATGTGGCTCAACAACAGCGCGAGTTTATCGAAAATTTTTGGCGCAGCATAAACCTTTCAAACAAACACTCTGAGGAACAAATCAAGTTTCTAAAAGTATGGGAGATATTATACGACGTATATATAGATTTCAAGACCTCGCTGTCCAATCAAAACATTGGATATAAGGGGATGATATATCGCCGTGCTATTGAAATGCTCGATGGTGTTGCTTTAGACTATTTTGCAGGTAAGAGCTTTGCAATCATTGGATTTAACGCTCTGAGTGGATGCGAAAAAATGCTCTTTAGCGCAATAAGTCGCTATGCCCAGTGTGATTTTCTATGGGACTACGATAACTACTATACAGCCCAGAACCCTAAGCACGATGCAGGACTCTTTATAAGAGAAAACATAGCTCTATTGGGAGAGTCAAACAACTCTAACAAAAACAATTACACAAAACCTAAGAACATAACGGTAGTGGATACACCTACTGATTCTCTTATGTGTAAGTACGTGTGGGAGTTTCTCTCTAAAGCACACGACAAGGCACAGAACGAGGGTAGAGAGTTGGGTCGAGAGACGGCTATTGTGCTTGTTGACGAATCACTTCTCATTCCTGTACTCCACTCTATTCCTTCGGCCATAAAGAGGTTCAACATAACGGCTGGATACCCTCTTACTAGCACCCCTGTTTATAGTCTCTTTGAGTATATAGTGCGCCTACACTCAAATCGCCGCATAGCAGAGCAAATGGATCAAATTTATATCCCAGACGTAGAAAAGGTGCTGTCTCATCCCTTAGTTCTGCAAGCATCACAGAGCGAGCATATCGACAATCTAAAGAACTGGAGAGAGCAACTCCCACAAACCTCATCGTGGGTCGATGCCTCAGAGATCAATGCAATTTCGCCTCTTGAGGGGCTACTACCTCGAAAAGGAGAGCATATTGCTCAATACCTCACAAGAGCAATCAATACAATTGGAGTAAACTACTCTCAATCAGACGAAATACAAAAAACCACAATCGAATTTTTGGCAGCCGCAAATGAGGCTATCATCCAAACATCGAATCTCTTGAGCGAGACAAGCAGTGACGAAAGGGTATTTATTGCTGCACTTAGAAAGAATCTAAGCAGCTGCCAAGTTACATTTAAAGGTGAGCCTCTTATCGGAATTCAAATTATGGGTATCCTAGAGACTCGAAATTTAGATTTTGAGAACCTATTGATACTATCGCTCAACGACGATAACTACCCCGGTTCACTTATTCGAAGCTCGTTTGTACCAAGCAGCCTTAGGGTAGGTTTTGGACTACCAGACAGAAGCCACCAAGAGGCAATGTATTGCTACTACTTCTATCGCCTGCTACAACGCTCAAAAAATATAGACATTGCTTATTGTAGCTCTACCGAAGGGATGAGAAATGGAGAGCTTAGTCGATACGTATCTCAAATTCACTACAAAAAAGAGCACGTAATAAACTATCGTTCTTTATCTGTAAGTACACACACTAACGCCGCTAGCAGTGAGCTTAAACGTGGCCAAGAGTATGACGCACTGATTAGCGATCTGCTTAAAGCAAAGCGTACCATCTCACCTACAATGTTGTACGAATGGATTAAGTGCAAAAAAAGTTTCTACTATAAATACGCCCTTAAAATAAGGGCTACCCACAAAATCAGCTCCGATATTGGAGTGGCAGATTTTGGAACAGCAATTCACGAGGTTTTAAACACTATATACAGCAAAGTCATAGGACTTGATAACAAGCAAACAAGGGAGATATTAAGATCGTCGCTAGGCAATATCGAACAGTTATGCCAAGACTATTTTAATGCCATATTGGATAGTCAATCCGACAACTCATCCATTGCCAGCACGCTTAGATTTACAAATAGCTACATTCGCAATGTAATTGAGTGGGATTTACGTCGAGTAGACGATTTTTCGATACTTGCACTCGAGAAAGAGATTTTTGGTACAATTTATGTTTCTACAAATTATGGAGATTTTAACGCCAAGCTGTATGGAGTGGTTGACCGAATCGAAAGATCAGGCAACTGCATCGATATTATCTCCGATTACAAGAGTGGAACAATTTGCAATACAACAAACAATATTGCAGGTCTGTTTATGCCCCAAAGAAGCCCAAACAAGGCATTTATGCAGAGTTTATACTACTGCTACATCTATCAGAAGGGACAGAACAGACGCGTTGCACCATCGTTGCTCTTTGTTAAATATATGGGAGATAAAAATTATCAACCAAAGTTGATACTAAAAGATCGTAGTAAGAGTTATATAATTGATGACTTTAGTGAGCACTTCGACGAATTCGAAGAAGCACTTTCATCAACAATAAAAGAGATTGTCGAGTACAATCAAACTTTTATCGAGGAGACAGACATAGAGGAGAATTGCAAATATTGTGATTTTAAGAACTTATGTTTAAAATAGATATTTATAATATATACACCTAAAACTTAAATAATGAAAAAAGAGAACCTAAAATTAAATCCTAATCCATTAGTGCAGTATTTAGAAAAGCTGCCCAGAGAATTTACAAAAAGTGATATTATTGATTTTGTAATTGCGCACGAAATAGAGATGATTAATTTCAGATATTGTGGAGCAGATGGAAGACTAAAAACCCTTAATTTAATAATTAATGACCTTGAATATTTAGACACAATTCTCACCTGCGGAGAGAGAGTAGACGGCTCAAGCCTATTCTCACATCTTGACACAAGCAGCAGTGACTTGTATGTAGTACCTAGATTCCGTACAGCATTTGTGAATCCGTTTGCAGATATTCCTACCCTAGATATTCTGTGTAGTTACTACACTAAAGATGGTTATCCACTAGAGAGTGCACCAGAGTACACGCTTGTGAAGGCTCACAAAGAGCTCCAAAGAGTAACAGGTTGCCAACTAGAGGTTATGGGAGAGTTGGAGTATTATGTTATCACACCAAACGAAGATATTTTCGAGACGCCAAATCAACGAGGCTACCACGAATCATCTCCGTTCAACAAGAGTGAAGATTTTAGAGCTGAATCAATGCAGATGATCGCGCAATGTGGCGGATTGGTAAAGTACGGGCACAGTGAGGTAGGAAACTTTGTTGAGGGAAACAATATGTTTGAACAGAACGAAGTTGAGTTTCTACCTACAACTATCGAAGAGGCTGCCGAACAACTACTTATCGCTAAGTGGATCATTCGCAAACTAGCTTACGAATATGGGTTTGAGATAACCTTTGCACCTAAAATATCTGTTGGCAAGGCTGGCAGCGGCATGCACGTTCACACTCGTCTTATGAAAGATGGAAAGAATGCGTACACAAAAGATGGAAAATTAACCGATGAGGCATACAAAGCAATAGCAGGTATGCTCGCACTTGCACCTAGCATCAGTGCTTTTGGCAATCGCAACCCTACGTCATATTTTAGATTAGTACCTCATCAAGAGGCTCCTACAAATATCTGTTGGGGAGATATGAATCGTTCGGCACTTGTGCGTGTACCACTAGGATGGAACGTAAAACGCAATATGTCCGATTGTGCAAATGGATTTGAGCAGTCGCCTATGGAGGATTACAGCCTAAAGCAGACAATCGAGTTTAGATGTCCTGATGGTTCGGCTGATATATACCTACTTCTCTCGTCGCTTGCAGTGGCAATTCGTCACGGCTTTGAGATGGATTCAGCAGTAGAGTATGCAAAAGAGAGATATATAAAATATAACCTATTTGAGGATGAACATAAGGAGTTAGCCGTGAAGCTAAGCCAACTACCTGTTAGCTGTAATGAGTCTGCTAATGAGCTTGATGGTCAAAGGGAAATATATCAAAAATATGATGTATTCCCACCAGAGATGATTGAGAGCACTATTGAAATGTTGGCATCATTTAATGACAGCAAACTAAGAGAAAAACTTGGCACATCTGGAAAAATGCTTGAATATGTAAAGCGATTTATCAATTGCGGATAAACACCATATTGTAACACCTTTTATTATCCTATCAAGGAAGCCTCTTAGGCTATCTTGATAGGATATTTTCTGGCACTGTTGTGCTAAAATCGTGATCTCCCCAACGCTCTGCCACAAAATCTAAAACCTCAACAATCTCCTCAGGATTGATCATCGTCACTAGCTTCATTCTTGTCTCTTTGAAGTTTGGTAGCCCCTTGAAGTAGGTACTAAAGTGGCGGCGCATTTCGAAAAGACCTACCCTATCACCCTTTATTTCTAGCGATTTAGCAAAATGACGCTTTGCCAACTCAACACGCTCAACCACAGATGGTTGAGGCAGCACCTCACCAGTATTAAGATAATGGCGTATCTCTTTAAATATCCACGGTCTGCCGTAGGTAGCTCTACCAATCATCAAACCATCAACACCATACCTATCGAGATACTCTTTTGCCTTCTGAGGAGAGTCAATATCACCATTACCGATAATAGGTATTCGAGTTAGAGGGTTAGATTTAATCTTGCCAATAAGTGTCCAATCGGCCTCCCCTTTATACATCTGTGCACGTGTCCTACCGTGGATAGTGAGTGCTTTAATTCCCACATCTTGCAGCCTTAAAGCTATCTCTTCTATATTCTTACTTTCTTCATCCCAACCAAGTCGTGTTTTAACAGTCACATCAATGTCTACAGCTTCAACAATCCTACGAGTCATCTCAACCATCTTAGGAACATCTCGCATCATACCTGAACCTGCACCACGCCCTGCAATTTTCTTTACAGGACAACCAAAATTAATATCTATGACGTTTGGCGACACGCTCTGAGCACGCAGTGCGGCCTCAACCATTGGTTCAATTTCATTACCGTATATCTGAATACCAATCGGTCGTTCATTCTCGTATATATTTAATTTGGCAACCGATTTACCACCATCTCTTATAAGTCCATCTGCTGAGATGAATTCGGTATACATCATATCAGCACCCATCTCCTTACATATAAATCTAAATGAGGGGTCTGTAACATCCTCCATTGG
>CAYJOF010000010.1:0-9358 GCA_964371765.1 uncultured Rikenellaceae bacterium
GATAATCCACAAAAGAGTTTTCCCACCGCATCAATCATTAAACGACTGGGTTCTCGTGCCCTTAAAGGAAAAAGAATCGAGGTTGTAAAAATAATTAAAGAGATGACAACAAAAGGAGTCATCGAACAGGTACGTTCTGGAGAGTTTAGATTCAACACACAGAATCTTGAGATTCATCGTGGAGTTGTCGTTACAATCACCCCAACAGTATCATTTGTAGAAGTGGAAGGGTATCATGAAGATATAATGGTTGAGAAGAGCGATATGGCAAGCTCCTTAGTTGGCGACATCGTTGAGATTATACTCTTTGAGAGTCGCCGCAATGGCAGATTCAAGGGAATAGTGAAGAAGATTCTTGAACGCTCTCAAAAAAGATATGTAGGCGTTCTTGAACTAGGCAGCTCATTTGCCTTTGTCAATACTCAATCACGCCAGATGCAGTATGATATTTTCATTCCGCTTCGAGATACCCTATCGGCTCAAAGCGGTGATATGGTCGTGGCCGAGATTGTTGAGTTTAAAGCAAGTCAATCCAACCCAGTTGGAAGAGTAATTAAAAATCTAGGAAAAGCTGGCAGCAATAGTGCTGAGATTCACTCTATACTAGAGGAGTATTCACTTCCTTACGAATTTAGTGAGGCCGTTACAAGAGAATCCGAGAAGATTCCTTTTGAGATTCCTCAGTCTGAGATTGACTATAGAAGAGATATGAGATCTACCCCAACAATCACAATCGACCCATTCGATGCTAAGGATTTTGACGATGCAATATCGATTCAAAGCATAGGCGAAGATTTGTATGAAATTGGTGTACATATTGCCGACGTGACTCACTACATAACCGAAGGTTCACTCCTTGAACAAGAGGCTCAACTGCGTGCTACGAGTGTTTATCTTGTAGACAGAGTTGTTCCTATGCTACCAGAGAGGTTATCAAATGGCGTGTGTTCACTTCGACCAAACGAAGAGAAATTGTGTTTTTCGGTAGTGATGAAAATAAACAGCGAGGCAGAGATTCTTGATAAGTGGTACGGACGAACGGTCATCAACTCCGACAGACGATTCACCTACGAAGAGGCGCAGGCAATCATAGAGGGTGGCCAAGGAGATTTTATGCAAGAGGTTCTAACGCTTCACTCCATAGCCCTAAAGCTACGAGAGGAGCGATTCAAAAAAGGGTCTTTGGCATTTGATAGAGAGGAGTTTAAGTTCAAATTAGATCAAGATTCAAAACCTATTGGAGTCTACACAAAGGTACAAAAAGAGAGTAATCACCTTGTGGAAGAGTTTATGCTCTTGGCCAATAAGTCGGTGGCTGAGTATATTGCCCTTAGCAGTAAACCTAAGCGCACCTTTGTGTATCGTGTCCACGCTGAGCCTAATCAAGATAAGTACAACGATCTTTGTAAGTTTGTGGGAAAATTTGGATACCACATACAAGCCAGTAGCGACCATAGGGTTATCTCACGAGAGTTGAACACCCTTCTGGGGGCAGTTAAAGGGCAGAGCACCGAGACACTAATATCAACCCTAGCACTTAGAGCTATGGCTAAGGCCACATACACAACTTTCAACATTGGACACTACGGACTTGGTTTCGAGAACTATACCCACTTCACATCTCCAATCCGACGCTATCCAGATATGATGGTTCATAGACTGCTTCAAAGATATTTAGATGGTCAACGAAGTGCCTCTCAGGAGCAGTTCGAAGAGTTATGCGAACACTCATCTAAGCAGGAGATTAAAGCAAGTGACGCTGAAAGAGCCTCAATAAAATATAAGATGGCTGAGTTTATGGCAGACAAAATCGGCGAGCAATTCAAAGGAAAAATATCAGGAGTTACCGAAAGAGGTATATATGTTGAATTGGAAGACACACACATCGAGGGTATGGTATCGATAAACGATCTTACAGATGACTACTACACATTCGACGCCGAGAACTACCGAATTGTAGGTCGACACAACAGAGAGGCGATAATGTTGGGTGACATTGTTACAGTTGAGGTTTTGAGAGTTGATATGACTCGAAAATTAATTGATTTTAGTATGGTTGATCACACCGACCTTAAAACAGGTGTAGTGTACAATTTTAAATAAGGATTATTAAACGAATTAAGAGATATGAAGATTTTATTATTGGGTTCAGGAGGAAGAGAGTACTCGTTTGCCCGTTCATTAGCTAAGAGTAAGAGGTTAGAGCAGCTTTTTATTGCCCCTGGTAATGGAGGTACAGAACGTTTTGGCAAGAACGTAAACATCAACCCTAACGACTTTGATGCGATCAAAGATTTCGTAATTAGACAGAGCATTGATATGGTTGTAGTGGGTCCAGAGGATCCTCTAGTAAACGGAATCACAGATTTTTTTGCTAGTGATGCAGCAATAAGTTCAATTCCCGTTATTGGACCATCGGCTCACGGAGCAAAACTAGAGGGTAGCAAGCAGTTCGCAAAAGAATTTATGGTACGCCATAACATACCAACAGCACGTTATCAATCGTTTACTAAAGAGAGTATCAAACAAGCATACTCATTCCTTGAGGAGCTAAAAGCGCCATACGTTCTAAAGGCTGATGGACTAGCTGCAGGAAAAGGTGTGATTATTGCACAATCGCTAGAGGAGGCAAAAAGCGAGCTAGCTGAGCTATTAGATGGTCGCTTTGGAGTGGCAAGTAAATCGGTTGTAATCGAGGAATTCCTTGCTGGTATCGAACTGTCGGTTTTTGTGCTTACCAACACCAAAGAGTATAAAGTACTACCTTCGGCAAAGGACTACAAACGCATTGGAGAGGGTGACACTGGGCTCAATACTGGTGGTATGGGAGCAATCTCACCTGCGCCTTTTGCCGATGAGGTATTTATGCAGAAAGTTATCTCAAGGATTGTAGAGCCAACTGTTGAGGGCCTAGCAAAAGAGGAGATTGACTATACTGGCTTTGTGTTTATAGGACTTATGAGTGTTGAGGGAGAACCATACGTTATTGAATACAACGTAAGAATGGGTGATCCAGAGACAGAGGTTGTTCTTCCTAGAATTGAGAGCGATATAATCGACTTATTGGAAGCAGCCAGTAGAGGCACACTAACACAACACCAGCTAGTGATTAATCCTCAGACGGCAGCTACTGTGATTATGGTATCGGGAGGCTACCCAGAGAATTTTGAGAGAGGATTTGAGATCAAAGGAATCGAAGATGTTAACCAAAGTGAGGTTTTCCACTGTGGCACAAAACTAGTTGATGGCAAGATTCTTACGGCAGGTGGTAGAGTTCTAGCTGTAACGTCGTTTGGTGATAGTGTTGCTCAAGCGACTCAAAAATCATTCGACTCTATCGAAAAGATTAAGTTTCAGGATAGCTACCACAGAAGAGATATTGGAAAGGATTTGATGTAATGAAAGCCTATATCCTAAAATTAATAGCCTTCCTTGTAATTGCCATTGCAATGAGCTATTCGTTGAGTGTTCGCCAGAATATCGACTTTTTGATTATTGCTTTTACAGTCCTTGTGTGGTTGGGTGTTGTGGTTGAAATTCTTTCGATAATAAAGGAATATAAACGAATTAAAAAAGGAGAGTAAGATGATCTACACATATCGTCATAAGAACAATTTTACAGGGGTAAAGATTCTTATTGGGGTTCTGTATCTCTACTTTATCTACGCAATATATCTAAATATAGTAACTCAAGACTGGATGGGTCTAATAAACCTAGCAATTGCTATTGTGCTGGTGAGTTACTTATGTAGAGTAATCAATTTTAATGCTGTTGTAGATACAGGAGAGAACTTGATATACACCACCCCTCATAAATTTGCAATCGATATAAATAGGATTAAGTATGTCGAGGCAATTCGTCGTCACGATGGGTCGGTAAAGGCAGTTCTACTACGCACAACAGAAACAGAGTATTTCAAACTCTCGCTCAAAGACAATGAAATGTTTATTGAGGATATGATGAATCGCTATCCACACATAAAACAAATCACATAAAAAAAGGGGTCAATGACCCCTTTTTTATGTGATTACCTCCAGAATAATTTATTTACTCTTCGTTCCATAGCTTGTTCTAGAGGGTCGGGCATATTATCGAAAAAATCTATTCCCGTGATACGCTCTACCCTATTGATATTCATAGAATAGCCCATATAATCATCTCTTAGTTGAGTGGAGTTGGGCAACACAAACCCAATAGCATTATAGCGACCTTCACGAACCGACATCACCACCTTAAAAAATCTTTCGGGGACAGTAACCCTATTCTCTCCGATATATCCTAAACTATCGCCCTTAAACACGCCTCCTGTCACCACATAAAGAGTATCATATCTCAAGGCCCAATCCCTCACCTGCTGCTCTAAATCTGCCCAAGCATTTCGGTTAAGTGCAGATTTCTGAGGTGAAATGTTGGAGAGATTGAAAGTTTCTCTGTTTTCTGCTCTTGATGCGTTTCTATCTGCCGAGGGTAGTAAGTGTCCTCTATCGAAAGATGATTTGTAGTAGTCATCGGTAGTTGCAGTGAGCCAATTTCGAGACACAACCTCTTTGTCTGGGATAAACCTATCGGTTCTCTTAACTCGCTGACCTTGTAGATCATCACGCGTAAGACGGTAGGCAACCCACTCTGCTTGCTTATGGTTGGTGGAATATAGATATGTGAATCTTCCGATTGGATTTACAAGGTACTTAGTCGAGTCAACGATCTTTGGAAGACCAACATCATCTATCTTCTCATAGGAGAAAACTTTAGATGGAAACAGTGATGCTAGGTCTATTGTATTTGTGGCAAAAACCACCCCACCTAATAGAGCGACAACAAGCAGGCGCACCATATTTTGTGCGCCTGATCTACTCTTTGCTCTTCTCTTTTGAGGCATATTTTTATAGCTTATCGTAGGCAGATTTTAGTTGCTGCATAGCTTGTTCTATAATCTTGCGAGGTGCTCCAATATTTAGTCTCACAAACCTATCTCCGCAATCACCATAGTCTGCACCATAGTTCAGGGCTAGTTTTGCTTTATCGTATATAAAATCTTTTACCTCGTGCTCTGTTGCAAACATCTCACGCATATCTAGCCACAATAGGAAGGTAGCCTCTGGTTTAGTACACTTGATTTTGGGAGTGTTCTCTGCTAAGAAATTCAACACATAGTCAGCGTTAGATGCTAGATATTCATTCAGTTCATCTACCCACTCTGCTCCACCCTCGTAAGCCGCTTTTAGAGCAACAGCACCTAGTTCACCAGGACGATCTATGTGTAGTTTTGCGAGTTGATTTCTGTACTTTTGGTGAAGTTCTTCGTGGGTGATAATTGCAACCGATGTGAACAGACCTGCAATATTGAAAGTTTTACTTGGAGCAATAAATGTGATAGTGTTACGAGCAATATCATCACTTAGTGAGGCAATATGAATATGCTTATTGCCATATAGTAGCAAATCTGAGTGAATCTCATCAGATAGGATTGTAACTCCATATTTCACACACAGCTCCCCCATCTTGCGCAATTCTTGCTCGGTGAATACTCGCCCAACAGGGTTGTGAGGATTACACATAATAAAAACTTTTGCTTGCTGCACTTTCTTCTCAAAATCTTCGAAATCTATCTCCCATCGTCCATCTACGAGCTGAAGTTCGTTGAAAAGAAGCTCTCTATCGTTTTGTTTAACAATATCAAAGAATGGAGGGTATACTGGAGGCTGAATAAGCACCTTATCACCTACCTGGGAAACTCCCAATAAAGCAATACTAAGACCTGTTACAATTCCTGGAGCAAAGTTCAACGAACTAGAATCGATCTTCCATCCAGCACGTTTATCCACCCAGTTGATAACCGAGTTTAGGTAGTCATCACTTATTGAAGGGTATCCAAGAATAGGGTGCCCAAGTCGCTGAGTGATTGCACTAGAGACACACTCTGGAATTTCAAAATCCATATCCGCAATCCATAAAGGTAGAAGATCCTCTCTACCAAAGAATTGGTTAAGGAGATCATACTTGATGCAATTCGATCCCTTGCGATCATTTATTTTATCAAACTTGCTCATCTGTTAAATTATTTAAGGTTATATTTTTGCCAAAATTACAAAAAAAACACTACTTTTGCAGTAGAAATCAATAAAAAAAAAGATACTATGCAAAAGGGACCTATTTCACAATTCATAACCCACCACTATCGCCACTTCAATGCGGCAGCTTTAGTGGATGCTGCAAAAGGGTATGAGCAGCAGCTCGAGAACGGAGCAAAAATGATGATTACGATGGGTGGTGCTATGAGTACTGCTGAGTTGGGATTGTCACTAGCAGAGATGATTCGTCAGGATAAGGTACAGATTATTAGCTGTACAGGAGCTAACCTTGAGGAGGACATTATGAACCTTGTGGCTCACTCTCACTATAAGCGTGTGCCAAACTATCGTGATCTTACCCCAGAGCAAGAGCGTGAGCTTTTAGATAATCACCTAAATCGTGTTACAGATACTTGTATTCCAGAGGAAGAGGCATTCAGAAGACTTCAATCACATATCTATGATATTTGGAAAGATGCTGACTCGAAAGGAGAGAGATATTTCCCACACGAGTATATGTACAAAATGTTATTGAGTGGTGTGTTGGAGCAGTACTACGAGATCGACCCAAAGAACAGTTGGATGTTGGCTGCAGCCGAGAAAAATATTCCTATCGTTGTTCCAGGATGGGAAGATAGCACAATGGGTAATATCTTCACATCGTATGTTATCAAGGGCGAGATGAAGGCTACTACTGTTAAGAGTGGTATTGAGTATATGATTAGCCTTACTGAGTGGTATCGCCATAACTCTTCAAACGGAGTTGGATTCTTCCAAATTGGTGGCGGTATTTCGGGAGATTTCCCAATTTGTGTTGTGCCAATGATGTACCAAGATCTAGAGTGGGAGGATGTTCCATTTTGGAGCTACTTCTGCCAAATCTCAGATTCAACTACTTCTTACGGTTCATACTCTGGAGCTGTTCCAAATGAGAAAATCACTTGGGGAAAACTAGATATTGACACTCCTAAATTTATTGTTGAAAGTGATGCCACTATCGTTGCACCGCTTATCTTCTCGTATATTTTGGGTTGGTAGTCTATTATAGTCTCAACTAACAAAAGAGGAATAACCATAGGTTATTCCTCTTTTGTTTTACGGGTTAGAATCTACTTAAACAAATTTGCTAGCTCGGGAAGTGACAAAAATGTTTTGGGCACCCCAAAAAGAGAGCTCGTATCAAAATTCAGTTTTGGGGCTTCGCGACGGTAGCAAATCAAGGAGCGTACTTTGCGTACGTGACTGTTTGCTAGCTAGAGAAGTGACAAAAATGTTTTTGATACGAGCTCGAGTAAGTTATAGGGATTGCTTTGCCTCACACGGCATAGCCCTATCAATTTTCTTAACCATTCCACAAAGAACAGCACCAGGACCTAGCTCGGTGAATGAGCTTGCGCCATCGGCAATCATATTTGTAGCTGTTTGCGTCCATCTAACTGGAGAGGTTAGCTGAGCAATAAGGTTTTGTTTGATCTGTACTGGATCTGTGTATGGCTTTGCGTCAACGTTTTGATATACTGGACAGATAGGAGCTGTGAACTCTGTTGAATTGATAGCTGCCTCTAGCTCTACTCGTGCTGGTTCCATCAACGGAGAGTGGAATGCACCACCTACGTTAAGTTTAAGAGCACGCTTTGCACCAGCCTCTTTCAGTGCCTCACAAGCTTTGTCGATTGCTTCAACCGAACCAGAGATAACTAACTGGCCCGGGCAATTGTAGTTAGCAGGCACAACCACACCATCGATAGAGGCACAAATCTCCTCAACCTTCTGATCGTCTAGTCCTAGGATAGCTGCCATAGTCGAATCAACTGTTTCGCAAGCTTTCTGCATTGCCATTGCACGCTTAGAGACAAGCACTAAGCCATCTTCGAATGACAGAGCACCAGCAGCAACAAGTGCACTAAACTCACCTAGAGAGTGACCAGCAGTCATCTCTGGAGCGAAATCTGATCCTAAGACCTTGGCCATAATAACCGAGTGAAGGAAGATCGCTGGTTGAGTTACCTTAGTTTGCTTTAGTTCCTCGTCTGTTCCTGCAAACATAATATCTGTGATTGAGAATCCTAGAATCTCATTAGCTTTATCAAAAAGCTCTTTCGCCACTGGCGAATTCTCGTAAAGGTCTTTGCCCATTCCTACGAACTGAGCACCCTGACCTGGGAAAACAAATGCTTTCATAATTTTTAATTTATTTTTTTGTTGTTCTATATTCAAACTCTTCAGAGCTAAGCTTTGTAGCACCACTTTGTGCCACTACTCGAACTTTAAATCGTCTCTGTTTTGTTCCACTATTTAAGATGAATTGTTCTATCTCATCGAAGTTTATCTCTCCGCTGATTACACGCAAGCTGTTTGTGCTAGCTTGCTGAAATGATTCAAGCAATTGATTATCGTCTGATCGTAGCTCCACCCACACTGAGATTAGTTCAGATGGGATAATAGGATTTTGTATCTCGACACGGTAGTTATTCTGAGACAAACTCAGCGATACACTCTGAATTGTATTCGAGTTTATGGCACTTTGTAGAGAGGTGAATGCTCCTGCTAGTGATTTATCGTTGATTTGCTGAACCAATTGAGAGAAATTCATATCGCTAAAGATCACAAAATTTGTAAAGTTATTATTAATTTTTTGATCCCACTCTGTCCACACTCTAAAATCATTATTCCATTGATAGTCGTTAGCAGTTGCTGCAAATACAATATCTTTATCTACACTCTTAAGTGAGACATAGGCCTCTTGAAGAGGGTAGCCATTGTGGCTCGATATTGAACCTATACTTGCAACTATTGATGGATTATTTCGAGTTAGAGAGTATTGTCGCAAAATTCTCTGCGAGATCTGCTCAATGGCATCAGGCTCTTGTGCCAACTCCACATCTCTATTGTTGATTAGTTGTGTAGTTGTCAACTCAATATTTGCAATATCTACCACCCAGATACCCAACTTATCACACAATTGATAGAATTCCGGAGATTGCGTTTGAGTTAATAGAATACTGTTGAATCCTCTGTCAAGAATTGATTGTAATGTTTTTGCATCATTTGGCAAGCTTTCAGTTTGATCCCACCAAACACCAACAAGAGGGGTTTTAATGTTATTTATGTAGATGTTATTGTCTACTAATCTCTTCTTTAGAATTGGAATATCGACCTTAATTGATTGAGTGATACGGTTTTCGTGAATAAGCGTAAGCACCGCATAGTAGTTGTAGGGGTTGAGTGTTGAATACTCTTGGGGAGCTTCCACAAGAGAGTGAAAATCCACCTCATAGCTATCACG
>CAYJOF010000010.1:9368-10794 GCA_964371765.1 uncultured Rikenellaceae bacterium
CTCTAATTTAGTCCATTTCTCATCCTTCATAATAAGAACAGAGTCAGCGCTATAAAGTTCATACTGTACCCTTGCCTCTTTTGTGTTGAGAAGATGTGTTTTTATCTTAAGCGAGAGTTGAATATTTCCGCTCTTTGCGTCTGGTGATAGATGGGTTTGAATTGTATAATCTTCGATTCTCAACTTTGGAGTTGAATAGAGTATTGGAGCACCTTGTATAGCTGGCTTTGACTTATTGAGACTCTCCAACATAGAAATATTGTCGTTTAGGTCTAGAGATATAACCAATGAGTTGTAGCCCTCCTCAACAAATTTTGTAATATTGAAAGTTGCAATATTACGGGTGTCTAGGTTAGATCCAACCTTTGCTCCGTTGATATAGATCGAGTAAGGTGCGTAGATTTGGGGCAATTCCAAAAAATGTTCTCTAAATCCCCAATGTTGAGAGATATAGATAGGTCTATGAAGAACAAAAAGTTTATCACTAGATCTTGCGTTTTGGTGGGCAGGAAGAGCTGTTTTATTCCAATTATTGTCAGGTGTAAAATCTGCCAGAAGATAAGAAAAATCACTGCTTTCGAAAAATCTATACGACCAATCATCCTCCAATCTAACTATAAACTTATCATCCTCTATTTGCTGTGCTGCATCTCGCTTCGAGAGAGAGGCACGAATAGGAGATGTGGATTGAGTTTGATTAGCGTATGAATCTGGGATATTGATTTTGTGTCTATGTGATGTAGATTGCGCTAGGGCAATAGTCAAAAACCCAAATAGTAGTGATATAAGTATTAAAAAAAATCTCTTCATTCTCTATAAAATTAGCAGACAAAGATAGTAATAATTTCAGAAACAACAACTATCTAACATAACGATTTAGCTTCACCGAACCTATGGATTGGGTGTCTACGCTGCAAACACCATCTATTCTTGGAGCCCTTACGCCACCCTTAGCAGAATTGTCCATCTGATTGAGGTTCATAGGCGAGACAAACTCCCATATCTCGTCGAAAAGATCTTTCGAGATCAATTCGTTGAGAAGCCACTCGCCACCCTCAACCATAACAGACTGAATACCTAAGGTGTAAAGTTCATCGATGATTTGTTCTATGGTGTGATTACGGAAGATAATAGTTCTAGCCTCAGTGTTGCAGATATTGTGGGAGTCGTTGATTTGAGAATCTCGATCCATCGAGATTCTTAGAGGGCTCTTACCCATCCACTCTCGAGTTGTGAGGCTTGGATTATCGCGTATAACGGTGTTCTTGCCTACCCAAATTGCATCTTGATATGCTCGCAATTGATGAACTAGAATCTTCGAGGCGTAGTTTGTTATCCAAGGTGCTGGCAGTGATGATTCTCTGTCGGAGTCAATAAATCCATCACAGGTACGTGCCCATTTGAGAAGGATATATGGGCGATTGAG
>CAYJOF010000010.1:10804-21079 GCA_964371765.1 uncultured Rikenellaceae bacterium
TTGCCTCTGTCTCCAACACTCCGACAAGAACTTCTACACCATTGCTACGCATACGTTCAATCCCCTCACCATTAACTTTCGCAAATGGGTCTTGCATAGCCACCACTACCCTAGGGATAGCTTTTGAGATTATCAGGTCGCAACAAGGAGGAGTTTTGCCCCAGTGAGAACAAGGCTCAAGAGTCACATACATTGTCGAGTGAGCAAGTAGGTGTTGGTGGTTCTCGCTTACAGAATTGATTGCATTTACCTCGGCGTGAGCCTCTCCATATCGTTGGTGATAGCCCTCGCCAATGATTAGGTCATTGTAGACGATAACTGCACCAACCATTGGGTTGGTAGAGACCTCCCCCGCTCCACACAAGGCAAGCTCTAGGGCTCTACGCATATATTTTATATCTCTATCCACTTTGTACAAAATTTAGAGTTCAAAGGTAGTGATTTTATCTCAGCAAACATAATCTTTGCAGGAGTAGAAAAAAAACTATACTTTTGTAGTGTATGCAGATAAGAGATATTTTTGATAGATACCGAGTAGCACTCTGTGAGCACTACTCTCAGCAAGAGGCACGAAGCGGAGCTTACACCCTTATGGAGGAGCTACATTCGGTGACAAAGATTGATTTGGTGATAGATGCCAATCGAGAGTGTGACGATAGCCAAGTTCAGAGAGTTATTAGTCTTATCAAAGAGCATACCCCAATCCAATATATCACATCGAGAAGCGAGTTTTTGGGTAGAAGTTTCTATGTTGAGAATGGAGTGCTGATACCTCGCCCAGAGACTGAGGAGTTAGTGTTAAAAATTGTCCGAGAGTATTCTCATTCTAAGAGTATTTTGGATATTGGAACAGGCAGTGGTGCGATTGCTGTATCATTGGCATTGGAGACAAATGCAGAGCTCACTGCTTTAGACATCTCTCCAAAGGCACTAAAAATTGCTCAATATAATGCTCAACTACTGGGAGCAGACAAGATTGAGTTTAGGCTGTGTAATATATTATCTACCAAATCACTAGACAAGAAATACGATGTGATTGTAAGCAACCCTCCCTATATCCGCAAGAGTGAGAAGGGGATGATGAGAGATAATGTTCTTCTACACGAACCACATATTGCGCTATTTGTTGAGAATGACGACCCTTTGGTTTTTTATCGAAAAATTGCACAACTTGCAATAGTAGCACTTGAGGAAAATGGTGCGTTATATTTCGAAATAAATGAAGCTTTGGATAGAGAGATGGTTGAGATGTTAGAGGAGATTGGCTTTGGAGATGTTGATTTGTGCCGAGATATGTTCGACAAAGCACGTATCATAAAAGCAAAAAGATAATGGAGGCAAAGTATAGTCCAGAAAAGGCGTATGAGATATTAGCCAAGAGATGCTCTGTAGCAGAGAAGTGTAGCGGAGATACACTGCGCAAGCTGCGAGAGTGGGGATTTAGCTCGGATATTTCGCATAAAATAGTAGCTAGGCTTATTCAAGAGAAATATATATCGGATGAACGATATGCTAGGGCTTACGTGAGAGACAAGAGCCAACTAGGCAAATGGGGCAAACGAAAAATAGAGATGATGCTACGTTCGAAGGGAGTAGCACAGAGAACTATCGAAGATGCAATTTCCCAAATGATAGACAGCCAAGACGAAGAGCAAATATGTTATGAGGCTCTTCAAAAGAAAATTCGCAGTGTAAGATATAAGGATAAGTATGATCTACGCAACAAGCTAATGAGGTTTGGAGCAAGTAGAGGGTATGGCTTCGATCATCTTCAACGAGCAATAAGGGCACTTATAGGAGAGCTAGAGGATACTAATGATTAGAAACAAGACGATTGTAAATCTGTTCGCACACCCACGCATCGGTCGCAGCATAACGAATCTGCGCCTCAGTTAGTTTGACTGCACTCCAGTTGCTAAGTCTCTGCGCTTTTGATAGATTACCACCCATTACGATAGCTGTAATTTTCTTAAGACCCAACTCACCTATACCATAGTCACCTACAATCTTTTGCAGGTCTATAAAGCCATTTGGCGTGAATGTAGCTTTACTTTTAAGTTGATGAATATCATCTTTTATAGCAACTCCAATTTTTTTGATTGATTTCGATTGCAGTATCTTTAGAGTATGACGACTCATTGGAGTTTTGTTTAGTCTAATAAGAAATACCTTACCAGCACCTGAGAGCTGAAGCAGCGATATTTCATTCTTCTCACCCTTTTTGAAAGTCGCACGACTCTCAGTATCGAAGCCCACTACCTCGCACTTCGAAAGAGTCTCCCATACCTGACGTTGAGCATCATAAGAGTCAATAAGGACTACCTCTCCCTCGAAAAGAATTCGAGGAAGAGCAGCCACACTTTCATTATCTATCTTATTTAAAAACATCAAATCAAATAGAGGCAATTGCCTCAAAAATATATTACTTTTCAGTGAGTGAGGATGTGACAAAAATGCAAGCAAGACGCTCAGCCCATAATCACACTAAAACCTACTACATACGCTCTGGTACTTCGATAGCTAATAAAGACAAACCTCGCTTAATAATAATCGAGACCTGTTCCGCAACCGAAAGACGAGTATTACGCAAAGATTCATTCTCCTCCTTCAAGAAAGGATAATCGTGATAGTAAGAGTTGAACTCTTTGGCAAGCTCATAACAATAGTTTGCTATAATAGCAGGCGAGTTGTTGTCTCCTGCTACCGAAACAGTCTGCTCAAATTCGTTAAGTAGTTTAACAAGTTCTATCTCTTTTGCGTTAAATTCTGTTGAGTAATCTAGTGGTTTTGTAGAATAATTGATACCCATCTCTGGAGCTCTACGAAGAACCGAACGCACACGTGCATAGGTGTATTGAATAAATGGTGCTGTATTTCCATTGAAATCGATAGATTCTTTAGGGTCAAACATCATATTTTTCTTAGGATCAACCTTTAGAATAAAATATTTCAGTGCACCAAGCCCTACAATTCTTGCAATTTCGTTAATCTCCTCATCGCTCATAGAGGCTGTCTTACCTAGTTCGATTGACATTTCACGTGCAGTAGATATCATCTCAGAAATTAAGTCATCGGCATCGACAACTGTTCCCTCACGAGATTTCATCTTACCCTCTGGTAGCTCCACCATACCATAGGAAAGGTGGTAGATGCCATCGCTAAAGTCATATCCCAGTTTTTTAAGGATAAGCTTAAGTACTTGGAAGTGATAGTTTTGTTCATTTCCAACTACATACATCATACGATTCATAGCGAACTGCTCATAACGAAGAAGAGCAGTTCCTAGGTCTTGAGTCATATACACACTCGTGCCATCGGCACGAAGAAGTAGTTTCTCGTCCAGTCCATCACTTTCGAGGTTAATCCACACTGATCCATCCTCACGACGATAAAGGACACCTTTCTCAAGTCCTGCCTCAACAAGTTTTTTGCCTAATAAATAGGTGTCTGATTCGTAGTAAATCTTATCAAAATCAACTCCCATAGCCTTATAAGTCTTATCGAAACCTTCGTAAACCCATCCATTCATTCGCTCCCAAAGTGAGTATATTTCCGTATCCTTTGCCTCCCATTTACGTAGCATTTCTTGAGCCTCTAGCATAATTGGAGCCTCTTTTTTTGCTTGCTCCTCATCCATACCTTTATCAAGCAGTTCTTTAATTTCTGCTTTATATGCTTTGTCGAACTCTACATAATATTTTCCTACAAGGTGATCGCCTTTAAGTCCCGATGATTGAGGGGTTTGGCCATTGCCAAATCTCATCCACGCAATCATACTTTTGCAAATATGGATACCTCTATCGTTCACTAGGTTAACCTTCACTACTTCGTTTCCGTTTGCCTTAGCTATGCAGGCAACCGAATAACCCAAAAGATTGTTACGGATATGACCTAAGTGCAGTGGTTTGTTGGTATTTGGAGAAGAGTACTCAATCATCACTCTCTCGCCAGATTGAGCTTTAAGGCCAAAAGTTTCATTCGCCTGCATAGCATTGAAACACTCTACCCAAAATTTCTCAGCAAACTTAATGTTCAGAAACCCTTTCACAACATTAAAACGAAGAGCAAAATCTAGCTCATCAATTAGTATCTCACCAATTTGCTGGGCTGCAGCCTCAGGAGACGAGCGAAGAATTTTTGCAAGAGGAAAAACCACAAGAGTGTAATCCCCTTCGAACTCACGACGAGTTTTCTGGATTTGTATATTATTGGATGTAACTCCCTCGAATTTTGTTGATAGTACTTCGACTATCTTTGTTTGTAGATAAAGTTCTATATTCATTGTTATACTATTTTCTTAAATTACTCTGTTCAAATTCTAATGCAAGGCCGCCCTGTGATGTCTCCTTATAGAGGCTCGGCAGGTCGTGTCCAGTCTTCTTCATTACGTCAACTACTTGATCGAAACTAACCGTGTGGTGTCCATCAGAGAAGATTGCATATAAGTTTGAGTCCATTGCTCGAGTAGCTGCATAGGCATTTCTCTCAATACAAGGCACCTGAACAAGTCCATTTACTGGATCACAAGTTAGGCCAAGGTGATGCTCAAGACCCATCTCGGCAGCATACTCGATTTGGTAAGGCGAACCACCAAAGAGCTGACACGCTGCAGCTGCTGCCATCGAGCACGCAACGCCAATCTCTCCCTGACAACCAACTTCAGCACCTGAGACCGAGGCGTTAAATTTAGCCACATTACCAAACAATCCTGCCGTTGCTAGGGCTCTGACTGCGGAGATGGTATTAAACTCACGTATTTTGATAATGTGATAGATCAAACCTGGGACTACTCCACTCGATCCACAAGTTGGAGCTGTTGCAATACGTCCACCAGCGGCATTATGTTCTGAGACAGCAAGCGCATAGGCGTTTATTTGTCCACGATGACGCACCGTCTCGGTGTAGGCCTGAGCTTTGATGTAATACTCCGAGGCTTTTCGCTTTACGCCTAAGCCTCCAGGAAGAACACCTGCCGAATCTAGACCTATCTCAACGCTCTCTCTCATCACCTCCCAAATGTAGGTTAGGTACTCAAAAATCTCTTTCCCCTCACGCTGTTCCACATACTCCCAGTATGTATTGCCTGTACGAACACAATAGTTCATAATGTCGGTGATGGTATTCATATCATAAACCATCTCTGCACTCGTTGGTTGTGTCAACTCATTTGCAAGTGCACCACCACCAACGCTATATATCATCCACTCATCGACTGGATTATTGTCGCTATTTAGTGCCTCGAATTTCATTCCATTAGAGTGAAAAGGCAGAAATGTGCTTGGTTCCCATACTAGCTCCGTAGGGGCTGCTGGGGTAAGCACATCTAGTATTGCTACATCTGTCAAGTGCCCTTTGCCTGTTGCGGCAAGCGAGCCATAAAGTGTTACCCTAAACTTAGAAGCCGAATGGTGGCGAGCCAAAAACAGCTCGGCAGCTTTCTTTGGCCCCATTGTGTGGCTACTAGATGGGCCATTTCCCACCTTATAGAGTTCTCTTAACGATTCCATATCTAAATTTTATTTTTATATCTCTAATAAACACTCTTTTTGTGCTATCACCTCGCCTATTATTGCAGCTTTTGGGTGGTAAGCTTTAATATCCTCGAGAGCCGCTTGTGCCTTGTCGCTATCGATTGCCATAAGTAGTCCTCCAGAGGTTTGTGCATCAGCGGTAAGCATTTTGGCATAGGTACTACACCGCGAAGAGAACTCCACACTCTGTCCACAATACTCCAAGTTACGGAAAATAGCTCCCGGCAGACAACCCATATCAATAAGCTCTTCCACACCATCGATTGCGGGTAGTGAGTCTGCATAGAGCTTAATTGTCACTCCACTCCCTTGAGCCATCTTAACGGCGTGACCCATAAGTCCAAATCCTGTAACATCGGTAGCACCTCTCACACCATACTTACGCATAATTTCTGCACCCTTGTCATTGAGTTGTGCCATCTGCTCAATAGCCTCAAAGTAGCTCTCATCGCTACACAGTTCTAGTCTTCGAGCCGAAATGATCACTCCTGTGCCTAGTGGCTTTGTGAGAATCAATTTCTGTCCTACCCTAGCACCACAGTTAGTAATAACACGCTCTGGGTGAACAGTACCCACAACTGCAAGACCATATTTTGGCACTTCGTCGTCGATAGTATGTCCTCCCATTGTAAAAGCTCCCGATTCGTCAACTTTATGCTGTCCGCCGAGTAAAATGTTCTTCAAAACTTCTAGCGATACGCTCTGTGATGGAAACATTGTAAGGTTGAGTGTAAGAAGCGGAATTCCGCCCATTGCATACACATCGCTTAGAGAGTTTGCTGCTGCCACTCGCCCAAAGTCATAGGCATCGCTGCACACTGGAGGGAAAAAATCGGTAGTGACCACCAGAGCCATATCATCAGATATTTTATAGACTCCTGCATCGTCGTGCGACTCAATATCTACCAGCACATTGCTATTTTTAAGTAGAGGAATATCGCTCAACAAAGCAGACAACTCCTTTGGAGCTAATTTTGCTGAACAACCACCATATTCCACTAAAGATAGCAGATCAAACTCACTATTTTTCATATATACTTATCTCAATATTTAGTTGGCAAGCCAACTCTTTTACTGTATTTAACTGTTCGGCGCAAACCTCAAGGCTCATTCCACACGCTGAGGAGTATTGTTGTGGCACAGGTATAACTTTAGTTTTAAGACCATTAGCCTCACACTTGGCATTCAAACGAATAACATCTCTAGCATTTTTAAAGATCACCAAATACGCCATATTATTGCACTATTGATATTATTGAGCTACAAAGGTAATCTAAATCTTCGGGAGTGTGGTATTTTGAGAGAGAAAATCTCACTGTTCCACCCTCAATCGTTCCTAGGGAGCTGTGCGCAAGGGGCGCACAATGTATCCCTGAGCGACATTCAATACCAAACTTGCTCATTAGGATATTTGCCAACTCTGAAGAGGGTATACTTTTGTGTCTTAGCGAGAAAAGCTCCCCTTGTAACTTTGGGTTACGCCAATGCTCAGCCAAAAATAGCTCTATTGAATCCAAATTCGAGAGTTTCGCCACCATTTCAACAAAGCATTCGAAAGAGTGCAAAGGCTCAATTTTCGCACAAAGCGCAGCTCTCAATCCAACAATTCCCACCACATTGGGAGTTCCTGCCTGAAACATATCTGGATAGGAATCAGGCATCTGAAACGGAGAATTTCCAACCACTGAACCAGTTCCACCAAAGCGAACAGGCTCCAACAAAGATATATCCTTTGCATAGAAGCCACCAACTCCCGTCACTCCAAACAGCGATTTATGGGCGGTAAATATAAGATAATCAACCCCCCAGCTCTCTGCAAGCATCTCTACTGAGCCTAAGCTCTGAGAAGCATCAACCATCAGATTCAGCTCGCCTATCGCCTCAGAAATTTGCTCTATTGGCTGAATTACTCCATTAACATTACTCTGTTGATTTACAATCATTAGAGAATATTTCTCAAGATCCAATTGTCGAAGCTGATCAACATCTATCCTACCATCGCTATGGTGCGGTGCAATATCCCACTCTATACCCAATCCATAGAGCACTCGCATAATGGCATTATGCTCTAAGGGTGAGACCAATACCCTGTCTAGAGATTTGCTAAGCGACTGCAAAAGTATATTTGCCGCATCGGTAGCATTTGCACTCCATGCAAGATAGCCCTGAGGAGCACCAATAAGCTCAAGTATCATATCTCTACACTCTTCGACCTGCATAGTTGCATTGAACACACGTGGATATGCTCCACGAGAGTAGGTTCCACCACCACAACTAACGAATTGTGATATAGCTTCAACCACCTCTATTGGTTTTGGAAATGAGCTTGCGGCATTGTCGAAATAGCGATTATGCATTAGGGATAGATTACTTTTGAACTTGCAGCGACTATATTTCCTATCCTAAACATATTTCCGATATACTCTTTATTTATGTCCACAGAATAGAACTCAACACACACTCCACAACAAACTATCTCAACTCCTTTTTGGTGAAGCTGCTCAAGCGTAGTTGCAGTATCGCTACCCAAGGCAGCTAACTTCACTCCCGAGTTGTATAAAACAATTGTTTTAGGGAGCGTATCTAGTTCTGGCAGAACATTTATATAGCTTCGGATCAACATCTCACCTAGTTCACTATCTCCTGCTCCCATCTCGTTGCTAGATAGCACCACTACATAGTTTGATTCTAGTGTTGGTGATACATCACATTGCTCTATATCGAATTGTGGTTCGGTAGATATGCTCTTGTGACCTATTTCGAATTCTATGCTGCTCTTATCTGATTTGGAGGTGAATCCATAACCCAACTGACTAATATATTTTGATAGATTAGTATGTGCAATATCGTTATCGATAAGCACCTCAACTCTCTGACCTTGCGGTAGCGAATCAATCGCTTTTTTTGTCATTATAATTGGCATTGGGCATTTTTTGCCTCGTGCATCAACCACTATTTTATTCATATATCTCTCGTTGTTTTTTAATCAATATCTCTACTGCCTTATCTACATTATACTCGTTTAATACTATCCTATGCTTGATTGAGTTTGAGCGTTTGCCTAGTGAGTGCGCATAACCTTTGTCATAATAGTCAAGGGCGATGGATGCCGCAGAGCGAATATCACCACTTTCGACAAGTTCAATAGCTCGTTTGGCGTTATCGTAACCTAAACGTTTGGAAATATTCTCAAAACACTCTTTTAGCATTTGTACTGAGCAGTCACCATAATCACTCATTATGTGATCAAGACGACTCTCTCTATCTAACTCAAAATGAATAATTTCAGCTGCCTGAATAGCACAATATAGCTCCTGAGGCATAAAAACTCTACCAATTGACATACTTTCAGCCTCCAACCATACAGGAATCTGAGGATCCATCTCTCGCAATTGGTGGTAAATCATATTTGCAAAATGCTCTGATGAGGGCTGCTCTAAGGTGTGACCATACCTACCAAAAGCTGATCCACGATGAGCGGCAAGACCCTCAAGGTCTATAACCTGCTGGCCTTTTTCTCTAAGGGCGTGAAGGATATAGGTTTTACCACAGCCTGTTGGTCCACCAAGAACCATATATTTCCAGTAGGAGCAATTTAATTTATCTATAAAAGAAGATCGATAGGCTTTATATCCCCCCTTTAGAACAACCACATTAAAACCAGCCGTTGAGAATAGCCAAGCCATAGAATTACTTCGCATCCCGCCTCGCCAACAGTAAAGTCCAACAGTTGCTGCTCCATCAATTCCCATCTTACGAAGATGTTTTCTAAGAGTTCGGACAAAGTCGCCTAACTTAACTCCAACAAAATCTAAACCTCGCTCAATTGCCTTCTCTTTAGAAACTTTTTTATAGATTGTTCCAACCTCAGCACGCTGTTCGTTAGAGAAAATAGGCAGGTTGATAGAGTTTGGAATATGCCCCAAGAGGTACTCCGCAGGGGTACGCACGTCGACAATAACACTATTTTGGGTTATATCCAGAAAACTATCTACATCTATATTTTTCATCATTATTGATATTAAGCTACAAAGATAGTAATTTATTACTGTTCAAAAAACATTAACAAGGAATTACGCACACACTAGAAATTTTTTAAAATTCACAAAAGAGCCAATTATGCTATTTATGATTAGAACAAACGGAGTAAATTTTACTATCTTTGCACAAATTTTAAATCACTATACATCAAGAAAATATGAACATTTTTGAAGAGCTAATACCTTTTACTACAACAGACGCAGAGGGCATATTTATAAAGATAATCGACTACCTAGGTACATTTGCTTTTGCAATTAGTGGTATGCGTCTTGCATCTACAAAACAGTTCGATCTTTTTGGAGCATTTGTAATCGGAATGATAACTGCTGTTGGAGGAGGAACTCTTAGGGATTTGATTATAAACAAGACTGTTTTCTGGACTGTGCAACCACAATATTTCATCGCCACACTTGCGGCTCTATTGTCAACTTTCCTATTCAGAAAACGCATAATCAAGATGAAATATACTCTGTTTATATTCGACACTATTGGACTCGGCCTGTTCACCGTTGTGGGAATTACCACTACCCTAAATGAGGGTTATAGTATGTTCTCAGCCATACTCTTAGGAACAATCACAGGAACAGCAGGCGGAGTAATGAGAGATATTCTTCTTAATGAAATTCCGCTACTATTTCGCAAGGACATATATGCATTGGCGTGCGTAGCTGGCGGCTTGGTATATTATCTATGTGTTATTTGT
>CAYJOF010000011.1:0-12746 GCA_964371765.1 uncultured Rikenellaceae bacterium
AATATTCGTAAACTGATTGATGCAGTAGGCCAAATCACGAACCCAGAACATAAGGAGATAGTGGTTGCGGATATTGCTAAGTTTATGAAAATTAAATCTTTTGAATATAAGCGTGAGTACCCCTCAGACGAAGTTATTATCAGTGACCTTATTAATTTTTCAAATAATACTATTGATGTTTCTAGTGATGTGTTGACAGGTACAAAGATAAGTACCTCGCTGCGTTCGCTTGATCAATTGAACAGCTATTCTCAGAGCAGCACAAAATCAAACAATAAACCGCTTAAGAGTGCAGGAAAATCAAATGGTAAGAGTCATTCCAATCTTTCTAACCCTTCTGCTAAGAGTAGGTCCAAAGGAGCAAAGCCAACTTCCTTTGGTAGTAAGAGTGGAGGTGGGCTAGTTAAATTTCAGAAGAAAAGATCAGTAAAATAGTATTTCTATGCTATATTAATATAATAAATTGAGAGGCTCGCTTGATACATTTCAAGCGAGCCTCTCTTCCTCTTTATTTAAGTTTGGGTTGGTTTAGTTTGAAAGTCTGCGCGTGGCGCCGCTAATAGTGGTGATGACAATAACTCCCGTCATACTATAACCCCCATATATTGATGCGGCACTTCCCTTTAGTGCTTCAATCTTCACAATTGATGTCAGATCTAGATCGTTGATTCCGTTGGTAGAGATCATTCCATCAACAACAAATGTTGGTACGTTTGTTCCTTGAATAGATGAAGGTCCCCTTACGTAGATCTGTCTATTGATCACCGATATGCCAGGGATGCGTTTCATATATGCAAAAACCATATCTTCACTCATTATGGTGAATCCATCTGGTGATAATTCTAATTCTCCATTTGGGTTGCTGATTCTCTCTCTATCCGAATAACCTAATATGTCGTCGTATTGAGGATCTGTTGCAGGATCAACCTCTAGTTCGAATGTTTGCACATTCTTGTCATCAAAATCTATGCGCATTGATTTTGTTACAAATCCCTTTCTTTCGATGACAAGCGTAAAATCCTCCTCTATCTCATCTATAATAAAGAACCCTAGTTTGTCACTTACGGTTTTTGCCTTTTCTCCTTTCTTTGCAGTAATTTTAGCTCCCTCGATAGCAATACCGCCATCCTTCATTAGAACTCTGCCATTGAATGATTTTGATTGTGCAAATAGTGTTGTAGATGCCAACAATGCCAGTAAAATAAGTGTTTTCCGTCTCATGATAGTAGATGTTTAATGGCCTTAGGCATTTTCAGCCCAAAGCGTTGTTTTTAGTTTTGTTACATTTTTAAAACGTGCAGATATTATCTGTTAGTATGTGAACATTGAAAATTTGTATAGAAATCTTGTCGACAGATGAATAATGTGAAATTTTATTTTGCGTGCTAATTTAAAAATGGCTATTTCGAGTAGAGTCTCAAAATAGCCATTCTGTGTGCTTGGGCTTAGTGATTTATCGGTTTCTAGTGGTGATTAGAATCACACCAGTAGCACCTTGTGCGCCATACATTACGGCAGCGCTGCCTTTAAGTACCTCAATCTTAACAATAGTAGTTGGGTCAACTCCAGAGAGCCCTTCGGGTGTGCGAACACCATCAACGACAACTGTTGGAGCATTAGTACTATTGATAGAAGAAGGTCCTCTAACAAGAATTTCGCCATTGTTTACAGTGACACCTGGGATTCGTCTAAGTTGTGCAAGTACTTGCTCGTAAGTCATTGATGCCGATGTTGTTTCGTCGATCTCAATGCCGCCAGTAGGGTTTGTTGCCTTCGAGGCTTTGCTCTCACCATAGCTGTCTTTGTATGTCTGATCGTTTGTTTTGTCCATCTCAAGCTCGAATGTTTGCGTGTAACCATCTGATAAGTTAACTCGTTTTACAATACGAATATAATCCTTGTGAGAGATGTTGATTGTGAAATCTTCTTCAACATTCTGGATGTAGAACACTCCTTCGTGATTTGAACTAGTTTTCGCTTTCACCCCTTTTTTTGCAGAGATTTCAGCTCCTTCGATAGCAATGCCTACACCCTTGCTAGTGATCTTGCCTACAAACTCTTTCCCTTGAGCAAAGAGTGAGGTCGAGATGGCTAGGCATACTAATAATAGTAATGTCTTTCTCATAATTGATAGTTTTGAAGTTATTAGTTTTTAGAATTTACATTTTGTCTAGCTCATCTACCATCTGTTGCGCTCCAGCTGCAATATCGACAATAGATGAATCACCATACATAAAAGCAGGTGTTGTCACAATCAAATTCTTCTGGTCGATAATCACACCATCTCTTAATGTTTGGCTTACTGTTGCTCCATACGCTTTTTGAATGTCCTCTGTTAGCTCTCCGCTTGGGCCTAGAGTCACTTCAACGCCCTTGCTTCCTAGTATCTTAGCAATAGATACGGGAGCAATACACATAGCACCTATTGGTTTTTTTGCTGCCCAGAACTCTTCAACAACACGTTGGTAATCTTCGATTATTGTGCAGTTGGTGTAGTTGAATGCAAAGTCGAACAGATTTTTAGCAGCTCCAAACCCGCCAGGTATTACAAGAGTGTCAAAATCCTCAGCACGCAGTTCGCTTAACGGAGATACTGCTCCTCGAGCAATTCTTGCGGCCTCCTGCATTACATTGCGACTCTGAGCCAACTCTGAGCCATCAAGGTGGTTGATTACGTGCTTCTGTTCAATGTTTGGTGCAAATATTTTGTAGCTATTGCCGTTGCGAGCAATCGCAAGTAGGGCGTAAGTCGCCTCGTAGATCTCTGCGCCATCTTGTGCGCCGCATCCCGATAAAATCACTGCATATTTTTTATTCATAGTATCTATTTTATTGGTTAAAATTCGATTTTATAAGACTCTTGTTCGCTTTTGCGACGAATTATCCTGCGCCAAATACCATATAGAAACCCTAATCCATAGCCTGCTAATTGAATGAAACTTGTCTCGACAACCATAATCGAAAGGTTGATGTTTCCGTAGAGTCTAAGCGAATCTACGAATAGCAGAACAGCGTAGGCAATAAATGGAACTAGTGTAGATATTGTTACCACTGTAAATAGTGCAAATAGCACAAATAGAGTAGGTAGGGTGTGTACTAACTTTAACGTTTTTGGGTAACGAAGAGTAAGATTTATTCTTGCTGCACCCGAATAAAATACCTGAAAGAAGAAGCTTTTTCGTGTGTTTCTGCGTTTGTGATAGACAAATGCAGCATCTATAAAGGCGGTCGTGTGTCCGCTTTCGACTATTCGGTAGCTAAGATCTATATCCTCGCCATAGCGCAGAGAGCTGAATCCTCCTACTGAATTAAAAACATCTGTTTTGATTCCCATATTGAAACTTCTAGGGAAGAATTTATCTAAGCCTTTGCGCTTCGATCCTCTAATGCCTCCAGTGGTGAATAGAGATGTCATCGAGTAGTTGATAGCTTGCTGAAACTCAGTGAAATTGCTCAATGCCTCATCCCTGCCACCAAACATATCCACTTCATTGATAAGAAGATAGTTGTCTATCGATCTAAGCCAATCTGTTGGAGTGATTGTATCGGAATCGAGGAAGATAAGATAGTCTCCTTTGGCAAGAGCGGCTCCGCTGTTGCGAGCTAGCCCTGGCCCTTGATTCTCCTGCTGGATATATTTAATAGCGAGTAAACTATCAAATCGCTCTATGTGATCTTTTGACGGAATTGTAGATCCATCCTCAACAACAATCACTTCAAATTGCTTGAAGCTTTGAGCTGTTAGGCTGTCCAGTAGCTCTTGTAGCTCATCTGGACGATTATAGACTGGAATTACAATTGAGTAGAACATCTCTATAAATATTAAAGAAGAAATTAAGCTATTTCACTACAAATATACGAATTATTATTGTAGTTGAGGTGCTTTTTCTGCTAAAAAATCTGTTTTTAGCAATTTTTTCTGCTAAAAATAGATTTTTATGAGTCTAATTATTGCCAAAACTAGAACAATAAGTGCAAGTAGGACAATTGTTGAGCGAGCTTCAGATTGACTAAACAGACGCATTGTCGTTGAATTTAAGTTCCATATACTGTAGAGAAGGAGATTCTATAAACTCCCCTGCGCCCAACTTTGGCCACATCTTATCCACCCTTTCTATAACCTCCATCGATTGGGTGACCACATTTGGCCACTCCCTTTTGAAGTTTGCGTTTTGGAACTTTGATCGACTGTCAAACACAAGCAGCCTCTGGTTAAGATTGACACAATCTCTCACAGGGTCGATGTTATTACCTGCTATCCACATAAGTGTACTTGTTGACTCCAGATTGTGCTCTTCATCAAAAACAACTACTATATTTATGCCCTCTATTTTATTCTCTCTCAGGAAATTGTCGGCAATTGAGGCGTAGTCGCTCAAAGTTCTATCAATTGTGATAGCAAGCACACTCCACCCATCTCGAGCGTAGTTTACATTGAAATGAGTAACTCCTTGTGTGTGTTTAATTTCGCTAGGAACAACGACCTTGCGTTCAACAAGGGGCATCTCCCCGTCACATCGCTCTGTTAGATCGATGCACATCTTTCCCCCAAATCCGCAAACAGGGGCATTGTGATCCAACACATCTAATGGGCCTTTGGTGGTCATAACGGCCTCCGATATATTCATATCCCTTAATTGGTGCTTTAGAGAGTTGGCCTGAGTGATTCTTTGCTCTTGGCCAGAGAGTGTGATAATGAACTTGTTGAACATCATCTGACCTGCCCCCCACATAGCACTTGCGCTCTTGAGTCCTTGACCCTGAAAACTTTTTTCGATATCAAAAATTGCAAGATTGTGAGCAACTCCTTCGAATGGTAGGAACATATCCTTTATCTCTGGTTGTAGAATTGCTTTGATAGGAGATAGGAAAATTCTCTCTGTTGCCATCCCTATATAGGCATCCTCCTGAGGTGGTATTCCTACAACTGTGGCAGGATAGATAGCATCACTGCGATGAGTTATAGCAGTAATGTGGAACACGGGATAGTAATCCTCCAAAGAGTAGAATCCTGTGTGGTCGCCAAAGGGTCCCTCGATGATCTTCTCTTGCATGGTGTCGACATAGCCCTCAATAACAAAATCACAATCCTCTGGAACTCTCAAATCGTTGCTTATGCACTTAACTAGATTGACCGATTGATTGCGAATAAAACCAGATAGAATATATTCATCTATGCCATCTGGTAGGGGGGCAGTAGCCGAGTAGGTGTAGGCAGGATCTCCACCTAGACATACAGCCACAGGCATTCGCTCTCCTTGAGCTTTGTATTTTTGGTAGTGTTTCTCGCCGCTTTTGTGTTTGTGCCAATGCAGTGCTGTGCTATTTTTGGATAGTACCTGCATACGGTACATTCCCACGTTGCGAGCTCCGCTCTCTGGGTCGAGAGTGTTGACCATTGGGAGTGTGACGAATGGTGCAGCATCGCAAGGGGCACTCTTAATGATCGGTAGGTCGTAGAGATTTATGTTCTCACCTTGGATTACTACATCCTGACAACGCCCTTTGAAGGAGCGATTTCGAGGCATCCACGTCGAGGCATCTTTTAGTAGAGGTAGTAGTTTAAGCTTGTCTAGCAATGTGCGTTTTGGCGACATTGCATCCTTGAATAGCGAGTCGATACGATGAGTGAAATCCTCTAACTTATCGACCCTAAGAGCCATAGCTATACGCTCTTGAGAGCCGTACATATTCAACAGAACAGGAAACTTAGTTTCGTTGTTCTCAAACAGCAGAGCCTTTCCGCCGTTTTTGACCATTCTGTCATTTATCTCTGCCATCTCTAAGTCTCTACTTACAAACTCTTTTACTCTGATGAGTTGATTCTCTCGATCGAGCAAGTCTACAAAATCTCTCAATTGTTTCATACCTAAAATAATATTTCTACAAAGATACAATTTTTTCATAATATTCAAGTTCTATTAGAAACTATTTTAAATTTAGGGTGGTTTTCTAAAAATAGTGTAAATTATTGATTGTTAGATTGATACAAAAATTTAACTCCTTTTTTTGTTTTTTATGGCTCCTTAGATTGGGCGATAAATTTTAATAATCGAAAATTTCATACTATCTTTGTAGATTGATTATATACAGAAAGATAATATACGAGATGAGATATATCAAATTATTAGTGGTTCTAGTTGGTACAATGGCGCTTTTGAGCTCTTGTACTCTTGTTAAGAACATCTTCTCAAACGAAAAAAAGTTTAAGAAGATGACCTACCAAGATCAATACAATAAGGCAATCGATTATTACAATCGTGGGCGTGATGATAAGGCAATCCAAATCTTCGAAAACATTAGATCCTTCTATCAAGGAACTCCCAAGATTGATACTATAATGTTCTACACTGCCAACAGTTACTACAATAACCGAAACTACTTTATGAGTAGTGACCTTTATAACGAGTATCGAACCTCGATGGGTCGAGGTGTGTTCTATGCTGAGGCTAATTTATACTACGCTTTGAGTCTTTATCGCATATCACCAGACCCTAAGCTAGACCAGTCCTACACAACACAAGCTATTGCTGCCTTTGAGGATTTCTTGTATCACTTCCCAGACCACGAACTTGAGCAAGAGTGTCTTAAATATCTCGAAGAGCTGAGAGCTAGAGTTTATGAGAGTGAGTTGAGTATTGCGCAGACCTACTACGATATTAGACAATACAAATCTGCAATTATTACCCTGCGTAATATTCTGAAAAATAATCCCAACACTCCGTTTCGTGAGAATGTGCTATTTATGATTGTTCAGGCAAATTACGAATATGCACGCTCAAGTATTCCAGATAAGCGACGAGAGAGATTCTTCGACACGATAGATGCGTACTACAACTTTGCGTCGGAGTATCCGCAGAGTGAGTTGATAAAGCGAGCAAATCGTCTGCATCTACACGCCCAGAGCATTACAGAGGGTACAGCAGTTGTGAATGAGGTTACGGGTAATGTAAAACTAAGAAGCGCAAACATCTACTCTCGACGTGATAAAGTTATCACAAAGCTCAACAAAGCCGAAGATAGAGGTGCATCTGAAAAGAAAATTAAGCGTCTGCAAGACGAGCTAGATATTGCAAATAAAGCTATCGAGGCACTGGAGTCACTGGTCGAGCAGCGCAAACGTGACACAGAGATAAGAAGAGGACAATAGTGAAATATATTTAACATATAATAGAATGAATCCAAAGAAATCAAAAATTCCATCAAGCACAATCACTCGTGATTTGTCGCAATTTTCGGCTGAAACAGGAAATGTTTATGAGTCGATTGCAATCATCTCTAAGAGAGCCAATGCAATTGGTACTCAAGTAAAAAGAGAGTTGAAACAAAAGTTGGAGGATTTTGCAAATACCTCAGACAATCTGGAGGAGACTTTCGAGAATAGAGAGCAGATAGAGATCTCTACCTACTACGAGAAACTACCTAAGCCATCGATCGTGGCTATCGAGGAGTATCTTGCTGGCGAGATTAAAGTGAAGGAGACCTCTAGCGAGGAGTAATTTTAGGATATATGCTACCACTAGAGGGGAAAAATATACTTGTAGGGATTACTGGCGGTATAGCTGCCTACAAGACAGCATCTCTGATTAGGTTGCTCGTAAAGAGTGGAGCAGAGGTGAGAGCTGTGATGAGTGCTAATGCTAAACACTTCATCACACCGCTTACTATTGCAACATTAAGTCGCAACCCAATTGCTGTAGAATTCTTCGATCCAGAGAATGGAGCGTGGAATAGTCACGTCTCATTGGGGGAGTGGGCAGATATGTTCTTAATTGCGCCACTTACGGCCTCGACCCTTGGAAAGATGACCTCTGGGGTTGCAGATAACCTTCTTGTAACAACCTATCTATCGGCAAAATGTCCAGTGGTGGTAGCCCCAGCAATGGATCTTGATATGTATGCGCATATCACCACTCAAAACAACCTTAAATCACTCAAACAGAATGGTGTTTCAATTATTGAGGCTGGTTCTGGCTTTTTGGCAAGTGGCCTAGAGGGAAAAGGTAGAATGGCAGAACCTGAGGAGATTCACGCCTTTGTGGAGAATTTCTTTAATGCCCAAAAACCTCTTTTGGGAAAGCGTGCTTTGCTTACTGTTGGAGGTTCTGTTGAGATGATTGACTCAGTACGCTGTATCACTAACCACTCAACAGGGAAAATGGGCTATGCTGTGGCTAAGCAGTTAGTGCAGCAAGGTGCAGAAGTTACAATTGTTCGTGCCTCTGTCGATGCCAACCTCGTTGGATCGATTGCTCAGGCAAGCGAAATTGAGGCGCTATCGGCACAGAGTATGTTTGAGCATGTTGATAAACTCAAAGACGAGCACGATATTATTGTGATGGCAGCAGCAGTAGCTGACTTTACGCCCCTCAATAAATTCGATAAAAAAATTAAGAAAGAGCAGGGGAGTGATACCCTAAATATCACTCTTGTTAAGACTGTGGATATTGCTCAATCAGTAGGTAGAACCATCAGAGAGGATCAATGTTTTGTTGGTTTTGCACTTGAGAGCCACGACGAGAGAGAGGCTGCAATTGGAAAACTTAATAGAAAAAAGTTTGATATTATTGTTCTCAACTCGCTAAAAGATCAAGGTGCTGGTTTTGGGCACAATACCAATAAAATAACAATCTTTACAGCTGCTGAAGAAGAGTTCGACTACCCTCTAAAATCAAAACAAGAGGTGGCAGAAGATATAGTTGAGCAGGTGTGTAGTTATTTTAGCCACCTAAAATAATTTCGATTATGCTAAGAGAGCTAAAGGTCGAGAACTATCTCATTATAGACAATCTCGAAATTGAGTTTTCGAGTGGACTAAATACCATTACTGGAGAGACAGGTGCTGGTAAATCAATAATCTTAGGAGCAATTAATCTTCTCTTTGGCGCAAGAGCGGATCAATCGACACTACGCAGTAAGGATAAAAAATGCGTAGTGGAGGCTGTATTTGTAGGCCTAGAGCAGAATCAAAAATTGGCAGAACTACTCTCACAAGCAGAGATAGAGCAGGAGGGCGAGTTGACTATTCGTCGAGTTATCTCTCAATCAATCAAAAGCAAGTATTTTGTTAATCAAGAACCTGTTAATCAATCTTTTGTAAAAGAGCTAGGTGCCTTAGTTGTGGATATACACTCTCAACATCAGACCCTACTACTTGGCAGTAGTGATTTCCAGGTTGGAGTTTTAGATAGAGTTGCAGATAACGGAGGTATTCTAGCAAAATATCAGAGTGCTTACACCAAATACATAAGTAGTCTCAAAGAGTTAGAGAGTCTAAAGGCAGAGGCTCATAAGGAGACCCAACAGCAGGAGTATATCACCTTTCAATATAATCAACTCTCGGATGCTAAGTTGGAGATGGGGCAGCAGCAACATCTCGAAGAGCGATACTCTATACTTGCCAATGCTCAAACCATCTCGCAGAGTATTCAAGCAGTACTATATCATATCAACGATTCAGAGGAGTCGGTAATCTCAAAATTAAATATCGTTAAGGGGAGTCTAAACTCGATCTCAGACTTTGTGGGTGAGGCTCAAGAGTACCGAAATAGAGTAGAGTCGGCAATACTTGAACTGAAGGATATCTGTTACGAATGCGGTGCACTCGGTGGAGATATTGACCAGAGCTCAGGTGAGTTGGAGAGTATCTCGCAAAGATTAGATTCTCTATCTTCGCTTTGTGTGAAATTTGGGGTAGTGAGTGCCGATGAATTGATTGCCCTACGTGATCAATATCAGAGTCAATTGGATGCTATAGGTGATTTTGATAGTGCGATTCACAGAGCGCAGCAAACCGTTTCTGCCAATTTTGAAGAGGCTGTGAGACTAGCAAAAGAGATTTCGCAAAGGCGTCAAAGTGTTTGTGGTGAGGTAGAGAAATTTATTGTGGCAAGCCTAGCTAACTTAGGAATGACTAACTCTAGGCTAGTTGTAGAGATCTCCTCTAGCGATACTCTACTTCCTTTGGGCATAGATCTTGTTGAGTTTCTTTTTAGTGCAAACCTCGGAAAGAGTCCAGAGTCTATCTCTAAGGTTGCCTCTGGAGGCGAGATGTCGAGATTGATGTTGGCTCTTAAATCGCTGATCTCTAAGCATAGCGATATGCAAACTTTAGTCTTTGATGAGATAGATAGCGGAGTGTCGGGAAGAGTAGCAGATGAGATGGGACAGATCATCAACTCGATGTCCTCTACCCGTCAGATTATCAACATTACCCACCTGCCGCAGATAGCCGCAAAGGGCGACACTCATTTTGTTGTCTCAAAGGTGCATAGCGGAGATACAACAACAAGCTCTATCGACAAACTAACTTCCCAACAGAGGATAGAAGAGATAGCTAAGATGCTAAGTGGAAGCACAATCAGCGAGCACGCTCGTGATCAGGCAAAATTGATGTTAGAACAATAAATAAACAGCATATATGGAACTTTCTTACTTTTATGGACTTGGAATTGGTGTAGCTTCCTTTCTAATTATAGGGCTTTTTCACCCTATTGTTATCAAGGCAGAGTACTACTTTGGAACTTCAGTTTGGTGGATGTTTCTAGTGTTGGGTTTTATTGGAATAGCACTTTCGATTATCGTAAGTAACCTTCTATTCTCAGCTATTCTTGGAGTATTTGCTTTTTCGTCGTTTTGGTCGATTAAGGAGCTTTTTGAGCAGCGGGAACGAGTACGTAAAGGATGGTTTCCGAAGAACCCTAAAAGAGAGTACAATTTCTAGATTTCTAGGCCATTAACTCCACAATGAGGCTATTTATTGCCTGCAATTTATGAACAAATTTGCTAATGAAGGCTCTTTCCATCAAATAGCTCTATAATAGAGCCTTAAATACTTAGAAGAGAGCTCGAAAATATTAATGGAATTTTTAATTTGTCGCTTGAGTGTCTTAGCCCCGAATTTATATATTTGACGTGGAACAAAAAGATTGTTTTTAAGTTTAAAAATTTTTTCTAAACCCTCGAATTAACTGCTTTATTTTGGGTTTTGATAAATTGGGGTGAAATAGATTGTGTGTGTAAAGTATTGATTAATAAGATTATAATTAGCTAAAATTGAGTTATCGACAAAGTTATCAACATCTGTAGATAATCACTGTTGATAATTTTCGTTTATATTAAGAATCAATATATTAGCTAAATTGCGCAAGACGTGGAACAAATTTATTGATTGGGTGTCGAAAAAATCTTATAAATTTTGCTGTTCAATTCTTCAGGCGCCACTCTAGCAAGATTATATTTTAGCTATCTTGTTTATTTGTAAAACTTAGAGCAGTTATGAACACTTTTTTCGACAGTTATGAACATTGATGTTCATAGTTGTGTCGGCAAAAGACTACTACTAATTATTTTGACCATAATGACCATTGTGTAAGGTGTCAAGATTTTAATATTCTATCTAAATGGAACAGAAGCTATATACAAGATCATCGAATAATCTAATGATACTTTTTTTGGGATGGTCGTGTGATGACAATACCCTAAAAAGTTTTCAGATCGAGGGTTTCGATACTCTATATATCTACGACTATCGCCAGCTAGAGTCTCTCGACATTGAAATTACTTCACGTTATGAGAAAACTTTGCTAATAGCTTGGTCCTTTGGCGTGTGGGCAGCATCTCATATTTTTGAGAATCTTCCATCACCTACCCTAAGTATAGCCGTCAACGGAACTCCTCTGCCTATTGACAGTAGTTATGGAATCGCTCCAAAAGTGTTTGACTTAACACTCCGACGCATCAAATCCCACGGAATAGAGCAGTTCAACCAGCGTGTATGGGCTGATCAAATGGAATTTTTTGTTCCATCAAAGAGAGATTTTGCGCAACAGTATGAGGAACTGATGTGCTTGTCTGAGGCATCAAGGGATGGAATTTATGCCTCCCAGAGTAGCTTTGTTTGGGATTATGCTATTGTGGGTAGTCAAGATGTGATATTTCCTCCGCAAAATATGCTAGATTATTGGGATAAAAAGAGTAAATTTGCACCCATAAAGATTACTGCTCCACACTATGCTTTTGGTAGTGAGGGTAGCAGTGTCATAAAAAGATTAGTAAAAGATGTCTTTATACGATAAGGAGCTAATAAAGCGGAGATTTGCAAAACATCTCGACGGCTACAATAAACAGTCTACCACACAGTTGGAAATATGCAAAAGGTTGCAGTATCTCATCAACTCAAAAACTAATCTCAGCTCGCTTAAAAGCGGCAGAGCTTATGAGATTGGTGCGGGTACTGGTTTTTTGACAAGTTTACTGCTGGAGGACTATTCGCAATTCGAGTGGTATGTAAACGATATGGTTGAGCAGACTAAGCGTTTTCTCAATAATATCTTCATCTCTAGTGCAGCTCTCAAAACCCAGCTCCAACTAGGAGATGCAGAGGTGCTTCCCTATCCAGAGGATCTATCAATCATCGCCTCAGCTTCGGCTGTGCAGTGGTTTGATTCACTAGAGGGTTTTATCTCAAAATCATCAAATTCACTCCAGCAGGGGGGGTATCTAGCATTCTCGACTTTTGGCGAGGATAATTTCCTAGAGTTATCGACCCTCTTTGGCGAATCTGCAATCAAATACTACTCACTTGAACAGATTGAGCTTTGGGCAGAGAACAACTCCTTTGATCTTATCCACTCCGAGAGCTATAAAACATCGATATACTTCGATTCGCCTCAAGATGCAATTCGCTATATCAAAGAGACAGGCATTAATGCTAGTAGTACAAAAGTGTGGAGCAAAAGTTCTTT
>CAYJOF010000011.1:12756-13246 GCA_964371765.1 uncultured Rikenellaceae bacterium
ATGTAGATCTATTCTCGCGTAGCGACGGGATGGTTTCTCTTACATTCAATCCAATGATTTTTATATTTCAAAAACGCTAAGTTTCTGTTTTAGTTTTGTAATCTTGATTAAAATTCGTACCTTCGTTGAAAATTTGTGTGTATGATAAGTAGAATATTTTGTGCTGTTTTTATCTCTCTTATGTTGGTAGCTTGTGTGCCAGCAAAGAGCTACTATGAGGTGGAGAGTCAAAGAAATAAATATAGAGAACTATACCAAACAGATTCTCTAGAGTTGGCAAAATCGCAGAAAATAAACGGCAATCTTTTGATGAGACTAATTCAGGCTACTCAGGATAGTATAGTCCTTAAATACTCTTACGATAGCCTATACAACGAGTACAATAACCTGACTCTTTATGGGTCGCAGCAGTTGGCAACTATCCAACAACAACTCGACAATAAGAGCCTAGAGGTTAACTATCAAGCTCAACAGAGCAAGCAGGTTGCGG
>CAYJOF010000011.1:13269-15419 GCA_964371765.1 uncultured Rikenellaceae bacterium
CTTTAAAGACCTTTAACGTAGAGCTTACCTCAATTTACAGACGCTTAGATCGTTCGCTACAACGCTACAAAAACCGAGGTGCTAGGATTGCACTTAGAGATTGGGCAGTGTCTATCACCCTCCCCGATCAGGTAGCATTCTCGCAAGATAATCCGCAGGAGCTTTCTGCCAACGGTAAGCAGATAATACACACAATTGCTGCAACGCTTACTCAACATAGCGAATTCTCGATGAACATAATGGAGTATTCTCGACCTCGTGTTGAGAGGGTGTCGGTTGATACCATAATCTCCTACACCGAGCAACATAGCCACATACACACAATCCCCGCTAGAGATACCCTATCGCAGGATGAGGATGTGACAATAAACTATGAGGTTACAAAATACAAAATTGATAAACTAACAGAGCAGCAGTACACTCCTGCTCAACTAAATCGAGGTAGTGCAATAACGTCATTCTTGGAGCTGTCGGAGAATCGTTCTATCTCATCTATCGACTATATGGGTACGGTAGTAACCATCAAAAGACTTATGCCAAACCAATCAACTCAGCTCGATAGCGGAGTGCAGATTGTAATTGCACCTAAGTTGCCCACTGTGCTGAGAATGATTGAAAACTTATAGTAAAATAGTTACAAAAATGATAAAAAGAGTATTGTTGAAATTGAGCGGTGAGTCGCTTATGGGAGGACAAAGTTACGGAATCAATCCAGTGATGTTGAACCAGTATGCCAAGCAGATTGGCGAGGTAATACAAATGGGTGCTGAGGTGGCAATCGTAATTGGTGGAGGTAACATATTTAGAGGATTAAGTGGTCTTGATAAAGGTGTTGATCGCGTAAAAGGTGATTCGATGGGTATGCTAGCAACCGTTATCAACTCGTTAGGACTCTCTTCTGCACTAGAGGCAAAGGGCATCAAATCAAAAGTACTAACTTCGATCAATATGCACCCAATAGCAGAACACTACTCAAAAAGTAGAGCCCTAGAGTATATGGCTCAAGGTAGTGTAGTGATTGTTGCTGGAGGTACAGGAAATCCCTATTTTACAACAGACACTGCTTCGGCTCTGCGTGCTATTGAGCTAGAGTGTGACTACCTACTTAAAGGAACCAGAGTTGATGGAGTCTACACCGCTGACCCAGAGAAAGACCCTACTGCTACTAAATATGACGAAATTACCTTTGACGAGGCTTATTCTAAGGGTCTTAAAGTAATGGATTTAACATCTTTCACTATGTGTAAAGAGAATGATATGCCGATTTTGGTATTTGATATGGATACTGAGGGAAATTTAATGAAAGTAGTATCTGGCGAAAAAATAGGTACAATAGTAAAGAATTAATAACATAAAAATAGATAAATATGGAAGCAAAAGAGATTTACGAAAAGCTGGACTCAGCAGTAAAGAAAGATATGGCCTACCTAGATAGTGAGTTGGCTAACGTGCGCGCGGGAAAAGCTAGTACTGGTATGTTAAACGGTATTACAGTTGAGAGTTATGGTGCTCAAATGCCTATCGATCAAGTGTCGAGTGTCAATGTGCCAGATGCTAAGACTGTACTTATTCAACCTTGGGATAAAAGTCTTATTGCAGTAATTGAAAAGGCTATTATCAATGCAAATATTGGTGTTACACCATCAAACAACGGTGAGACTATTCGTCTGACTCTTCCTCCTGTAACAGAAGAGCGTCGTAAGGAACTGTGTAAGCAGGTTAAAGCACTAGGCGAGAACTCTAAGGTAAGCTTGCGTAATAGCCGTCGTGATGCTATCGAGGCCTTCAAAAAGGCAAAGAAAGATGGTATGAGTGAGGATATGGTTAAAGATGGTGAGGCTGAGGTTCAGAAGGTGATAGATAAGTATGTTAAGCTGATTGATGAGGCGGTGGTAGTTAAGGAGAAGGAGATAATGACTGTTTAATGTTTCTGGGGGTGTTAGTGGCGTGCAAATATAGGGCGATTTTTTGCACATCCTTGCGCCGTTTGATGCTCACGTACCTAAGTACGCTGCGCTCAAAAGTCACAACGATACACAAAAACTCATCCCTAGATTAGTACGCTGTTGTCGGATAGCTCTTGGGGTTTTCTTTTTGGGGGTGTTAGTGGCGTGCAAATATAGGGCGATTTTTTGCACATCCTTGCGCCG
>CAYJOF010000011.1:15519-17765 GCA_964371765.1 uncultured Rikenellaceae bacterium
CGCTCAAAAGTCACAACGATACACAAAAACTCATCCCTAGATTAGTACGCTGTTGGCGGATAGCTTTTGGGGCTTTTTTTGGGGGGTGTTAGGGGCGTGCAAATATAGGGCGATTTTTCGCACAACAACTACCTATTAATAATATCGATAGCTCCCTTGGGAGCTATTTTTTTGAATATATACTATATGAACAAAGATTTCGAGTATCTAGTAGATCGCTTTGGCGATGTTACCATCCTTCGATATAAAGTTGATGGCTTTGAGGATCTATCCCTTTCTCAAAAACGTTTGCTATACTATCTCTCACAAGCTGCAATTGCAGGAAGAGATATTCTCTATGATCAAAATTGCAGATATAACTTATCTGTAAAGAACGCATTAGAGACCCTCTATATCTCCTACCAAGGTGACAGGACGTCTCAGGATTTTTTGGATTTTGAATCCTATCTTAAACTTTTCTGGTTCTCTAACGGATCTCACCACCCATACTCTGGTGATAAACACAAGCCTACTCTTTCAATCGACTTTCTTCGTGAGGCCTTCCACTCAATCTCATATTGCGACCCTGCTCTAGAGAGAGAGGTTTTGCCTATGATATTCGACGACAAACTTATGCCAAAGAGCGTCAATCAAGCTCAAGGCGAGGATCTTATTCTTACAAGTGCATGTAATTACTACCAGAACGTAACTATGCAGCAGGCAGTTGAATTTTATGAAAAAATGAAAGATCCTAATGACTCTCAGCCGCTATCTTATGGTCTCAATTCCAAGCTAGTTTCAGAAGAAGGCGTACTCGCTGAGGATATTTGGCGTGTAGGTGGAGGCTACTCAAAGCAACTCACCGATGTCGTTTACTGGCTGAAATTGGCCCTTCAGGAGTCCCAAAACGATAAGCAACGACAAGTCATAGAGAAACTCATAGAGTTTAATATATCAGGCAATCTCAAGCACTTTGATCAATATGCAATTTTATGGCTAGAGGATACAGACTCACATATCGACTTTGTGTGTGGTTTTACCGAAACCTATGGCGACCCACTAGGCCTAAAAGCTAGCTGGGAATCCATCGTAAGCTTTAAAAATGTCGAAGCCTCACGTCGTACTGAGATTATTGCCTCGGCAGCGCAATGGTTTGAAGATAACTCGCCTATCGACCCTCTATTCAAGAAACGTGAAGTAAGAGGAGTATCGGCTAAGGTAATCACAGCTGCAATGTTAGGAGGAGATTGCTATCCACTGCCCCCAATTGGTATCAACCTACCAAACTCCGATTGGATTAGAAGAGAGCACGGCTCCAAATCGGTTACAATTGAGAATATTACTGAGGCCTATGACCAATTATCCAAGAATAGTGGCTTTGTAGAGGAGTTTATTCTGCCATCTCAACAAGAGCTAATTCGTCAGTATGCTTTTTAATGATACTTCGTTCATAGAGATCTACACGAATGTCTAGGCCACGGCTCTGGGCAACTTCTTGATGGCGTCTCTTCAGATGCACTACAATCATACGGTGCTGTAATCGAGGAGACTCGTGCCGATCTATTTGGACTCTACTATATGGCAGATCCCAAAATGGTAGAACTTGGACTTTTGCCAAATAACGAGGCACATAAAGCGCACTATTATAAATATTTGCTAAATGGAATAATGACACAGCTTGTGCGAGTGGAGCTAGGTAGAGATATTGAACAAGCGCATATGAGAAATCGCCAACTTATATCTCGTTGGATTCTCTCTCGTGCGAAATCCGAAAATGTAGCAGAGTTAATACAACTTGATGGTAAGCACTTTATCTCTGTTAATGACTACTCAAAACTGCGAGAGCTTTTTGGTGAGTTGTTGTGTGAAGTGCAGCGAATTAAATCGACTGGCGACTATCTTGCTGCCAAAGAGCTAGTGGAGAACTATGGAGTAAAGGTTGATGCAAATCTTCATTCAGAGGTTCTGCAACGCTACAAACAACTCGATTTTACCCCTTATAAAGGTTTTGTTAATCCTACTTATTCGCCTGTTTTTGATGAGAGTGGTGAGATTGTTGATGTTCTGATTGATTATGATATGGACTATGTTCAACAACACCTCAGCTACGGGTCGAGGATGGATTGAAAACATTTTTTAATATTAGTGTCTGAGGAAATTTCGGATTGAACAGATGCACATCATTTTTAAACTCAAAATCGCTCTAAGAGCTTCACTGCTCAAGTACACGAGTACTCCACGCAGTGATTTGAGGCTAAAACTAATGC
>CAYJOF010000012.1:0-10781 GCA_964371765.1 uncultured Rikenellaceae bacterium
TAGTACCTTCACATCGCTAATCTTAGCGTTTGTAAGTCCAGAGTGCTTCATCACTAGTTTAACCATTGTACGAATGTCGTATCCGTCTTTTGCGCCAATTGCAATAAAGATTCTAGCTGATCCACGCTTATCTACCGAGAACTGACGTATCTCAGAGTAAGATGTTGGGTCTAGGTCGTTCTTAAATGCAAGTTTAAGAAGAGCTGCTAGAGCAGTTACCGAGTCGTGTTGCGCAAGAATATCGTTTGCCATATCTTCGCAGTCTGCGTATAGCTCACCCTCGATAATGTCTGTAAGTTCAGTCTTAATGTTCTCTTTCTTTGTAGTGATAACGTCCTTAACAGTAGGAATATCCTCTTTACGAATATCGGCATTTACGTAACGCTTCATTGCAAGGAACTGGCGATACTCTGAGTTCGAGATAAAAGTAATTGCTGTACCCTCCTTACCTGCACGGCCTGTTCTACCGATACGGTGAACATAAGACTCCGAGTCCTGAGGAAGAGAGTAGTTGATTACGTGTGTAAGGTTGTTAACGTCGATACCACGAGCTGCTACGTCGGTAGCAACAAGGATGTTTACGCTTTTGTTCTTGAATCTGCGAAGAATCTTCTCACGTTGTGATTGCGATACATCGCCGTGTAGTGCATCTGCTGCATAACCTCTGTCGATTAGTTTTGCAACCAGTTCATCTACAAATACCTTTGTGCGGCAGAAAACAATAGCATAGAACTCATTCTCTATATCTATAATACGTGTAAGTGCATCAAACTTGTCTGCCTCACGAACCTCAAAATAGATTTGGTCTGTAAGTGAAGTAGTCATAATAGAGCTCTCGATCTTTAGCTCCTGCACATCACGCATAGTGCTCTTAGCAAGTTCTGCAATACGACGAGGCATAGTTGCCGAGAATAGCAACATTCTTCGCTCTGGATTACAGCTCTTTAGGATCTCCTCAACATCTTCGAAGAAGCCCATATTGAGCATCTCGTCAGCCTCGTCGAGAATCAACCATTTAATATTTGAAAGGTCAAGTGTGCCTCTGTTGATGTGGTCTTGGATACGTCCTGGAGTTCCCACAACAATATCGATACCTTTTTTCAGTCTTCGCAACTGCTCATCATACGACGCGCCGCCGTAGATAGCAGAAATCGTAATAGCTCCTCTCTTAAAAGAGTTTAGCTCATCGGTAACTTGGAGTGCCAATTCACGAGTAGGCACCAACACGAGAGCTTGAACCGCTCCTCTCGAGGGCTCAATCTGCTCCAAAATCGGCAATCCGAACGCAGCTGTCTTTCCGGTACCTGTTTGTGCTTGCCCGATGATGTCATTGTTGTTGGCAAGTAGCACAGGGATTGTAAGTTGCTGAATCGGTGAAGGGGTTTCAAATCCCTTTGCGGCAATAGCCTCTAGTGTTTTGTCTGTTAAACCTAGGGCTCTAAATTCTGGTAATTCTATCATTTATTTATATAAAAATTTCTGCAAAGATACGCTAAATATTTGTAATACACAAACTTATTTCGCTAGCGTGCCGAAATTAGATTGATTACATCACTTTTTACAAGCATTATTTATAGAGCTTATTTGATTATTGTGAATAAAAAAGAGCGTGAATAAGCTCTTATTCACACTCTTTATACTAAGGAAGACTTGCTTGTCACCTGCTTCGAAAAAAAATCACACTATATGCAGTCCTAAATCTTTTATAAAACCCTTTAAGTGCGGATTTTGAGAGTTTAGATACTCTAGTTTATCTTCGTTCTTTACGTATATCTTCTTCTCTTGTGCCTGTTGGGTAATCTCCATTACGTTTATCGTAAAATCTAGCTCCCCAACCTCGCAAATCTTGCTTAAGGATCCAAGTAGCTCGTGTTTCTGCTTTATGATCTCCTCCTCAAGAATCTCACTCATCACCTCAAGCGATATTTTCTGATCCACGATCTTAGCCTCGCTTAGTGCAATTGAGATACGTGGTTTTGTCTCCGAGATCTCTTGTGCTAGTTGTTTGCAGGCCTTAATAACTGCTTCTTCATTGTCCGAGTCTAATCTTTTGCTATATTCCACAACAGTCACAACCTCCTCACTTTGATCTGCTCCGTTCATTAAACCTGCTTTAAGCTCTTTGATAGAAGTTCCCAATCGAGATGTTCTTTTGGGTCTTTGTGGCTGCGGTTCAGTGGTTATTGGGGTATTGATACTTTGGCTCGAAGTCTCTATTGTCTCTTGTTTGATAGTTTCGTTTGTTCGTTCCTCCTTTTTTTGGGTATTATCCTCCTGCACAGTAGTGCTTGCTTGCTCAGTAGAGTGCGAAGCGAGGCTACTTGTGCTTTGGTCTATTGCTTGGGGCAAGTGGTGTTGCCTGGGGCTTTGAGTAGGAATTACTCCCGATAGATTAGCAATCTTAAGAAGTGCAATCTCACAACTAAGTCGCTGATTAAGCGAAGTTTTGAGTGCGCCATCGAGCTTTGAAAGAATATCGAGCGAGTTGAATATGAATGCTATATCTGCCTCCTTTGCCTGCTGGGTGAATTTTTGTGCAACGCTGCCGCTTACCTCCAGAAGTTTGAGTGTCGAGGGGTTCGATGCCACTAAAATATCTCTTAGGTGGGAACTCAATCCTCCTACAAATGTTTGACTGTCAAATCCTCGTTGAAGTACCTCGTCGAACTTTAGGAGTGTGTTTGCAATCTCACCACTGCGAAGTAGAGACACCACCGAGAAGTAGGTGTCGTAGTCCAGAATATTAAGTGCGTCCGATACTGCCACACTTGTAAGAGTTCCTTGGCAGTATGAGACTACCTTGTCAAACATCGACAGAGCATCACGCATACATCCATCTGCTTTTGCTGCAATCATATGTAGCGACTCATCGTCCGAGACTACTCCTTCCTGATTGGAGATATATTGGAGGTAGGCTACAACATCTTGAACAGTTATTCGCTTGAAGTCGTATATCTGACAACGAGACAGTATGGTTGGTAGAATTTTGTGCTTCTCTGTTGTGGCTAGTATAAATACAACGTGCTCAGGTGGCTCTTCAAGGGTCTTTAGAAAGGCGTTGAAGGCTGAGGTGGATAGCATATGAACCTCATCTATGATATATACGCTATAACGTCCAATCTGTGGCAGGACTCTTACCTGCTCGTTGAGCGAGCGAATATTCTCAACAGATGTATTACTTGCGGCATCCATCTCGTGAATATTAAACGATGAACCTTCGTTGAATGCCACACAGGAATCACACTTGTCACACGCCTCGTTCTTGTCGGTTCGGTTTAAACAGTTGATTGTCTTTGCAACAATACGAGCACAGGTTGTCTTACCTACACCTCTTGGGCCGCAAAACAGGTATGCGTGCGCAAGTTTATCTCGCACAATAGCGTTTTGGAGCGTCGAGGTGATATGGCTCTGTCCTATTACCGACTCGAATGTAGCAGGGCGGTATTTTCTTGCCGATACTATAAATTTATCTGTATTTTTATCCATCGTATTGGTTTAGAAGCGTATACCTGCTGTTATGCTGTAAAAATTATCTTTCTGCGATGCTGCTGCAATTGGTGAGAAATCTGCCGAGTAGAGATAGTATGGTTGGTGATTAACCTTAGAGTTTACATATGCAAAATCTACATAGAAGTTGCCATTTGTCCAACCAAAACCTGCTGAGATATTTCTAAATGATTCATCGTATTTAGGGTCGGCTAATGCTGTGCTCTTTAGCGGAGAGGTGCTCTGTACGAAACCTCCTCTAACGAATAGTCCATAGCCTATATATACCTCCGCACCAACTCTAAAAATATCTTGAGCTTGATAGCTATCCTTAACCTCGTCGTTTGGAGAGTATCCACTTCCGTAGTCGATACCAGAGATACTCATCTTGTTGTAGTATGCTCTTTCCCAGTCGAATGATATAATACCTACACCACCAATCACATAAGAGATACCAGTTAGCAGTTTGCTAGGTGATTTCATCTTGTACCACGTCTCGTAGATTGCAGATTGTGTGTAGTATGATGTGTTATCGGTATAGAAAACCTCTTGATCGATGTAGTAGCTGTCGTAGATGGTGCTCACTCGAGGTGCGTGATATGCAACTCCGACTCTAAGACCAGCCAATGGTTCAACAATTGCTCCGACCTTAAAATCAAAAGCTGAGCCTTGTAGCGATCTAGCCTCCCACTGGTCTAGGCCATTATAGTCGCCCAAATTAGTGTTTGAGGCGTACTCCGAATAGACATCTCTCTGAGAGGATGTGTAGTCTGTTACTCCTAGAGCCATACCAAGATTTACGTAGTTACCCAACTTAATACCCATCGAGAAACTGAAGTTTTCGGTGCGAGTTTGGTATTGAGTTGTTTTTACAGACGAGAATCGATCGCCTTCGATAAAAGAGCGTTGATCTGGACGGTAGCTGTATGGAGCATCTGAGGTGTTCTCCATTGTGCCGTTGTTGAAAGCATCTATTGCTCCCCATAGTGAAGGGTCGGAGATTTGATAAGCTCCAAAAGGGTTTTCAGAACTTACAAAAATATCGTTAGGGTTTACGTTGCTACCTGTTAGTTGATTTGCATAGTGATCAATAATGCTCCACTGTGAGGCAGAAGAGTTTGCCTTGCCGTTATAGTTCTGTGAGGCATCAAGATTGTATCCAAAACCAATTGTAAGACCTCTAACTAACTTAGTCTCGCTTGTTACAAGATTAAACATAGCAGAGAGGTTGCTTAGATTGAAATCGCTGACTCTATCTTTAACAGAATTACCCTCGCTCTTTGTGGTCACTGCACTAAACGATAGATTCGGCGTAAGAGCAATATCGCTTGATTTGTATAAACCCAATCCAGCAGGATTGATAGAGGCCGACGAGATGTCTGCTCCCAGAGATGTGAATGCACCTCCCATTGCCGCTACTTTTGCAGTTGTCGAGCTTGTTCTAGCCGATGTGTTTGAATACTGAAAAAGGTCGTAGGCGTTTTGAGCCATTGATACACTGCTGATAAGCAGCGTAGATACTAACACTATTAATTTTTTCATATCTTCTAATTTATAAACCTATCTACTTCGTCTAGTTGAGGTGTTTGTCATTCTTGTTGTGCCCGACGAGCGAACTGGGTTGCTCGTTGATGAGTTGCTGAACGATGAACTACTGCGATTAGTAGATGAGTTGTTGCTCGATTGACGAACGCTATTGTTGTATTGTCTATTACTGTTTTGAGTGTTTGTTGACTGCTGGTTATTCCTTACGGGGTTTGTGCTTGTAGCTGTTCCGCGTATAGGTTGTCTGTTTGAGCTAGATGATGAACTGTTGAGTGCCTCACTGTAAACACGACTGTTGTTTGTAGGTCGTGAAGAGTAAACCCTAGAATTGCTAGAATGGGCACCCGAACGTCCATATACAATATCTTGTCTAGGTTGTGGACGGTGATGAGGGTGGTGTGGATGGTACGGGTGGTATGGGTGATATGGGTAGTAGCCACCAGGCCCATAAGGATAATATGGATTGTATGGGTTGTATGGGTTGTATGGGTATCCCCCCCAACCAAAGCTCATACCCCAACCGTAGTAACCTCCCCAGCCAAAACTCATATTCCAAGCGTATGGTGGCATTGGATCAAGCCAAGGATCCCACATAGAATACCAAGGTCTATATCCGTTGTATGTCCAAGCAAATGGTCGAGAATATGGCCCATAGAACCAGTCGTTCCAAGAGAAATATGATGGTATATATACCGCCGTAACGTGGTTCATTGCATAAGGTTCTGCCCAAGTAGGCACATAGACCAATCTGGTGATCTCTTCCTCGTTTGTCTTTGCCTCGGTTGCAGGTAGGTTAGCTAGATTCTCAGGAACATACACTCCCTCATCCAGAAGATCCTTTAGCATACCGGGATAGTACTGATCTGCTGGAATTATATCCTCGCTAGAAGCTGTGATAGCCTGCCCATTTGCCTGTGTCGAAGATGAGCGTTGAGCACTTTGCTGCTGTTTAGGCTCCTCCTTGATTACAGGGTTTCGTTTTGTGTTGTATAGTTCGTTTAGTGAGTTAGCACTTTTTGTTTGTGCTAATATCGCTCCAAATATGAGCGTAAACACTGTTGTTGAAATCAAACTTCTCATAATTTATTAAGTTAAGTTAATTTATCATTGTATATAAGTGTGATGCACAATCTAAGTTAAAGTTAAATCCTAGTGAGCATCCAACCAATTGTCTGCATATCTCATATCTACTGGAAGAGGCACGTTGAGTTCTGCTGCGCCCTCCATCGACTCTCGAACAACTGCCATAACGCTCTCCAGTTCGCTCTTTTCAACCTCCAAAACCAGCTCATCGTGCACCTGCAAAATAATTTTGCTTTTCAATCCCTCCTCGTTGAGCCTTTGCGATACTCTAATCATCGCTAGTTTCATAATATCGGCTGCCGAGCCTTGAATCGGCGCATTTATTGCATTTCTCTCAGCAAAACTCCTTACTGTTGCGTTGCGAGAGTTAATGTCTTCGAGATACCTCTTGCGACCATATATAGTAGCAGCATAGCCCCTCTGACGTGCCATCTCAACGCTATTATCCATATATTGGTGAACCATCGGATAACTTGCAAAGTAGCCATCAATCAAAGCTTTAGCCTCACTAGCAGGTATTTTTAGGTTGTTGGCCAAACCAAAACTAGAGATACCATATATGATGCCAAAGTTAGCACTTTTTGCGTTACTTCGTTCTGTTTTGCTTACATTTTTTTGCTCAACACCATAAATCTTTGCTGCAGTTGCAGTGTGAATATCCTCTCCTTCTCTAAACGCCTCAATCATTGCAGGGTCGCCACTTAGATGAGCCATAATCCTCAGCTCAATCTGACTGTAATCTGCCGCCAGAAGTACTCTGTTGCTATTCTCTGCTACAAACGCCTTTCGAATCACCTCTCCTCGAGGGTTTCTGATAGGGATGTTTTGTAGATTAGGGTTGTTTGAGCTTAACCTGCCAGTGCGTGTTAGAGCTTGATTGTAGGTTGTATGTACCCTTCCAGTCTTTGGGTTGATAAGTGACGTAAGGGCTAGAGCGTATGTTGAGAGTAGTTTTTTTGCCTCTCTATACTCTAAAATCTGCCCTACGATCGGGTGTTTGTCTATCAACTTCTCCAACGACGCCTCGTCTGTCTTATACTGTTTTGTCTTTGTTCGTTTAGCCTTTGTTGTAATCTTTAGCTTATCGAACAATAGCTCGCCTAGCTGCTTAGGAGAGTTGATGTTTATGTCTCCCTCTGCCCATTGGCGAATCGACTGCTCAATCTCCTCCAATTTTCCCTTTAACAAAACGGAAAACTCATCTAAGATATTGCTATCGACCTTTACCCCCGTATACTCCATATCTGCTAGTACTCTGATAAGAGGCTCTTCGATTTCGAAATATAGTTTGTCGAGTCCACTCTCAGTGAGCTTAAGCCATAAAAGCTCCTTTAGTTGTAGGGTAATATCTGCATCCTCTGCTGCATAGTCTGTGATTTTCGACAACTCAACCCTGTCCATTGTGATAGCTCCTCTGCCGCTCCCGATAAGCTCTGAGATGGCAATTGGGTTGTAGTTTAGGTAGTTGCGAGCTAGGAAATCCATATTGTGAGAGAGGTCTGGGTTGATAAGATAGATCATTGTATCGAAAAGAGGGCCTTTAACCTCAATCCCAATGCTCTTTAATACCAATATATCGAACTTAATGTTTTGCCCTACTTTAGCAATAGAATCATCTTCGAATAACTCGCCCAACGACGCCTTTATATCAACCTCTCCTCCTGCTGGAATATAATATGCCTTACCTTGTTCGATCGATATGGATACTCCTACCAGACTATCCATCATAGGGTTAAGTCCAGTTGTTTCGGTGTCGAAACAGAACTCTCCTTTGAGCTTGATTGCCTCAGCTAGCGCATCTGCCTCGCTTGGTGTGAGGATGGGTATGTATGTATGGGCTGTGTTTTTGATGGTGTTGTATACAGGCTCCGATGCTCTGTCTCCAAAAAGATCGTTGCTATCGAAAAGCGATAGTTGACTAGTAGTTTCTCCTTGTTGAGAGGAGTCGCTATCGAAGAGCATCAACTCCCCACTGTTTGATTTATACACTACCTCCTCAATAGGCATTTGAGCTCTGTTGCCACACTTAAGCTCTAGGTCGTGTATCATAGTGGCAAAGTTCATCTCTCGGTAGAGAGAGATAAGCTGACAATGGTCGGAGGGCTTATGTCGTAGGTCTTCTAGTTTAAAATCCAGAGGTACCTCTGTACATATCGTAACAAGATCTCTGGCAAGCATTAGCCTATCTTTATGCTCAATAAGATTCTCTTTTTGTTTCCCCTTTAGCTTGTCGATATTGTCATATATCCCCTCAATATCTCCATAACTTGAGATAAGTTTTATAGCACTCTTCTCGCCAATCCCTGGTACCCCTGGTACGTTATCTGAGGCATCACCCCACAGAGCAAGAATATCTCTCACCTTGCAAGGCTTGTCGATAGAGTAGTATTTGCATACATCCTCGCTACGCACAATCTCAAAAGAGTCTGCACCCCCTTTGCGAGGCTTATACATCGATACTTTATCGGTGATAAGTTGTCCGTAGTCTTTGTCTGGGGTTACCATAAACACCTCTAAACCTTCGTTGTGTCCCATTACAGATAGTGTTCCGATAACATCATCTGCCTCGTAGCCCATTACCTCATAAATAGGAATATTCATCGCCTGAAGAATCTGTTTGATATATGGGACAGAGGCTTTTATGTCCTCAGGAGTCTCCGAACGATTTGCCTTATAGAGTGGATATTGTTGATTGCGGAAGCTGCCCCCCTTTGGGTCGAATGCTACTCCAATGTATGTAGGTTTTTCTCTTGCTATTAAGTCATTTATGAACTTTGTAAATCCCCATATCGCAGAGGTGTTGAGCCCCTGAGAGTTTCGCATTGGTCTATTGATTAGTGCGTAATAAAATCTAAATATTAGAGCGTAAGCATCTATCAAAAAGAGTTTGTTCATCGTCTTGAAGTTGGTTTATTAGGATTACAAATTGTCCTGAGCAAACCATTCTGCAAATGATGTTGCCGTTTCGTGAAGTCTCAAACTGTGTAGCTTTACATTTCCATTAAGCTCCTTGGAGATGATTTGAGCAAAGTCGCAAATCATATTCTCGCAAGTGGGTTGATAATCAACCACTACCAGTTTTTCGGTCTGTTGTGCAAATGTTTTGCTGCGAGGATCGCTACTGCTGATTACCAGTGCGTGATCGTATTTATCGATAATATTTCTATTTACTATGCTTTTTATTAGCTTGAAATCCATTACCATACCCAATTTAGGGTCTTCTATATCTTGCTCTGGAGTGCCAATTACGGTGACAAAGAAGCGGTACGAGTGACCGTGTATGTGTACACACGCTCCATCATAATTTTTCAGGGCGTGAGCCATCTCAAATGAGAACTCCTTTGTTAGTCTAATTTTATTCATCTCTCTATCTTTATTATACTGCAAATGTACTCATTTTTTGCCTGCCTACCAAAAAAAACATAAATCACGGCTCCAATAGCCCTTATGCTCAGCGTCGACCTACTTTTATTGAGCATAATTTGCATTAAAATGAAAAGTTTGTATCTTTGTAGGCAGGATTAAACCTAAAGTAAAGAAATGTTATGACGATAGTACAGCTGGAATACCTATTAGCAGTTGCCAATTTTGGAAGTTTCTCCTTGGCATCTGAGCACTGCTTTGTTACCCAACCTTCGCTGAGCACTCAAATCAAAAACCTTGAGGAAGAGCTAGGTGTGCTACTTCTCAATCGCCAGCAAAAACCAATTACCCTTACCGATGCAGGGGTGATAGTTGTTGAGCAGGCTCAAGAAGCTATTGCCTCTTTCAATACTATCACAGAGAGGGTAAATACCCTAAAAAAAGAGGTGAAAGGAGTATTTAGAGTTGCTGTAATACCAACTATTGCTCCCTACCTGCTCCACAAGTTCGTTCCTCATTTTATTCGTAAATATCCCGAAGTTCAATTAGAGATTCGTGAGATGTTTACCAGAGATATTGAAGAGCAACTCAAAAGAGGCAAGATCGATATTGGAATTCTAGCGGAAGGCTTTACCGACCCAGCCGACATAATTGAGGAGAATCTCTTTTCAGATAAACTCTATCTATACCATTCTGATAGCTCGCCTTTGGTGGAAGCCTCAGAGGTGCATATTGCAGATATTGATATTGACTCCCTAATCCTACTACCAGAGGGGCACTGTTTGCGCACCCAAGTGCTAGATCTTTGTAGCGCGAAGAGTAAGCGTAAGGCTGCCCTTAACTTTGAGAGCGGATCTCTCGAAACAATCACTCGTATGGTAGATAGCATTGGCGGATGTACGATACTCCCCTCTATGGCAGTATCAATGCTCTCGGAGAGCCGAAAGAAGCAAGTCAAGCCTTTTAGTCCTATTATAGCTGCCCAGCGAGAGATCGCCTTGGCTGTGGGTAAGGGATTCTACAAGAACTCTATCTACAAAGTATTTAAAGAAATAATCATTAAACATAAATAGACTTTAATAACTAATAATTGAATATGGAACATATTAAATGCCTAATCATTGGTAGCGGACCTGCTGGATATACTGCAGCTATCTATACCTCTAGAGCTAACCTATCTCCAATCCTTTATCAGGGAATTCAGCCGGGTGGTCAGCTAACTACTACAACTGAGATTGACAACTTCCCTGGTTATCCAACAGGTACAACAGGTAATGAGTTGATGGCAGACCTAAAAGCTCAAG
>CAYJOF010000012.1:10791-16923 GCA_964371765.1 uncultured Rikenellaceae bacterium
ACGGTATTGTTACCTCGGTTGATCTATCTGCAAAACCATACAAGGTGACAATAGACAACACTACAACTATCTCTGCCGATAGTATCATCATTTCAACAGGTGCAACTGCAAAATACCTAGGTCTTCCAAGCGAAGATAAATTTAGAGGTATGGGAGTGTCTGCTTGTGCAACGTGTGATGGATTCTTCTACAAAAAACGTGATGTAGCGGTAGTTGGTGGTGGAGACACAGCTTGTGAGGAGGCTACCTACCTTGCTACTCTTTGTCGTAAGGTATACCTTATCGTACGTAAGGACTACCTTCGTGCATCAAAAGCTATGCAAGACAAGGTGTTCAATACCGAAAATATTGAAATTCTTTTCGAACACAACACGGTTGAGGTTCTAGGTGATGAGGATGGTGTAACTGGTGCTCTACTTGTTAAGAACGATGGTACAAACAAAACTATCAATATCGACGGATTCTTCTTGGCTATTGGTCACCATCCAAACACAGAGGTGTTCAAAGGTCAGATCAATCTAGATGAAGAGGGATATATCATCACTGAGGGTAAGAGCTCAAAGACTAACGTTGAGGGTGTGTTTGCCGCTGGAGATGTTAAAGATCCGCACTACAAGCAAGCTATTACTGCTGCTGGTTCGGGATGTATCGCAGCCATCGATTGCGAGAAGTACCTAAACTAATCAAATATCGGACTACTAAATTTGTATTTGCACTTTGCTGATACAACTCATATTTTTTCTGAGCACCTCGTGTGCTCAGAAAATTTCATTTCACACCGCCTTGAACATTTCAAGCATTTGGCTCGATTTTAGTAGTTTGTTTTCAGTTTTTTGAACGGATCAAAGATCCGATTTTATGGATAAATTAATGAAAATGTTTTCCTATGGACTAGGAGTATCTTTATGGATACTCTTTGTTACATCTTGTAGTAACCAAGCTATTTTCTCTAAGCAGGAGGATACCTTGGCGCAGGATAAACCTATAAGACCATCTTTTGTTCCTCATTTCGAGCCTATCGAACCTTTAGTTGAGGAGGTCTCGCTTGAGACGGCAATCGAGCAGTATTGTCAAGAGATGATGCAGCAGGATCTCCAAATCGAGCAGCCCGAGCACAATGACGATTGGGCACTAGACTACCTTTTTACCGATAAAGAACTTACGACTGTCGGTGAGGCTACAACAAACTTTTTTGCTGATGGAGAATCAGTTGAAGTTAATCTCTATCATATTGCCAGAGAGGGGAGTTTTCCATTCAATGGAGTATTCTCATCGAATTATGGTTATCGTCGTGGCAGAATGCACAACGGAGTCGACCTAAGTGCTCGTAACGGAGCTAGCGATATTTGTGCATATATGGATGGAGTTGTTAGAATATCGAGATATATCTCTCAATTTGGAAATACGATTGTGCTTCGCCACCAAAATGGAATGGAGACCATCTACGCCCACAATAGTAAGAATTTTGTTAAGCGTGGCGACATAGTCAAAGCAGGTGATGTGATTGCTCAGGTTGGCAGCACAGGTCGCTCTACTGGGAAACATCTCCACTTTGAGATTCGTGTTGATGGTGTTGCCCTTGACCCTAATCTCTTTCTGGATGTGAAGAACAATACCCTAAAAAAGGGGGTAGTATACGTACACAAATTCTCAGATAAGCAAATTTTGGCATCTGCGCAGCAAGATAAATCAAAAGTAATAGTAAAGACCTATCATAAGATACGTTCAGGTGATACTCTTGGTGCTATTGCTCGAAAATATCGTGTGCCAATGAAACAAATATGTTCTCTCAACAATATTAGCACTACAACAATTCTAAGAATAGGTCGTTCGTTAAGAATAACATAGTCACTCTATTTGTATGAGTATTCAAGAGGATTTAAAGACTCAAATTGCTCTGCTGCCAAGTATGGCAGGCGTCTACCGTTTCCTAGACAAAAGCGGTAAGGTTATCTATGTGGGTAAGGCTAAGAACCTAAAAAAAAGAGTGTCGTCATATTTCCTAAATCGAGATCAACCAATAAAAGTGGCGGCTATGGTGCGCAAAATTGTGGCTGTCGAACATACTGTTGTTGAGCGAGAAGCAGATGCTTTTTTGCTGGAGAATAATATGATTAAATCTCTTCAGCCGCGCTACAATATCCTCCTAAAAGATGATAAAACATACCCTTGGATTGTGCTTCGCCACGAACAATTTCCTCGTGTTAGATCTACTAGGAATGTGGTAAAGGATGGTTCAAAATATTTTGGCCCCTATCCATCAATCACAGCTCAACGATCTATGTTGGAATTGGTGCGCAAACTTTATTTTATTCGTGATTGCAACCTCAAGTTGACCGAACAAGGCATAAAAAGAGGGAAGTTCTCTCGATGTTTGGAGTATCACATAGGTAACTGCAAAGCTCCCTGCGAAGGACTTCAATCGCTAGAGGAGTACAATCACAGCATATCTCAAGCGCTATCAACCCTATCGGGAAATCTATCTGAAGCAAAAGCCTACCTAAACCAAAAAATGATGGAAGAGGCTCAGCAGCTCAGATTTGAAGAGGCTCAACGATATAAAGATCGCTTGTGTATGTTAGAAAGCTACCAAAGTAAGAGTGTTGTGGTATCGCCAGTGGAGCATAACGTAGATGTCTTCTCTTTGATTGTAGACTCAACTGTTGCTTTTTGCAACTATCTTCACATAGAGAAAGGAGCTGTGATATACTCATACTCAATTGAAATGAAACTAGGTATTAGCGATGAGCCAATCGAGATACTCAATTACGCAATACCTCAAATCTTAGATATAGTCAATAAACCTCTGTCATCTATTGTAATTGTGCCTTTTATGCCCGATATTGAGCTTTTCAGAGGGAGTAATTTTGTTGTGCCTCAACGAGGAGAACGCTTGAAACTGTTAGAACTGTCAGAGAAAAATTGTAGGGTTTATCGTCTTGCAAAACTCAAAAATCTGGAAAATACCTCCCCAGAGCGTCACGCTCAGAGGATTACTACCCAGATTCAGCGTGACCTTAGATTAAGTGAACCAGCTATGCACATCGAGTGTTTCGACAACTCTAACATACAAGGTACATACCCAGTTGCAGCTTGTGTGGTGTTTCGCGGAGGTAAGCCTTCTCGTAAAGAGTATCGTCATTTCAATATTAAAGAGGTTGTTGGCATTGATGACTTTGCTTCAATGAGAGAGGTCGTAACACGCCGCTATCAGGGTATGCTAGAGCGAGAGGAAGCCCTACCTCAGCTAATAGTGATTGACGGAGGAAAGGGGCAATTGTCTATGGCTTACGGAGTTTTACAGGAACTAGGATTAGAGAAAAGAATAGCCATCGTTGGACTGGCCAAACGACTAGAGGAGGTGTTCTTTCCAGAGGATCCATACCCTTTGTATCTTGACAAAAGCGGGGAGACCTTGAGAGTCTTGATGCACATACGTGACGAGGCTCACAGGTTTGGAATAACCTTCCATCGCAACAAACGCTCAAAGGGAGCAATCAATAGCTCACTTAACTCAATACCTTCTTTGGGTGCTGTGTCTGTCAAAAACCTACTTCGCAAGTTTAAGACAATATCTGCAATAAGCGCAGCAAGTCACCAGGAGTTGGCTCAGGTGGTAGGCAACAAGCGAGCTGAGGCAATAATAGAGTTTTATAAATCAAAAAAATAGATAAATATATGGAGATAATATTTGCAACAAATAACAAACATAAACTAGAGGAGGTTCAGTATATCTTAGGTGATAGATTTAATCTAACAACGCCCAAAGAGAATGGAATCTTTGAAGAGATTCCAGAGCAGCAGGCAACCATTGCAGGCAATGCCTCGCAGAAATCTCATTACATTTTCGAAAAAGTACATAAGAACTGTTTCTCTGACGACACTGGATTAGAGGTAGAGGCCCTAGGAGGAGAACCAGGAGTCTACTCAGCTCGCTATGCGGGTGAGCAGTGTAGTTTTGTCGACAATATCAACAAACTACTCCAAAAGATGGAAGGAGTTAAAAACCGCCGAGCACGTTTTGTGACTGTCATCTCACTTATTATCGATGGCAAGGAGGAGCTGTTCGAAGGTGTTGTTGAGGGAGAGATACTAGAACAAGCTCGCGGAGAGGGTGGCTTTGGATATGATGCCATATTTCAGGCAGAGGGATACTCGGAGAGTTTTGCTCAGATGAGCCCTCAGCAGAAGAATGCTATCTCACATCGTGCTCGTGCAACTCAAAAACTTGCAGAGTTCCTAAAACATAAATAATGATTAATATAGAGCTACTTGCCCCTGCAAAAAATCTTGAATATGGCATTGCTGCCATAGATTGTGGCGCCGATGCTGTGTACATTGGTGCTGGGATGTTTGGTGCAAGATATGCAGCAGGAAACTCTATCGAGGATATTGCTCAACTTTGTAGCTATGCACACCAATTTGGCGCAAGGGTTTACGTAACGATGAACACCATCCTTTTTGAGAACGAGCTATCCTCTGCCAAATCACTTGCTATGTCGCTATGTGAGGTGGGAGTGGATGCCCTGATTGTGCAAGATATGGCCTATCTCGAATTTGGATTGCCTATCGAACTACACGCCTCGACACAGACTGCTGCCAATACCCTCCAGAGAGTTAAATTTCTTGAGAGTGTTGGATTTAACAGAGTGGTTCTTGAGCGATCATTGTCCTTAGAACAGATCGCCACTATCTCCCAAGCTAGCAATATTGAGGTGGAGGCATTTGTTCACGGAGCTATCTGTGTGTCCAATAGTGGAGAGTGCTATATGGGGCATATTCTCTCTGGAAGAAGTGGCAACAGGGGAGTGTGTTCTCAACCCTGTCGTGCTACCTATACGCTAAGCGATGAATCGGGTCGTATATTGGAGCGCGACAAACACCTGTTATCGGTTAAAGATATGATGCTCTCCAGTCACATAGGTAAGATGATTGATTCGGGTGTTCGCTCTTTCAAAATCGAAGGTCGACTCAAGGATATAACCTACCTCAAAAGCTCTGTTTTGCACTATCGAATTGAGATAGACAAACAACTCTCAAAAAGACAAGGATTTGTGCGTAGCTCTGTGGGAGTGAGTAGCTTTGATGCTGAGGTAGACCCAAATCGCAGCTTTACACGAGGTTTTAGTGACTACTTTCTTATGGACAACAGACAGTCTGTCAGTTCGTTTGCTACTGCAAAGGCAGTAGGGCAGTACGTTGGTAGGGTAGGCTCTTGTGGGCGAGATTTCTTTTCGCTAGAGTCCCGAAATTCGCTCAATAATGGTGACGGGATATGTTTCATCTCAAAAAAAGGAGAATTTTTAGGCACTAATATAAACATTAGCGATCAAAATAAAATCTACCCCAACCGAATGGACGGAATTTCGCAAGGAGTCGAGATTTACAGAAATTTCGATATTAAATATAACGCAAAGATAGCTTCATTAAGACCACAACGTCAGATAGATCTTCAATTAGAACTAACATTTCTTGATGGAGAACTAGAGATTGTTGCGCAGGATATCTCCTTGGTGAGTTGCAATTTGAGGGTTGATTCCTCGAATTATCAGGAGGCGCAAAATCTGGAAAAAGCCACTCAAACACTAATAAATCAGCTAAAAAAGAGTGGAGGAACAATCTTCAGGGTAGTCGATGTGACGATAAATGGAACAATCCCTTTTATCCCGATAGGAGAGATAAATGCAATTCGTCGTAAGATTTTTGAGCAGTTACAAAATAAAAGAGTATCTTCGCACCCAAAACCAATACCTACCACGCGACTTAGAGAAGAGTGCGCTTGTGGAGCTTTGAGCTATACGGCCAACGTTTCCAACTCGCTATCACGAAAATTCTACTCGGAGTGTGGATATACTCATATTGAAGACGCTATTGAGTTGCGAAACGGATCGTATGAAGGGGTAGAGGCGATGAAGATGCGCTACTGCTTACGACGAGAGCGTGGGGAGTGTATTCTCGAAGGAGGTGACACAAGTAGATGGTATCTACACAACGGTCAACACAGATTTGAGTTAGTGTGTGACTGTGCAAATTGTATAACAAAACTAATTTATATAGGTAAGATATGAACGAGCAGTTTCTCAAGGCAGACTCTTGGACGGAGTATGAGCTAATAGATAGCGGTGATGGACA
>CAYJOF010000013.1:0-15970 GCA_964371765.1 uncultured Rikenellaceae bacterium
AGGAATGTAATCAAAAAAAGAACAGAAGATACCAATAGTGGTTTCTCAAAACGTTTTGTAATAGGATCCTCTTTGATCTGATTGTAGAAAAACTGAATTGCAAGGACTCTCGAAAGAGCAAATACGGCTAAGCCAAGAGCAAGGTTTCTGTAATCGAACACGGCTTCAATTCCCTTTAGAGGACTAATCCACTGTGATATTACATTCGACGTACCTACTGCACTGATATTGGCTTTGTTTATGATGAACTCACTGCCTGTGAAGAATGTTCCTACTGCTGTACCTATAAGAATTGTACCCAGCAGACCATTAATAAATAGGAATGTGTCGTAAGTTTTTGTGCCTAATAGATTGCTCGGCTTTGTACGAAACTCGTATGCAACTGCCTGAATAATGAACACAAAGAGAATCAATAACCATACGTATATAGCACCACCAAAACTAGTGCTATAGAATAGGGGGAATGAAGCGAAGAATGCTCCTCCAAATGTTACTAAGGTGGTAAATGTTAGCTCCCATTTGTGACTTAGGTGACCAGCTAGAAGCGATTTCTCTTCATCGCTCTTTGCAACTGTCATTAAAAGGGTTTGTCCCCCTTGTACAAACATTAAAAATACTAATGCACCCGCCAGTATTGATATTAGTAACCACCAGTAGTGTTGTAAAAATATATATGATAAATCCATAGTTCAAATGTTTTAGTTATTCATCTTTAAGACCCAATTTAATCTGCTTGAGAATTATCCTAATCTCTGCAATTAGTAGAACGGTAAATAGTCCTGCAAAGATAAAGAATGTGGTTTTTACTGCTCCTGCACTAATGTCTGATATTGATGCAAAGGTTGGCAGCATATCCTGTACAGTCCACGGTTGGCGGCCAACCTCTGTTACAATCCATCCTGCTTGACCTGCAATATAAGGAACAGGAAGCGAGAATACAACAATCCATAATGCCCAACGGTAGCGTTGTAGTGAGTTTTTGTAGACCAAGAACAGAAGCCCAGCAAATAGAGCAAGCAGGAATACCCCAGAGCCAACCATTACTCTAAAGCTATAGAAAACAAGCGATATGTTTGGAATAGCTTGAAGCGGGGAGTCGAAGAATCCATAGCCAAAATATTTAAAATGATTCTCAAAGAAAACCGCACCCTCTTGCGTGTTCTTGTCGAACATTGCTTTTATTCGGCGCATCTCTTCGCTATTGCCCTCACTTTTGGCTACGTTATACTGATTTAGCATCTCGATAGCAACTTTTCCTCTGGACATTTTCTCTTTTGTAGATAGTATGCCCTCTGCTTCGTTACCTAGAATTAAATCGTTGATGCCGGGAATAAACTTGTCTTCTCCCCTTAGAGTAAGCATTGATAAAAGGTTTGGAATAGCAAACTCTGCGTGTAGTGCATCTTGGTTATCACCCACCTCTTTATCGCTATTTACCACTCCAATAACTGTTAGAGGTAGATCACGGCCTCCGTCGTAAAGAGCCTCCATACTAACAACTGAAGAAACGCCTAAAGCCTCCATAGCAGCAAATTTCATTGGCTGAGTCTTTGCCGTTACATAACCAGAGGAGTCGCCTGCCCAAGCCACGATCAAAGCACTTGCCATACCCCAAATGGCAGCAACCTTAATACTGCGTTTAGCTAGTAGAACATTGCGATTTTTTAGAAGATACCACGCTGAGATCGACACAACAAACACCGCTGCAAGAAGGTATCCTGACGTTACAGAGTGGAAGAATTTAGTAACAGATACATCCGAAAGAACCATTGCCCAGAAATCGACCATCTCGTTACGTGCAGTCTCGATATTGAACTGCATACCCACAGGGTACTGCATCCAGCTATTTGCAACTAATATCCACACCGCAGATAGATTTGCCCCGATGGCAGTAAGCCACGTAGCCATAAGGTGAAAACGTTTGGATACCTTCTCCCAACCGAAGTACATCACAGCCATAAAGGTAGCCTCCATAAAGAATGCAAATATTCCTTCAATGGCAAGTGGAGCTCCAAAAATATCCCCCACAAAGTAGGAGTAGTTAGACCAGTTTGTTCCAAACTCAAACTCAAGGATGATTCCTGTTGCTACGCCAATTGCAAAGTTGATAGCAAAGAGTCGCATCCAAAATTTAGCGATTCTTTTCCACTCTTGATCTCCAGTACGAAAGTACATTGTCTCCATAATGGCACAGATAAAACCGAGTCCTAGAGTAAGTGGAACAAAAATCCAGTGGTACATTGCCGTAAGAGCAAACTGAGCTCTAGACCAATCCACTGCCGATAAAGTCTCTTGATATTCCATATTTGTTGTAAATTAGAAGTTAATAATCTTAGTTGTTATTGAGTGCGTTCAATGAGTTGTTCTCTAACAAAATCAGCTTTTTGAGTATCTTCCATACCCGAAAGGGTACTTGGAAAGAAGAAAACTTTTAGAATCGCAAACATAATAAAGAGTTTGATCAGAATTATTAGCCACAGTGTCTTTCCAACTGTCATAGATCTGAACCCCTCCACATAGAATCGTACAATACTGTTCATAGGCTCATAAATTAGTTATTTTCCCCAAAATTAGTAATAATTTTCATACTAGCAATATTTATTGTGTAAAATCGTTATAATATTTATTTATATTAGTATAGGATTTTTCTATCGATATGAGTTCTTAACTTAATTATTGAGTATATAACACAAAAATAAATAAGCAAAGAGATTATAACCTCTTTGCTTATTTTTTGACAATTAGTTGTTTCTATTTTGAATCTAAAATCCCATCATCATCATTACAGCTCCTACACCAAAACCGACAAACATATTAATTATTTTTGCTTTCAGGAAGTTGACTCGACTATCTGCAAGAAGTGGAATAGCGGTGTGGCCATCCTGAACAATTGAGTTGGCAAGCAGAACAGATAGAGGAAGAACTCCGCTAGCAAACATTGTAACAAAGAATAGGTGAGGTCCTGATTCTGGGATTATTCCTATGAGGACAGCAACTAGTAGCATAATCCATAGATTATCTTCTAACAATGTTCGCATATCAAGATTGTTTATAAATAGATTTACTAGGACAAGCGCAGCAAGTGTCCACGCTACTATTGGTAGTAGGTGCTTACGAATTACGTGATCCCAAAGATGTTCTTTGATGAAGTGTTCAGAGGCTGTGAGAGTAAACATAAGAGTGAAAATACTTACCCCTATGAATGCAACATTTAACCATCGCTCGCTAAAGATTGAGTGGTGGTGATGGTGGTGATGAGCATCTACACCCTCAATTGCGTGGTGGTGGTGTTCCAATAAGCCTAAAGACATAGCTCCAATAAACAGCAGTAGACCTATTGAGATGATAATTCTGTATCGAGTTGGCTTTAAAGCTGCACGATATGAACTTACTTTCCATATTGATGGAAGTGAGATATTATCCTCTTGATGAATAGCGAAATTATCGCCTTGCGTGAAATGAGAACAAGTGGATTGCTTTTGGCGTTTTGAAAACTTGTCGACCAAGTAACCTACACAAATAGCTAACACAAACAGTATTGGTAACATTATCATATAGGTCTCAGGTATAAGAGCCATCATAAAGAATGCCTCATCGCCAGACGAACATATCATCATTGCAACAAGAGCACCAAGCCCGATAAGTCGATGAGTAAAGAGCGAAACCACAGCAAATCCACCCATACATCCAGGGATAAGTCCTAGTGCAGCCGATAGTGCGACCTGCCCAAAACTGTTGTTTGAGAGTTTTCTTAGAAGAAGCCCTCTTGATTTTACATTAATAAACTCGATTAGTAGCATCATATTGATAACAAGTGCCGCTATTAATATAGTTTCTCGTACTACATCTTCGATAAAGTGTATGTAATCCATTTTTTTGTTGTTTAGTATAATTTGTTGACAAAGATATTGAAATTTTTACAAAAATACAACAATCATACAAATTTATATAAAATCCCAAAGATATGTCGACTACTTATCTTGATTTTTGTTGATTTGTCGCTTTTTATTGCTAGGTTTGAATAATTTTAGTAATTTTGAAAACTAACTAATATAAATAATTATGAAATTTAAACAACTTTTAGTTGCTTGTGCAACACTCGTTGCTAGTTATAGTTTCGCTCAAGAGGCTAGGCTACTACGGTTTCCTGCCACAAATGGCAAGAACATTACTTTCTCCTATGCGGGCGATCTGTACACTGTTGGTATAGACGGAGGTGTGGCTCGAAAAATTACCTCTGATATAGGCTATGAGATGATGCCTAGATACTCTCCAGATGGCACTCAGATAGCCTTTACTGGGCAATACGATGGTAATACAGAAGTTTTTGTCATTCCAGATGCTGGAGGCGAGCCTGTTCGCTTGACCTATACAGCAACACTAGGGCGTGATGATATAGGGGATAGAATGGGTCCAAATAATATAGTAATGGACTGGACACCGGATGGGAAGTATATTACCTATCGTTCGCGCTCTCAAACTTTCAACGACTTTACAGGCCAGCTTTTCAATGTATCGGTTGATGGCGGTATGTCGGTAGCCGTACCTCTAAAAAACTCAGGTTTTGCTTCGTGGTCGCCAGATGGTAAACAATTAGCCTATAACTACATTTTCCGTGAGTTTAGAACTTGGAAGCGTTATGAGGGTGGTATGGCAGACGATTTGAGAATTTTTGACTCTAATACCAAGAAATCTTATCGTATTACCGATAACGTACACCAAGATATTGTGCCGATGTGGTCGAAAGATGGCAAGAGTATTTTCTATATCTCAGATAGAGATAATGTGATGAATATCTATCAATATGATGTTGCAACTAAGGCGACTAAACAGATAACTCATTACACTGACTATGACGTGAAGTTCCCAACCATCTCAAACGATTATATTGTTTATGAGTATGATGGCTATATTTATAAGTATGACTTGGTAGCTGCTAAATCTCAAAAAGTAGATATTGAGATAAACAACGATAGACTATATGCACGTTCCCAGTGGCAAGACCTTAGCGGACTTACACGTGGACACTCATTATCGGCAGATGGTAAAAATCTTGCCCTAATTGCTGGAGGGGATATGTTTGTTGTGCCAACAAAAGAGGGTATCACTCGTAATATCACAAACTCTAGTGGTGCAAATGATAAGATCGTGGCTTTCTCTCCAAAGAGTAATACCCTAGCTTATGTTTCTGATAAATCTGGTGAGTTTAATATTCATCTTTATGACCTAGAGAGTGGTAAGGATAGAAAATTAACCAACATCGAAGGCTTTGTGTTAGCAATGAAATGGACTCCTGATGGCAAGAGTATAGTGTGGGCAGATAAGTCGAACAAGCTAAATATTACCAATATCGAAACAGGTAAAACAACCCTTATCGAAAGAGGTGCACAAGGCGTGTTGGGTGATTTTGATATATCTCCAGATAGCCGTTGGATTGCCTACACTCGTCCGTCTGTCTCTGTTCAGAGAATCTATATTTATGACACAAAGAGTGGTAATTCGTCGGTGGCAACAGATGAGTGGTATGCAAGTTACTCACCACGATTTAGTCGCGATGGACGCTATCTTCTTTTTGTCTCAGACAGAACATTCAATCCAACTTATAGCCGTACGGAGTGGAACCACGCCTATACAAATATGGCTAAGATGTATATGATTCCTCTAAATGAATCTGTTGTATCCCCATTTGGCTACAACCCAGAGGGCTTAGCAGAGGGCAAGTTAAGCGACAAACCTATCGAGATAGATTTTGAGGGTATCTTTGATAGAGTAGTGGATATTCCTCTTAGAGCAGGAAATTATAGAATCATTGCAGCCCTAAACAACAGAGTTTACTACTACCGTGCAGGCGCATTTGTATATGATCTGGCAACTAAAAAAGAGAGTGCTATTGATATGGGTTTAAGCCTAAATAGTGATTATAGTAAGGCTCTGTTGTCGAGTGCTGGTAAATATGCTGTGTCGTCTATTCCAACAGGCAAGGCTACGCTGAAAGATCCTATCAACCTATCGGAGGTGAATCGCCTTGTTGATTACCCTAAAGAGTGGGCACAGATCTATGACGAGAGCTGGAGACAGATGCGTGATTATTTCTACGATAAGGATATGCACGGAGTGGATTGGGATATGGTACGTGGAAAATATAGCAAGTTTATACCTCATATTGCTCACCGTAGTGATTTAGCTTATGTCATAGGTGATATGATAGGGGAGTTGAATGTTGGACACGCCTATTCTCAAAATGGATTAAAGCCAGAACCTAAGCGCGTTGCTATGGGACTTCTAGGCGGTAATTTTGTACAAGACAAATCTGGTGCATTTAAAATTACTCGTATACTTGACGGTGTTGCTTGGGACAAAAATCTCAACTCTCCGCTCCGTACTCTTGGTACAGATATTAAGGTTGGGGATTATATTCTAGCCATTGATGGCAACGACACCAAAGATGTGAATGATATCTACAAGCTTCTTCAAAATAAAGCTAACAGATATGTAGAGCTACTTGTTAACTCTAAACCTGTAATGGATGGAGCAAGAAAGGTTGTTGTTAAGACAATAGCAAACGAAGCACCACTATACTACTACTCGTGGGTACAATCAAATATTGAGAAGGTTAATAAAGCAACTGGCGGTAGAGTAGGCTATATTCATATTCCGGATATGGGAGTTGAAGGTCTTAATGAATTTATGAAACACTACTATCCGCAACTTCGTAAAGAGGCACTTATTATTGACGATAGAGGAAATGGTGGCGGTAACGTGTCTCCTATGATTACAGAGAGACTTCTAAGAACAGCGACATTCTACACTATGCATACAAACCAAAAAGAGGGCTCGGTAAACCCTACGGGTACTCATATTGGACCAAAGGTATTGCTAGTCAATGAGTATTCTGCCTCAGACGGAGACCTATTTCCTTATCGTTTCAAGTATAATAAAATAGGTAAAGTTATCGGTAGAAGGACTTGGGGTGGAGTAGTTGGATACAGCGGAAGTGTAGCTGTTGTGGATGGTGGTTCTATTGTTACACCATCATACGCTCCATACTCAGTTGATGGTAAAGAGTTTATTATCGAAGGATGGGGAGTAGAGCCAGATATAGACGTTGAGAATGATCCATATCAAGAGTTTATGGGTAACGATCAGCAGCTTACTCGCGCTATCGAAGAAGCTCTTAAAGAGTTAGAGGCCAAACCAACTAAGTTTACACCTATCCCTGCTTTCCCTGTTAAAGTGGACTAGTGTGCTATCAATATGTATCAAAAATGTTTTTGATACATATTTCCTACAAAAGAGACTATCTCGAATTATTTCGAGATAGTCTCTTTTATTTTGAATTCCAATTAAAATAAGGTTGTTTGGTAATGATTGTGTGGGTGGTGTAGTTTGATGTTTGATTATTCAGTTTTTTTTGCTAACTTTGCATAGGTTTTATAGATTTACAAATTATGCAACAGACATTTAATTCTCTATTTTCTAGCATCTTCACAGAGAGATGGAGTGAAAAGGCTCTAGCGGATTATGGAACACAAAGATATTATAGCTATGGCGAATTTGCGCAAAAAATAGCAGAAGTTCACGCAATTTTTGATAGCTGCAATATCCAAAAAGGAGATAAGGTAGCCGTTCTAGGAAAGAATAGTTCACATTGGACAGTAACATTTTTTGCTGCTGTGACTTACGGAGCAGTGATAGTTCCCATTCTTGATGAGTTTAATCCAAAAGATATTATCAACATACTTAATCATAGTGACTCAAAGTTGCTGTTTTGTGACAGTTGGTTTGTTCCCAAAGTGCAAATTGAGCAGACCGAGGAGCTAATAGCAATCTTCTCTCTCGAAGATTTTGCATTGGAGACCAGCAAGCATATTCAAGAGCTTAAATCTTCAATTGAAGAGAGACGATCTGCTTTCCATCAAAAATATAGCTCTGGCTATACAGCTGCCGATATTAACTATCACAATTCAAATCCTAATGACGTAATTGTTCTCAACTATACCTCAGGTACAACATCTCTTACTAAGGGAGTAATGTTGATGGATAAGAATATTACTGGAAATATTACATTTGGAGTCTCTCAGCTAGGTGAGCTCCTTCGAAGCTCTCTAGCTGTACTTCCTATTGCACACGTGTATGGGCTTCTTGTAGGAGTTTTGATGGGCTTAGGTAAGGGCGGGCAAGTTACTTTCCTTGGGAAAATTCCTTCACCTTCAGTGCTTTTGTCTGCTTGTGCTGAGGTTAAACCTACTTTGTTAGTTTTTGTTCCGCTTATTTTCGAGAAAATTTACCGCAACAAAATTAAACCAACACTAGATAAGCCGATCATTAATTTCTTGACAAAATTGCCTATAATTAGAGGTATAATCTACCGAAAGATATGTAAGTCTCTCTATGAACAATTAGGTGGTGATGGCCTCTCACAGGTTATTATCGGAGGAGCTGCAATCAATCCAGAGGTAGAGCAATTTTTCAGAAAAATCAAATTCCCATTTACAGTTGGTTATGGTATGACCGAGTGTGCGCCACTTATATCATACGTATACCACGATAAATTTGTACTCGAGAGTGTAGGCATTCCACTAGGGTCTCCTAGAATAAAAGTACGAATTGCAAAAGAGAATCCAACGGATCAGATTGGTGAGGTGCAGGTGCGTGGACAACACGTAATGAAGGGTTACTACAAGAATGAAGAGGCAACAATCAACACATTCACCGAAGATGGTTGGTTAAAGACTGGTGATTTGGGATACATCGATAGGGCAGGAAATCTCTTCTTAAAAGGACGTAGTAAAACTATGTTACTGGGACCTAGTGGCGAGAATATCTATCCAGAAGCTATTGAATCGAAGATTATGAACCTGCCTTTTGTGGCTGAGTGTATAGTTCTACAAAATAAAGCAAATAAATTAGTTGCCTTTGTCTACCCTGACTATCCGATGTTAGAGCAGGCAGGTGTTGAGCTTGATAAAATCGATCGTGTGATGGCAAATAATCGCCGTACGGTAAACGATGAGTTAGCTCGTTTTGAGAATATCTCTAGAATAGAGATTGTTGATACCCCCTTTGCTAAAACTCCAAAGAATACAGTCAAAAGATATGGTTTGGAGTATCTGCTGGATCTTCACGAGCAGAGCGTACACAAGAAACTACAAAAGAGCAGGGAGGAGAATAAACAACAGAATCTAATTCGAGCAAAAGAAGCTAAAGCTGCTAAGATGGCAAAATCTAAATCTTCAAAGAAAACAAAAAATTGATAACTTTAGAACATAGTTCTAACCAAAAAAAAGTAACTAGCTTGTGCTAGTTACTTTTTTAGTTATGTTGTGGTGTATTACACCAATTCTCCAATAAGGGTTGCAGATGAGCATTCAACTACTCTTACCGTTACATAGTCCCCAACCTTGTAGTCAGCACGAGGAAACACTACAACTTTGTTTTGTGATGATCGACCAAATAGCTGTTCTTGTGAACGCTTAGATACTCCCTCAACCAATACCTCAAACTCTTTGCCAAGATCTCTCTCATTGCTTTTGAGTGATAGCTTGGTTTGTAGATCGATAATCTCTGTTAGTCGGCGAGTTTTTTCATCTTCCGATATATTATCCTCCATCTCACGCGCAGCCTTAGTGTCGGGGCGTAGCGAGTATTTAAACATATAGGCAAATTCGTATCCGACCTCATTCATCAACGATATAGTCTCTTTGTGCTCCTCGATGGTCTCATCGCAGAAACCAGCAATGATGTCGGTTGATAGGGCACAGTCGGGAATCAGAGATTTGATTTTTGCAACGCGTTCAAGATACCACTCTCTGTTATACTTACGATTCATTCGCTCCAACATTGCACTACTACCACTTTGGGCTGGTAGGTGGATATGACGGCAAATGTTAGGTGTTTGAGCAATAGTTTTAATCAACTTATCGCTAATATCCTTAGGGTGTGATGTTGCAAACCTAACTCTAAGTAGTGGAGATATGTCTGCAACCATAGCTATAAGGGTAGGGAAATCGGTGTCTGGTGTGCCAGTCTCATTCCATGAATATGAATTTACGTTTTGCCCCAAGAGTGTTACCTCTCTGTAACCAGCCTCGAAAAGTGATCTAACCTCCTCTAGTATAGTGTGTGGATTACGACTACGCTCTCTTCCTCGGGTATAAGGAACAACACAGTACGAACACATATTATTACAGCCTCGCATAATTGCAACGTAAGCTGTAACACCATTCTTGTCGAGCCTAACGGGAGCAATATCTGCGTAAGTCTCTTCCTTCTTTAGCTCAACGTTTATGCCCTTTTGTCCATCGCTTGCCAGTGCTACCAGCTCAGGGAGTGCTCTATAAGAGTCTGGACCAATTACCAAATCAACCAATTGTGCACGCTCAAGTAGCTCCTCCTTTAGCCGCTCAGCCATACAGCCAATAATACCAATGATCATCGACGGTTTTTTGCGCTTTTGTGCGCCAAATTCTCTGAGCCTAGCCCAAATTCTCTGCTCTGCGTTGTCGCGTATTGAGCAGGTGTTTACCAGAATTATATCTGCCAAACTCATCTCCTCGGTGTACTCAAAGCCCTCCCTCTTTAAAATCGATACGACTAACTCAGTGTCGTTTACATTCATCTGGCATCCGTAAGTCTCAACATACAACTTTCTGCCGTTGGGTATAAGGGGTTTTATGTCTCTAATATCAATCTTCTCTAAACTCTTATTCATTATCTGTTAAACTTTAACTCTTTACCTCTAAAATCTTCCTTGAAATATCCCTTGTCGTATACAACCTCTCCATTGATGATTGTCTGTGAGATAGTATTTCGATATGTGTAACCCTCCATTGGCGACCAACCACACTTAGAGACGATTATCTCAGGTGTGACCGTAGTAGGGCTATTGGTATCTACTATTACTATGTCTGCATAGTAGCCCTCTTTTATAAATCCTCGCTTCTCTATTTGGAAAAGCAGAGCAGGATTGTGACACATCTTTTGAACTACTTGCTCAACAGTGAAAATCTTATTGCACATTTGCAACATCGAAAGTAGAGAGAACTGCACTAGCGGCCCTCCCGATGGAGCTTCCATAAATGGTAGCATCTTTTCGGCTAGGGTGTGGGGTGCGTGGTCGGTGGCTACAATATCTAGCTTACCACATTGAAGAGCCTCCCTAAGAGCATCTCTATCAGCAATAGATTTGATTGCTGGATTCCATTTGATTAGATTGCCTTTTGTAGCGTAATCCTCTTGACTGAACCACAGGTGGTGAACACACACCTCGCCTGTTACTCTCTTCTCTAGAAGTGGGGCAGAGCTCAATAGCGTCATCTCCCTTTGAGTCGACAGGTGTAGTAGGTGTAGTCTTGTGTTGAACTTAGTTGCCAACTCAACAGCTTTAGCACTAGATAAGTAGCAAGCCTCGGCGTCTCTAATTATAGGGTGATGTTTTGCTTCTGGTTCAACACCGCTGGCTAGCAGAGTCTCCAAATTACGTTTTATTGTTGCATTATCTTCGCAATGTACTGCTACTAATAGTGGAGATCTTTGGAAAATCTCACTCAGGGTCTTCTCTCTATCCACTAACATATCTCCAGTTGATGAACCCATAAATACTTTAACTCCACAAACCCTATCTAGGGGTAGGGTCTCAAGTACTGAGGCATTACTGTTCGAAGCACCAAAATAGAAAGAGTAGTTTGCCCAAGAGCACTCTGCGGCCCTTTGAAATTTCCATTCAAGGTTTTCAAGCGTAGTGGTAGAAGGATTAGTGTTTGGCATCTCCATATAGGATGTTACCCCTCCTGCAACAGCTGCACGTGACTCGGAGCTTATATCTGCCTTAGAGGTTAAACCAGGCTCTCTGAAATGAACTTGGTCATCAATCACTCCAGGTATTATATACCCCCCCTGTGCATCGATTACTCTTGTGAATAGCTCCATTGAGTCCTCATATCGACCACGGGCTACTTTGTGTATCAACTCACCTGAGATAATAATATAGCCTTCAAACTTATTGTTGTCGTTTACAATTGTTCCATTATGTATTAAAATCATACTCTCTCCTTCTTTTCAATTTTTCTAAATGGTAATTTCAGTACTCCCCAAAATGCCTCTCCAAATATTGAGCTACTCATCTTTGACTCGCCAAGTGTTCTGTCTATAAAGATAATAGATACTTCACTTATGCTGAATCCTAGACGATGGGCAGTATATTTCATCTCTATTTGGAATCCATAGCCCATCATCTTTATATTATCTAGCTCTATCGAGCGCAAGAATTGCGAGCTATAGCATACAAATCCGGCTGTGGCATCGTGAACTCTCATACCTGTGACTTTCCTTACAAAAATAGAGGCACAATATGACATTAAGAGTCTGCTCATAGGCCAATTGACCACATTAACCCCAGATACATAACGACTACCCACGACCAAATCATTACCCTCTTTAGCTCTTTGGTAGAGTCTAGTTAGGTCGTCTGGATTGTGTGAGAAATCTGCATCCATCTCAAAGATAAAATCGTAGTTGTTGTCCAACGACCACTTGAATCCTGCAATGTATGCTGCTCCTAGTCCCTCTTTCTTTGTTCGTTCAAGAAGATGAAGACGCGAGTTTGTCTCCATTATTTTCTTTACAATTTGAGCTGTTCCATCGGGTGAGGAATCGTCGATTACAAGAATCTCAAATTCTCCCTCTAGCGATAATGTTTTGAGAATAATCCTTTCGATATTCTCTCGCTCGTTGTAGGTTGGTATAAGTACTATTTTTTTATCCATATTTCTCTGTTTTCTATCATCCTCAAAAATAGGTTCTCTGTAACTGTCTCTCCATCAAGTGTTGGCATATGGTCATACCTAAGCGAAAGTGCCGCTAAGCAAAGAGCCAATCCCTCACAACTATGACTCTCTAGGGTTGCTTTTTGTTGCGTTTTTGTAGCTTTGACTACAATCAAATTTGGATGAGAGATGTCAAGCTCGACACCCAACTTCTCAAACTCTGATTTTAATGTCTCTATCGGAGAGCTTGAATCCTTGCATAAATAATAACCTCCTGCTATTCTACACTCCTGAGGACACATAGCCGCAAGTGCAACAAGAGGATATATAAGCTCTGGGCAATTAGAAGAGTCAAAACTAAAAGGTTTGATGACCGATTTTGCTATCTCCACACCCTCAAAATCCAAGGACATAGTCACCCCAGCATAATCAAGTGCTTCGATAATTCTCTTAGCTTTTTGATCGGATCTAAGATTTAGGTTTGTTATTTTGGTAGGTTTGCCACTAGCAACAGCAGCCACAAGTATATGTGCGCCTAAAAGCCAATCCCCTTCGCCTAGGCCGGGGGTGCTTATCTCTGTGCCGAATTTTTGATATTCTGTGTTGCTCATCATACAATTTTAAGGCTGTAAAGTTAATGTTTTTTCACTAATATTTACCATTTTTAGAATTTAAGGCGAATATTTTGTACTTTTGTAGTCTGAAAATTGAGGAGCTAGCTTCTCGAGTTTAGAATAGTTTAAGTAAGAAGCAAAAATATGTACATTATATTCAAAATGTTGAGCGAGGTGGGTAGATACACACTCCTTATGAGGGAGGTGATCTCCAAGCCTGCTAGGTGGTCAATTCTCAAGAAACAGCTCATAGCCGAGATCGATAAACTTGGCATTGACAGTATTGGTATCGTATCAATTATCTCTTTCTTTATGGGAGCGGTGGTGACTATGCAGATGGCAATAAGTATGCAGGATACCTTTGTTCCAGATTTTGTGATTGGATATGCTACCCAAAAGAGTATTGTCCTTGAGTTCAGCTCTACGGTGGTTGCGCTTATCCTTGCAGGTAAGGTAGGTTCGAATATTGCCTCAGAGATTGGAACTATGCGAATCACCGAACAGATTGATGCACTTGAGATTATGGGGGTGAATTCTGCCAACTACCTTATCTTCCCAAAGGTTATTGCAGTAGTTCTGTACTTCCCAATCCTTACTCTTTTGAGTATGATTGTAGGTCTGATAGGAGGATATGTTATCGTTTTTACTCTTGGATCTATTAGTCCTAGAGGATTAATAGATGGTTATCTGTACAATTTCGATATGCTGAATCTAGCCTATGCTCTTGTTAAAATGGTTATTTTTGGATTCCTAATAACCTCAATCTCTGCCTATTATGGCTATTACACCAAAGATAACACTCTGGAGGTTGGGCGTGCTAGTACTAAAGCAGTTGTGATGAGTATTGTAGCTGTTCTTGTTTTCAATTTAATAGTTACAAAACTATTCTTTAACTACAACTAACGATATGATTAAAGTAGAGGGATTATATAAATCGTTCGAGGAACGAGTGGTGCTAGACAACATAAACCACACTTTTGAAAGCGGTAAGACAAACCTAATAATTGGTCAGAGTGGTTCTGGCAAGACTGTTTTGCTTAAATCTTTGGTTGGACTTCACAAAATAGATCAAGGTGTAATATCTTACGATGGGCTAAACATCAACGAAGCGTCAACACAAGAGAGAAGATCCTTGCAGAAGAATACTGGAATGCTGTTTCAGGGTGGTGCACTTTTCGACTCCCTAACTGTCGAGGAGAATGTTATGTTTCCACTAAATGTTTTTACCGACAAATCAGAGCAAGAGAAAAGAGAGATGGTTTACCGTTGTCTTAAAAGGGTGAATATGGAGCACGCAACAGACCTTTACCCTTCGGAGTTGAGTGGGGGAATGATCAAGCGAGCAAGTATCGCTCGTGCAATTGTAGTTAATCCTAGATTTTTGTTTTGTGATGAACCAAACTCTGGTCTAGACCCACGAACGTCTATTGTTATCGATAATCTTATTCGAGAGATTACCACCGAATACAATATGACAACTGTTATCAATACCCACGATATGAACTCGGTGATGGAGATAGGCGACACCGTACTATTTATCTATCAAGGTCATAAGTGGTGGGAGGGCAACAGTGGCAATATTCTGCACTCAGACAATAAAGAATTGAATGATTTTGTCTTTGCATCTCGTATGGCTCAAAAGGCTAAAGCTAATCTTTAATGTAGCCTAATCTACCCACTATGAATGATTTTAGAATTGAGGTTTTTCTCTCGGTTGTTCGCAATCTAAGCTTCACAAAAGCTTCCGAGGAGATGAGAATATCTCAACCTGCTGTCTCTAAGCACATAAGTGAGCTGGAGAGTAGGTATTCGGTGCAATTATTCGAACGAAGTGGTGGTAAGGTAGTACTAAGTGCTTCAGGTAAACTATTTTTGGAGTATGCACAGCGGATTCACAATATCTATCGTGAACTCTATTCTAAGATGAACGAAATTGGAGATCTTACGGCTGGCGAATTAATTATTGGAGCTAGTAGCACTATTGCTAATTATATTCTTCCATCGTTAGTTGCAGAATATATGAAAATCCACCAAGATGTGAAACTATCTATTGTTGCAGGCAATAGTGAGCAGATTGAACGACTTATCTCTGAGGGTAAGGCAGATGTTGGTCTTATTGAAGGCGTAGCCTCACGAGGAGAGTATCACTACACCCCATTTGCTGTCGATGAATTAGTTCTAGTATCTAGTTCAAAAATCAACCCTTTGCCATCCTCTATTGCTATCAAAGAACTTAAAACTATCCCAATGCTTCTACGTGAGAGAGGATTAGGAACACTAGAAGTTTTTGAGGCTGCTATCAAATCTAAAGATATTCGCCTAAAGGATCTCAATGTTGTGATGCAGCTAGGTAGCACTGAGGCAATCAAACGATATATTATGGCTAGTGAGTGTTATGCAATTATGTCAATTGCAACAATTCGAGAGGAACTATCTAGAGGCGAACTTTCGGTTATAAATATTGATGGTTTAACGATAAAACGCAAATTGTCATTTATTTCAACTATTGGTTCTCACGATAGTTTAACCAATAAATTTATCTCCTACGTCACTTCCTTTTATAACAAATAGTTATATAGTATAGATTTTTTG
>CAYJOF010000014.1:0-5118 GCA_964371765.1 uncultured Rikenellaceae bacterium
TACCTCTTTTGGCAAACTTTATCTCATTTTCGATTAGCCCCTCAATCTGCTCACGCATATAGTATGGAGATACGAGTAGTTTTTTGAATTTAGGATGAGAGTGAGTATTCTCAAGATATTCGAATACCTTTTGTGCATCTGAAGCTACAGTAGCGTTGGCGGTGAGGAGTCCGAAATCGCTGTAAATTCCACTAGTGTCCTCATTGAAGTTACCTGTGCCAACATACACATATCCCCTAATGCCACTAGGCTCACTTCTCTGAACTAGAATCAATTTGCTGTGAACTTTCAATGACTCAGGACTAGTGACAACCTTCACGCCAGATTCGTGGAGAAGGTTTATCGTCTCGATATTGTGCTCCTCGTCGAATCGCGCCTTTAGCTCAACTAGAACGGTTACACTCTTACCGTTCTTAGCTCCATTGATAAGAGCATTTATCACCTTAGAGTGCTTCGCTGTTCTGTATAGAGTGATATATATAGATTTAACTCTAGGGTCTATTGCTGCCTCTCGGAGAAAATCGATGGTGTGAGTGAATGTATGGTATGGATAACACAAAAGAATATCCTGACTACGAATCACCTTTAGTATGCTCTCTGTTGGGTCTACTCTAGGATGTAGTTGAGGTTTTGGGTTTTTTGATTCAAGATCTGGTCTAACTTTCGGAAATTTCATCAAATCTCTCAATAAATGATATTTCCCTCCCGGTTCTAACTGATCCTCATCACGTAGGCTCAGCTTTCGTGATAGATTGTCAAGAGCATCAAGAGGCATATTCCTGTCGTAAATCATTCTCACAGGTTTTCCTCGTTCTCGTTCGTTCACCCCCTCTGACATTCTCTGTGCCATACTAAGAGAAATGTCGCCTGCAAGTAGTAGTTCAGCATCACGTACAATCTTGAATGTATGTGCAGTTATGGTGTCATAACTAAACATAAAGAAAATATCGTCGAGAAATAGTCTAATAATATCATCAACAAACATTATATCAATTCTGCCCTCACGGCTCGGAAGTACAACAAAGCGAGGACAAGCCTCACTTACAGGTACCTGCAACACTGCGTAGCGAGTTAGCTGTTCGCTGCGCATTTTTATCATAAGGTAGGCCTTGCCATCTGGAAGGAATGGTAGGGGTGCACGTTTGCGCAGAATAATTGGAACAAGCCTCATACTTACCGTCGAGAAGAAGTACTCTTTGCAGAACTGCAACTGCTCTTGGGTAAGCTCTGTATCGTCGACCATATAAACCCCCTCGTGTTCCATCTCTTTAAATATAGATGTATAGGTGTCGGCAAATATCTGGCGATTCTGCTCCATTACCTGATTGACCCACGAGAGAAGTTCTGCGGCGGTGTGCCCTCCTGTCATCTTTATTGGCTTACGCCCTTTTATTGCACTATACCTAATTAGGTTTGCTACTCTAACCTTAACAAATTCATCAAGATTGTTAGAGTATATTCCTAAAAATCTCAGTCGTTGCATTAGAGGCACTTGCTTGTCTTGTGCCTCTTGCATAACCCTTTGATTGAATTGTAACCAGCTCAATTCTCTATTATAAATCTTATTCATCTTCTAAACGAACGTCGTTAAATGTTTTAAAAAAATATCTTTGGCAGAATCTACCCACTCTTTGAAATTTGTGTTGTCGCTATTGTGCTTTGGAATATAATCATCTAGTAGTGATACATCGAAATTCTTTGATGATATTCCAACCCCAGTACGGCTAGCGTCGAGAGCATTTATCTGCTGTTCAATGTGAGAAGGAATCATCAAGACGGGTTTCCCAAGATAGTATGCCTCACATACCGACTCGAAGCCAGCGGTGGTTATATATCCCCTACACGATGCCATATTCTCAAGAAATTTAGTGTCGTCAATTCGATTTAGCACTACATTTTCCTTTATCTTCCACACCTTAGGAGCATCTTTTTTATCCCAAAATAGCTCTATTTTGCTAGTGCCACCCTCGTATTGCCACTTCATTACATCGTCTAGGTAGGCTGTGTTGAGCATATATCCCAAAAGGTGATCCTCCTGTGTGGGTTTAAGCTTAAATATCTCCTCTCTTAGAAGAGGAGGTACAACTGCTATACGCCTACGATATGAATCTTTAAGAGGATATAGCGAAAGCGCAAGTGTTTTTGTTGCGCCAATAGAACAGATAGAGTTGAAGAATTTTATTGCTAGCATCTTCGTCTCGTTTGGTAGCCTGTTTGGGAAACTAGGGTGATCAATCAAAAATTGATGTGCTATATTTATTATAGGTGCATCTATGTTGTGCATTAGCGACGCTATACCCATAAGTACATCATATAGGTTGATAATTGCATCTGGCTTGTGTCGCTTGATACTCCCTATAATTGTGTTTATGCTTTTGCTGTATTTTGCAATCTTTGTAGGCGTGGTGTTTAAAATAACACTTCGTATGATTTTACCACTCTTGCCACTTCTGCCATAGTCTAGCGATGGAGAGTTGAAGCGTTTTACAGGAGCATTGATTTTTTGTCTGAAAAAATCTGGTAACTCCCTATTTGAACACTTCCCGACCAACACTTCAACAACCTCGTGGCCAGCTTGTTGCAGGATTTCAGACAGAGCGATAGCTTGTGTAAGGTGACCTCTGCCCTCGCCTTGAACTACAAATATATATCTCATTGTTTTACCTCCTTTTCTTCCTTTTGTTGTTGGTAGATAGCCCAATTTCCATCCCAATCCTCGGTAAGAGCAGATAAAGACTCTATCCAATCCCCCGAGTTGAGGTAGTCGATTGATCCGATAGTCTTGATATCGGGTTGGTGAATATGCCCACATATCACCCCTTGGCACCCCTTGGAATCGGCAATTGATACTATATGTTTCTCAAAATCACTGATATATGATACTGATGCTTTAACCTTCTTTTTTATCTGTTGAGCTATAGAGTAGTATGGCAGCCCTTTCTTTATCCTACGGTGGTTGTACAAAGAGTTTATCCACAGAAGAAGCGAATAACCCACATCTCCCACCTTTGCTAACCACTTCAGAGAGCTCGTTACTTTATCGAACACATCACCGTGAACTACGTAGTAACGCTTGTCGTTTGAGGTGAGGATGTAGTCTCTAGTGAAAGTGATATTTAAGAATCCTAGCGGAATAATTCTATCTAAAAAATCGTCGTGATTACCCCTTACATAGATTATGTTAGTGTGATGGGATATATCTAAAAGAACTTTAATGAAGTTGGTGTGTCGTTTTTTCCATTTAAGTCCTTTGCCTCGCATTATTGCCCATCCATCTATTATATCACCACATAAAATAAGTGTCTGACAACTGTTTTTCTTAAGAAAACGTGTTGCTGCACTAGTTTTAGACCATTTTGAGCCTAAGTGTATATCCGACATTACGATGGTCTTAAACTGCTTGTTATGAAGCCCTCTAGTATCTTTCATCATTATATATTTCTGTTTCTGAGACAAAAGTATATAGTGATCAATTATGAAAATATTATTTATACTAATTTAGAATAATTTATATAAAAATTAATGTTATTAATCAGATTTAACCCTGTTTATGCATAGTCCAATTACCATCCCAATCCTCAGTAAGAGCAGTGAGTGACTCCATCCAATCTCCAGAATTTAGATACTGTATATCGCCAATCATTTTTATATCGGCTTGGTGGATATGCCCGCAGATAACGCCTTGACATCCTGCTGCTGCCGCCGCTTGGGCTACTTGTTGATCAAAATCTGTAAATTTTGATATTGAGTTCTTGACTCTCTTTTTTACGTCCCTTGCAATCGAACGATATGGCAATCCTTTTCTTAGACGGTAGATGTTGTAGCGTCTATTGATATGAAGTAGAGCAGAGTAGCCAATATCTCCCAGTTTTGCTAACCATCGGTGAGAGGTTGTCACTGGATCGAAAATATCTCCGTGAGTGACCAAATAGCTCTTGCCGTTTGATTGATAGATATACTCCTTTGCAAAGGTTACGCTCTTGTAGCCGAGTTTTGTGATTCGCTCAACAAACTCGTCGTGATTGCCCTTTATGTAGATAATCTCGGTATCGCTCACACAGTCCATAAGCGCACGCACAAAATTAGTTTGAGCTTGAAACCACTTCTTCTCACTGCTGCGCCCAATAGCCCAACTATCTATTATATCTCCACACAATATTAGCGTTTGGCAACTGTTGCGCTTCAGGAAACTGGTAGCCGCATTGGTTCTCGACCATCGAGATCCAACGTGAATATCAGACATGACTAAGGTTTTGTGCTTTTTATTTGTCATCTTAACTATTTTTTAAGTGTAAGCAAGGTGATCTCAGGACGTGTTCCAATCCTGCGATAAATGTGATAACCGACACCCTTGCTGATGTAAAGTTGGCTATCGTCCTCTGTGTAAAGACCTCTTGAGTATTGATGAATAGCGTCAGAGGGTGACCACGTCAAATCAAAGAGGGAAAGCTCTGTTTGCATTGCGTGGGTATGTCCAGCCAGAGTTAGTTGAGGATAATCAACCTCTTTGTCAGCCACAAGCCAGTAGTCTGGGTTGTGAGCTAGGAGTAAAGTAAACGCCCCTGCAGGTAGCGATTCGATAAGTCGAGTTGCTCTTTCGGGGTATGTTCTACGTACTCCCTCGTCGATGTTTGCAACAAAGATAGAATCTGCTCCAGAGTGTACAGACACAGCCGTATCCCTTAGCACAATCCAACCTGCAGCTTCCATCATATCCTTAATCTTTTGCTCATCTTGGTTTAATTCCTGCTGCGAAAGATCTCGGTTATAGGTGCCCACATCGTGGTTTCCATATATGAAATATTTTCCATCTTTAGCCTTAATTTTCTCCAACCACTCCATATTTCCATCCATCTCGTTAGGGCGGGAGGTTACCAAATCTCCTGTTAGCACTACCATATCTGCTCCTTGTTTATTCGTAAGCTCCGCGAGTGCTTTTAGCGATTGACGCTCCGATTCGGATAGGGAACCTAGATGAATATCAGTAAGTTGGGTGATTCTGTAACCGTCAAATTCGGCTGGCAGCTGCTCAGAGGCTATCTCAATCTCCACAATTTCGTAGTTTGTACTAGGAAGAATTAGATAGTAGCCCAGCCACAGGAATGTGTAGAGCGATAG
>CAYJOF010000014.1:5128-15904 GCA_964371765.1 uncultured Rikenellaceae bacterium
AATTGATTGAGCACGTCTGCGTGTTATCAGATAGAGTATATCTAAAGGCAGAGTAAGTGCAACAAACATAGCTTGAGGTATTATAATCATTATCGCTAAGCTAAGAGCTGTTTTGATTAAGGTCAAAGAGCTGGCAGGCCCACTATGTGACGAGAACAGAGCCATTGCGCCTAGCATCAATAGTGTTAGCGCTATATTTACCCACAAAATACCTATACGAGAGTATCTCGATAAACGATTGTTATTCGAGAATAGCCTGATGTTCCAACGCAAATAGAGCGTTGTGACTACCATAATGGCAAGTATAGTTAGTAGTATCGAGACAAACATAAATTATATAGTTAAGTATCTATTTAATTGAGATACAAATTTCGTTCAAAGATAGTCAAAAAATTTGATTGGTAGCTAATTTTAGCTATTTTTGTGGGCTAAAAGGGTATATATTTTCAAATTTAATAAAAATTTATGGAAACAGTAGTAAGTGGAATACGTTCAACAGGCAACCTGCATCTAGGCAATTACTATGGTGCTCTTGTGAATTTTATAAAGATGCAAAAAGAGAATAATTGTTATTTTTTTATAGCAGATTACCACTCTTTGACAACGCATCCCGATCCTAAAATGCTCCAATCAAACATTACAAATGTACTATCGGAGTATCTAGGAGCAGGGCTAGATCCAGAGCAGGCAACCATCTATGTGCAGAGCGATATGCCTCAAGTGGCAGAGCTGTATCTACTACTAAATATGCACTCATACATAGGAGAGCTAGAGCGCACAGCATCATTCAAAGATAAGATTCGTAAGCATAGCGAAAACGTGAACGCTGGACTATTGACCTACCCTGTACTTATGGCAGCAGATATTCTTATTCACAAAGCAGATAAAGTGCCAGTGGGCAAGGATCAAGAGCAGCATCTGGAGATGACCAGAAAATTTGCAAGAAGATTCAATTCGCTCTATGGAGTGGATTATTTCTCGGAGCCTCAGCCTTTTACTTTCTCTGGTGAGTTGGTGAAGGTACCAGGACTTGATGGTAGTGGAAAAATGGGCAAGAGTGAGGGTAATGGTATCTATCTAGTGGATAGCGACAAAGATATTACCAAGAAGATAATGAAGGCTAAAACAGATAGTGGCCCCCAAGTTGAGAATGAACCAATGGCAGAGGCAATAGCTAATTTGTTTAACTTTATGAAAATTGTCTCTACACCAGATACATATAATCACTTCCTTGAAAAATATAATAGTTGTCAGATACGTTATGGAGATATGAAGAAGCAGCTAGCTGAGGATGTAATAAAAACAGTATCACCATTGCGAGAGAGAATACTAGACATTAGAGCTGACGAGCAGTATATTGCGCGAGTAGCTAGTCAGGGAGCTCAAAGAGCAATAGAGAGTGCCTCGAAGACAGTGAAGGAGGTTAGATCTATTATGGGACTAAAGTAGACCTTAAATTTGCAATTGACTACTAAAGAAAAGGTATCATTTTCGATAAAAGTTTGATTTTTCAAGAAAAAATGCTTTTCTTTGTAGGAAATTTTATTTGAATTTTGGAGAAGATATGAACAAAAAGTGCTTATACTCAATAAGTTTGGGCGGTAGAGGCTGTAAAGAGCAGTCGCTTGAATTTGTGTTGGATAATGAGTTTTTTGCAATTTATCCAGAGTCAGAAATAAAAAAGGGTGATTGTAAGGCAAAAATTTTTACTGTTCAGCACAACTCCTTTCTTGAGGCACAAATCGAGATACTAGGAGAGGTGGCAGTTCAGTGTGATAGATGCCTTGAGGAGCTGAATCTGCCGATAGAATTTTCGTCAAAACTGATAGTAAAATCGTCGCCAGAGGTTCAAGATGCAGAGTTTGAAATAAACACACTAGAGGAGGATATTATTTGGGTAAATCCAAGTGAAAACGAACTAGATCTTACTCAATATCTTTACGATAGTATCAATCTAACCCTTCCCTTTAATGCTATACACGGGGAGAATGGCAATGATCAAAGTTGCGATAGCGATATGCTAGAGCGATTTATAATAGAACAATAGAAGTTTAATTTATTTAAAAATATAATAACAAATGGCACATCCAAAACACCGAATCTCGAAAGCAAGAAGAGATAAAAGAAGAACTCACTATAAGGCAGAGGTACCTACACTAGGAACTTGCTCTAACTGTGCTGCATCAATTTTGTACCACAGAGTGTGTCCAGAGTGTGGCTTCTACCGTGGAAAACAAGTTATTCAGGTAGAATCTAAGTAATCAAAAGTGATTGCTAATTATTTAAACAAAGAGAGTATCTCTTCTTTTAAATAGTAAAATTTAACCAGTGACTTTTTTAGTCACGTAACACTCATACAATGAACAATATGCGTATAGGTGTAGATGCAATGGGAGGCGATTATGCTCCAGAAACTGCGGTTTTGGGAGCATTAGACGCTGCTTTTGCGCTACCTGAGAGTACAATTGTACTTTTTGGTGATGAGGCATCCATAAACAAAGTTATCTCTGAACAAAAATCGATACCAACAAATATCGAAATTGTTCATACAACAGAGGTTATTGAGATGGCAGAATCGCCTACAACGGCATTCTCAAAGAAACCAGACTCTAGTATTGTAGTAGGCTTTGGCTATCTTGCTAAGGGCGCTATTGATGCCTTTGCAAGTGCAGGTAGTACTGGGGCTATGATGGTTGGTTGTATGTATGTACTCAAACCAATTGAGGGCGTTCTAAGGCCTACAATTGCTACCCCTTTCCCAACATTCGATGGGCAGGAGATAATATTGCTTGATGTGGGCTTAAATATTGATGCAAAACCTGAGGTTTTAGCTCAGTATGGCATACTAGGTAGTATCTTCTCAGAAACTGTTATGGGTGTTGAAAAGCCAAGAGTTGCACTACTAAATATTGGCGAAGAGCAGGAGAAGGGCAATCAACAAACTAAACCAACATTTCCTCTACTGATGGAGAGTGATATTAACTTCGTAGGAAACATCGAGGGAAAATATCTTCTTAAAGGAGGGGCAGATGTGGTTGTGTGTGACGGATTCGTTGGCAATATTATCCTCAAACTCCTTGAGAGTTTTGAGCCTATGTTGAGCCAAATAGAAGGAATTAACCCTAAATTCGTAGAGGGTCTAAATTACGAAACTTATGGAGGAACGCCAGTAATCGGAGTATCGGCTCCCGTAATCATTGGTCACGGATGCTCATCGAGCACCGCAATCAAAAATATGATTCTAAGAGCTAACCTAGTGGCTAAATCCAATATGATTGAGAGGATTAAAGAAAATTTTAACTCAAACAGTTAATTAAAATGCAAAAAATCACGGCGGCAATAACAGGTGTAGGTGCTTACCTTCCTGACTACATATTAGACAACGAAGAGTTGGCAAAGATGGTTGATACTACTGACGAGTGGATTATGACTCGCATTGGTATAAAAACTAGACACATCCTTAAAGGAGAGAGAGGTACATCATTTATGGGTGCAAACGCAGTTAAAGATCTACTTGAAAAGACTAATACTAGTCCAGATGAGGTAGATATGCTAATTTGCGCAACTGTTACCCCTGATATGTTCTTTCCGTCTACTGCTAACCTGATCTGTGAGGCAAATGGTATCAAAAAGGCATTTGGTTTTGACCTTTCTGCTGCTTGTAGTGGTTTTTTGTTTGGTTTAGAGACTGCGACAAGATATATCGAATCTGGAAGATACAAAAAGATTATCTTAGTGGGCGCAGATAAAATGTCTTCAATTATCGACTATACAGACAGAGCAACTTGCCCAATCTTTGGAGATGGTGCAGCTGCTGTAATGCTAGAGCCTAACTATGAGGGTTTGGGTCTGCTAGACTTTATCTCACATTGCGATGGTTCTGGAAAATCTGCACTATATATGAAAGCAGGTGGTTCTCTATACCCATCTACAATACAGACGGTTCTTAACAGAGATCACTATGTATACCAAGATGGACAAACAGTATTCAAAGCTGCTGTTACAAATATGGCTCAGGTAACTGTCGATATTATGAAACGCAACAACTTGACTGCTGAGAATCTGAAATACATCGTACCTCACCAAGCAAATATGCGTATTATCAATTCTGTGATGAATCGTGCAGATATTTCTGAGGACAAATGTATGATTACCATTCAGAAATTTGGTAACACAACTGCTGCAACTCTTCCACTATGTTTGTGGGATTACGAGTCGAGACTATCTAAAGGCGATAATATAGTGTTTGCTGCCTTTGGTGGAGGATTTACTTGGGGTTCTGTCTACTGCAAATGGGCGTATGACGGTGGCACAATGGAAAAATAGATTATTGATTTTAGCTTGCAAGGGCAAGGGCGAAAGGGCTTAATCATATATGAAGATGGCTCCGTAGTTCAACGGATAGAATAGCGGTTTCCTAAACCGTAGATGGCAGTTCGATTCTGCCCGGGGCTACACATTATCATAAAATTATAAAAAAAGGCACAACTCAAGTTGCGCCTTTTTTTGTGCTAGAAACTATCAGCTACATTGCATACCTCTTAGCAATTGCAACAATCGTATCTACTGCCTTTTGCATTGTGAGGGTAGATACAAACTCATATCTGCCGTGGTAGTTTACTCCTCCAGCAAAAATATTTGGACAAGGTAAGCCCATAACTGAGAGTCTTGCGCCGTCTGTACCACCTCTAATTGCAGATATCTTTGGCTCAATGCCGATTGATTTCATCGCCTCAACAGCAATTTCAACAACCTCCATATTCTGCTGTACCACCTCAATCATATTGAAGTACTGATCCTTCATCTCAACTGTTACATCGTAGCCTTGACTCTTTAGTGTATCTTGGATGTTTAACATCAAGTGTTTCTGTTGTTCAAATAACTCGCCAGAGTGGTTGCGGATAATATATTGTAGAGTTGTTTGTTCTGTGTTGCCGCTCATAGAGTGGAGATGGAAGAAACCCTCTCTTAATTCTGTATTCTCTGATCTTTCGTGTTCGGGTAGCATAGCGTGGAATTGGTGTGCAACGTTCAGAGAGTTGATCATAATTCCCTTAGCATAGCCAGGGTGTACGCTTTTGCCGTTAATGATGACTGTTGCACTAGCAGCGTTGAAATTCTCATACTCGATGCTTCCCTCCTCACTACCGTCCATAGTGTAGCCGAACTTAGCTCCAAACTTCTCCACATCAAAATGATCTACTCCTGCTCCCACCTCTTCGTCGGGAGTAAAGCAGATGCGAATCTCTCCACACTCAATATCTCTATTGTTCATTAAATATTCAGCGGCAGCCATAATCTCGGCAACACCAGCTTTGTCATCGGCTCCAAGTAGGGTTGTTCCATCGGTAGTGATAAGCTCTTTACCGATATACTCCTTAAGCACTGGAAACTCTTGTGCAGACATAACAATGCCTTCAGATAGTGTAATATCGCCACCTTGATAGTTAACTACCTGTGGATTTACATCCTTACCACTAAAATCTGGGGACGTATCAACGTGTGCTAGAAATGCGATCACGGGGACACTTTTGCTTGTCGTAGCAGGAATTGTCGCCGTTAGGTAGCCGTAGCAATCTAGTTCAACATTATCTAAGCCTATCTGTTTTAGTTCTTGCTCCAAAAGTCGCAATAAATCCCATTGGCAGTCGGTAGATGGATACTTACCTGTTCCGACAGCACTCTGTGTGTTGATTTTTACGTAACGTAGAAATCTGCTTACTACACTCTCCATATTATCCTCTTTTTTTATTAATAATTTCTTCTCCTAATAACTCTCTTATTACAACTGAGGCACAAGCACAACCAAATATTGCAGGCATGTATGATATTGTTCCCACATTTGATTTTTTGTTACGTTCCTCGCATAGAATCATCGAACCCTCTCGTAGCTCCTCGGTAGAGAAGACTACATAGAATCCTCTCTTTATACCCATTTTACTGAGTCTCTTGCGCAACATATGAGCGAGGGGGCAAAATTTACTTTTCGAAATATCAGCAATCTCTATAAGTGTTGGGTCGGTTTTTGCGCCTGCACCCATACTGCTCACAATCCTTAAACCTAGTTTTATTGCAGTTGATATTAGACCAGCTTTGGGTGATAGGGTGTCGATTGCATCTACTACATAATCAAAACTATCACTAGTTAGTATTGCCTCTATATTGTCGGGAGTTATAAACTCCTTTAGTTTTACTAGCTTTAGCTCTGGGTTTATGTCAAGCAGGCGTTCAGAGAGAACCTCTATCTTGTCTACACCAATCGTTGAGTGAAGTGCAATGAGTTGTCGATTGATATTGCTCTTAGAGACACTATCTGCATCGATAATTGTGAGTCTTCCAACGCCTGCCCTGCAAAGCATCTCGGCGGCGTAGGCTCCAACACCACCTACTCCAACAATTAGTACACTACTATTTTTTAGTACCTCAAGCTTCTTCTCTCCTAGAAGTAGTTGAGTTCTCTCGCTCCAATCACTCATCGCCTATTATCTTTTTAAAATTTATTGTAATTTGTTGTTTTAACTCCTCCATATCAAGCCCTCGAAGTTCTGCTAGTAGTCTATATAGTTCTCTTATGTCAGTTTGAGAATCGTCACTCTCTACAAAAATCTTGTCTAGTGGGATGTTTGTCATTACCTGAGAACTTCTCTGGGAGGAGAACGCTGCACTACCAAAACTAAAGTAACAACCCTCTTTGAGAAAATCTTGCGCCATTTGTAAACTCCCTATGAATCCATGGAGGACAGTAGGGACTGATACCTTCTCTGTTCGGAGAATGTTGAGCAAATCATTGTAGGCTCTCACGCAGTGAATAGTCACAGGTAGAGAATTTTTGTTTGCATAGCGCATCTGCTCAATAAAAAGAATTTTCTGTTGTTCGATATTCGAAGAGTTCCAGTAGTAATCCAAACCAATCTCCCCAATTCCAATAAGCTGACTTTCGACTTGAGAGATCTCGTCTGTAAAGTTCACACCAAGCTCCACATCCCAAGGATGAATACCAGCCCATATTTTTGGCAAATATGGGGGTATATCCTCCACTGCTAACCGAAAAGAAGGGATAGCATCAATATCACGACTGAATGAGCCATTGAAATGGGAATGGAAATCGATAAATTTGTTAGTCATTGTAAAATTGTCTATCTTTGCTACAAAAGTAATAAAATATTTCGAGAATGGGAATGAATCGCAGTGAGATAGTCGCTCTTTTGAGGAGTGATGAGCAACACTCAGAAAAACTTTTTGAACTCTCAGGAGCAATCCGACAGCAGCACATAGGTAATGTGGTGCATCTACGAGGATTGATAGAGTTATCCAACGTGTGTGCAAAAGACTGTCTCTATTGTGGAATACGAAAAGGGGCAGAGGGTGTGGATAGATATAACCTTACTGATGAACAAGTAATTCAAGCTGCTAAGTATGCCTATGAGAATAGATATGGTAGTATCGCCATCCAGAGTGGAGAGTTAACGACGGCTAGCAATGCAAACCGAATTGAGGATCTACTCCACCAAATAAAAAGCATATCTAATGGTGAATTAGGAGTTACTCTTTCGCTTGGCGAACAGCCTTTTGAGGTATACCAAAGGTGGCGAGAGGCGGGAGCAGATAGATACCTACTTAGAATTGAGACCTCCAATAAGGATCTATACAGAGCTATTCACCCCAGTGATAATCTTCACTCATTTGACAGGCGAATAGAAGCACTCCACAATCTTAAAGAGTGTGGTTATCAACTTGGTACAGGAGTGATGATTGGCCTTTATGGCCAGACGATAGATATGTTGGCAGATGATCTCTTGTTCTTCAAGGAAATGGATATTGATATGTGTGGTATGGGAGCTTACCTAGAGAATAAGTATTCTCTATTGCAGGCCTCAGAATATACCCTACAACAGAGATTTGACCTTACTCTTAAGATGGTAGCAACACTGCGTCTTATGATGCCAAATATCAATATTGCAGCAACTACTTCATTGCAGGCTATCGACCCCTTAGGGCGAGAAAAAGCTCTTAGGGTTGGTGCAAATGTGATTATGCCAAACATAACACCAACATCGGTTCGCAAGAACTACAAACTCTATGACAATAAACCCATCTCTGAGGATTGTCTTGATATTCAGGATAGAAGCCTTTTTGAGAGGATTAATGATGCAGGTTTTGAGATAGGATTCTCCCAGCAGGGCAATTCAAAACATTATGGTGATAAACAAACTAAAAAAAATAAATAGATGAGTGAAATTTCAGCGTGTCCACAATGTGGAATGGAGAATGGCTATTTCGATGGCAGTATGAATGTGTGTGCAGATTGTTTCCACGAGTGGAGTGATTCAGTACAGGGTGATGCAATAGATCAAACACCTAGAGACAGTAACGGCGCAGAGCTAGTGAGCGGCGATAGTGTAACAGTAATTAAGGATCTAAAAGTTAAAGGATCTTCGATGGTTATTAAGCGTGGAACAAAAGTTAAGAGTATCCGCCTGACGGACAACCCTGAGGAGGTTGACTGTAAAGTCGAGGGTAGTAGCATTGTGCTTAAAACCTGCTTTTTGAAGAAATAATTAAAACCTAATAAAATGAATAAACTTAAATTTCTGCTACTACTTCTTGTAGTTGTAGTGGCTAGCCCAGCGACCCTGCTAGGGCAGAGCAACGATGTTGCAGAGATAACGGGCCAAGCGCAGAAGGCTCGCCCTATGGGGCCAATGAGTTGGCTTTCTGATGGAGAGGCTTATAGTGTTATGGAGTGGAACGACAAGATCAAGGGTGGTGAGATAGTTCGCTATGATGCAAAGGACGATAAGCGTACTTTGCTAGTCGATGCTCAAAAGTTTATCGACAAGAGCAGCGGTAAACCTATCGATGTATACTCTTATCAATGGTCGAGTGACGACAGTAAATTGCTTATCTTTAATAACACTCGCCGTGTTTGGCGTTACCACACTAGAGGTGACTACTGGGTTCTAGACTTAAATTCTGGAGAACTACGCCAACTAGGTAAGCAGTGTGAGGAGGCGACAATGATGTTTGCAAAATTCTCTCCCGATGGGAAGAAGGTGGGATATGTCTCTAAGAACAATATCTATGTTGAGGATGTTGCCTCTGGCCAGGTGACGGCTCTTACTACTGACGGTAGCGATAAAATTGTGAACGGAACTTTTGACTGGGTCTATGAAGAGGAGTTTGGTTGTCGCGATGGTTTCCGTTGGAGTCCAGACAGCAAGACAATTGCTTATTGGCAATCGGATACCGAAGGTACGGGTGTATTCTATATGATCAACAACGTTGACTCGGTTTACCCTAAACTTATTCCACTACCATACCCAAAGGCAGGAACTACAAACTCTGCCGTTAAGGTAGGATATGTCTCGGCAGAGGGTGGAGCTACAAAGTGGATCGATATACCGGGCGATAGTCGTAATAACTATATCCCACGTATGGAATTTATACCTCAGAGCAATGAGCTATTTATTCAACAGATGAACCGTCCTCAAAACGAAAATAGAGTTTGGGTGTACAACTTAAATAATGCTTCACTTGAAAATATCTTTACAGATAATGACAAGGCGTGGTTGGACACAAATGATAAAATTCAGTGGTTAGACAACAACAAATTCTTCACTTGGGAAAGTGATAGAAGTGGTTGGAGACAACTATACAAAATCTCTAGAGATGGAGAGTCAATCACACCAATTACTCAGGGAGAGTTCGATATTGTTGAGCAAGTTGGTCTTGATGTTGATAAAGGCTACGTGTACTACATCACAACAATGGATAACTACACCGAACGTTATCTGTATCGCTCAAAACTAAATGGTAAGGGCAAACCTGAAGCCATGAGCTCTCTAGAGAAAAAAGGGCAACACTCATACAATATGTCACCTACGGGCAAATGGGCGCTTCATACCTATTCGTCTACAACTGTACCTACTACAATTACGATGGATCAATTTCCTGCAAATAAATCGGTAAGAATTGTAAAAGACAATACTAAACAGAAGGCAGAGTTTGATGCTAAGGGATTGACTCCAAAAGAGTTTATTAAGGTAGATGTGGGCTATATTGTGTTGGATGCCTATATGATTAAGCCAAAAGATTTTGATCCAACCAAGAAATATCCCGTAATTATCGATGTGTATGGTGAGCCAGCAGGTTCTACTGTTCAGAATAAGTGGGGTGGAGGAGAGCTAGCTGCTCGCCGTATGGCAGACAAAGGCTATATTATGGTAAGTATTGAGAATAGAGGTGCGAATGTTCCTCGTGGTAGAGAGTGGCGTAAGGGTATCTATGGGAGAATAGGTATCTTTGCAGGCGACGACCAAGCAGCAGCCATAAAGAAGATGGGTGAGACATATTCATTTATCGATATGGACAGAATTGGTATCACTGGTTGGAGCGGCGGAGGTTCGACAACCCTTCAATGTATGTTCCGCTATCCAGAGATTTTCCATACAGGAATCGCAATTGCTTTTGTGTCGCATCAAAAACTCTATGACACAATCTATCAAGAGCGTTATATGAACACTCCTCAAAATAATCCTGAGGGTTATGAGATAACAGCACCGCTTAACTATGCTAAGAACCTTGAGGGTAATCTGCTCCTGATTCACGGTACAGGTGATGACAATGTTCACTACCAGAGTCTTGAGATGTTGGTAAACGAGCTAGTTAGCCACGGTAAATTCTTCTCGATGATGGCCTACCCTATGCGTAGCCACGGAATCTTTGAAGGAAAGGGTACAACCTCGCACCTTAATATGGTAAGAGAGAAGTACTGGG
>CAYJOF010000015.1:0-1949 GCA_964371765.1 uncultured Rikenellaceae bacterium
TAATATTTATCACGTCTTGTGATTCTGACAAGAAGAATGAACTTACTCCTACTCTCAACGAAACAAAGTGGTATACCTCTATGAGTGCGATGGGAGAAACTTACACACTAACTCTAGAATTCGGCGTTAGCACTTTTGAATATGTCGTAAGGTACGGTCAAGAGACTGATGCACCAATCACAGGAGAATACACCTACATACACCCTAATATAACGATGAGGGCAGCTGAGATGGAACTTGAAGGTTCTGTATCTGGCAATGAAATGACTGTGATTAGCGATGAAGTTACCTTCGTATTCAAAAAATTAGTTGATTAAATCAACGAAATACGATGACAATAAAAAAAGACTTAGATTTCTCTAAGTCTTTTTGTGGGAACAATAGGATTCGAACCTATGACCCCCTGCTTGTAAGGCAGGTGCTCTGAACCAGCTGAGCTATGCTCCCTTAATTTTACTCGACAAAAGTAGTATATTTTTGCTACCCTTCCAAAATTTTTTGCGAAAAAATTAAAAAAAATCGCACCCACACAAGAAAAAGACTCAATAACCTGCCGTAATCAGCTATAAATTAGATAATTATAGACATTATCGGAAAGTGCTTTATTTCTAAATAAAAACTACCTAATTCCTCTCTTAGTAAGCTCTCTAGAGTATTTTCTAGCGTTTGCTAGGTGCTGTGAGTAGGTTTTGGCAAAATTGTGTGTGCCGTCAAACTTCTCCGATGCACAAAAGTAGATATAGTCGTTCTTCTCTGGCCACAGCGCAGCATCAATAGCCGATATTGCAGGAAAGTTAATTGGCGATGGAGGAAGACCCTTATATTTGTATGTGTTGTATGGAGAATCTATCGTTAGGTGCTTATGCAGAACTCTCCTAATACTCCAATCACCATGAGCATAGACAACTGTTGGGTCGGCTTGCAACTTTATACCCTTGCGCAGACGATTCATATACACGCCTGAGATTCTTGCCATCTCAGGTGTATGTTTTGTCTCACCATAGATAATCGATGCGAGTGTCATTATCTCCAATCTAGTCATTCCAGATTCGGCAAGTCTTTGTTCTCTGCCGTTATTCGACCAGAAAGCTTTGTACTCTTTGTACATTCTATCCATAAACTCCTCAGCAGAGGTATTCCAATAAAACTCGTACGTATTTGGAATAAAGATAGTACTAAAAGATAGAGAGTCGACGCCATATTTGAGATGAAGTGAGTCGCTCTTAAAGGCCTCCAAAATAGAGATGCTATCCGCTTCGATACTTTTCGAAACTCTGCCTGCAATCTGGTTGATAGTAAGTGCTGGGATAAAAGTAACCTTAACAGGACTCTGCCAACCCATCTGCATCATTACCATAATATCCTTATAGCTCATTCCCTCCTTTAGATTGTAGTTTCCGGGCTTACCAACTCCAATATCCATCATCTTTGCATAGGTCATATAGTCTGAACTATCTTTTATAGCCCCAAAATCGACTAAGATTGCCGCTTGCTGTTCTATTGTTGAGTTAGTAGGGATTTGAACAACAATATCGCTGTCCACACGTGAAATTTCACTATAACTCACATAATTTATTAATGCAACTATTAGATAAACCCCTAAAAAGACACCTAACAGAGCTAATGCAGCTCCTCCTTTAAATTTTTTACTCATTATTATTTAATTGATATATAACTACTTATCAGTTTTTTGCTCATTTTCTGAACTTTCCTGCTTGCAAAGATACACATTTTTTGTATCTTTGCAGTGGGTAAGTCTTATACGACCAGCTCCTGCAGAACTCCCCAGGATTGGAAGATAGCAAGGATATGTGGTTGAGCGGTGCGATATAAGGAGCTTGCCCATTTTTTGTATCTATATGTTTTGGGGTTATCTGGGCTGAGTCTCTTGCAGGTAATTTTCAACCATCCCTCAGAACCTTTCGCACACGTACCACACGTACGCTTTG
>CAYJOF010000015.1:2049-11970 GCA_964371765.1 uncultured Rikenellaceae bacterium
GAAAACGGTTGTGGCTCTTATATATTACTTATGGATATGGGGTTGAGTACGAACAAGTAATTTTCAACCATCCCTCAGAACCTTTCGCACACGTACCACACGTACGCTTTGCTCAAGAACCTTCACGATAATTTAAAATTCCTCTACAATAGAACTCAGCTGAATTGCCGAAAACGGTTGTGGCTCTTATATATTACTTATGGATATGGGGTTGAGTACGAACAGGTAATTTTCAACCATCCCTTAGAACCTTTCGCACACGTACCATCTGTCCAATTTTGCCTACCGATAGGTAAGGGTGCCCAATTTTGACTACCGATAAGGGTGACTAGCTCTAATTTTATCTTAGATTACAGTAGTTTAAGATTCCACTAAAAACAAAGAAAACTCTACTCTTCGAAGAAGCTATCCTCAAAATTTAGGAGATAAACTTTCTTGCTTGCTCTGGTGAGTGCTGTATAGAGCCACCTTAGTAGCTCCAAAGTCATTGTTTGGTCACCCCACAAAAAACGATCTATCACTACTGCACTCCACTGCCCACCTTGAGCCTTGTGGCAAGTGACAGCATATGCAAACTTTACCTGCAAAGCGTTCAAAAAGGGGTCCTGGCGCATTGCCTTATATCTATCTGCTTTTTTTGTTATGTGAAGATAATCCTGCTCTACACTCTCAAAAAGTTTGCTCTGTTGTTGGGCACTCAACGAAGGAGATTCACTCTCCAATGTGTCGAGGATTATTTTGCAATCTAACTCTAGATCATCCATATCAGGCAACTCAAGAGTAACGTCAGCAAATCTAAATCCGTGGATTTCATTATATCGCCTTACTCTCCTAATTCGAGCCACATCGCCATTGGCTAAGAAGTTTTCTTGCTCAGGCTCATTCTCTACGAGTGTAGGGTCAATTGTTGACAGGTCGTAGAAATAGTTGTTCTTAACAATCATCAGGTAGTCTCCTGAATCTATCTGTTCCTCCTGATAGAGCACCCTTGCACGAATACCCTGATTGAATCTATTTGCCTGCTTATTAGATCGCACAATCACTAAGGTGTCATCCTTACCGTACTTAGCGTAATTATCTTCGATTATCTCCAAAAGATCACCTGAACCTATCCTTTCAAAGTCCTCAAAACCTAATTTAAATTTTGGAATAGATTCATCACCTCGATTTATCATCTCTCTTACAATCGTAGCGTTGTGCAGAATACCTGATTCGCTCTGTTGGCGAACCACTTGGCTCATCTCCAGAAAGGTGGTATCACCATAGAAACTAATCTCTGATCGATCGAGAGCTGGCGAGAGTAGCGTTCCTATTGGAGGCAATTGCGCAGAGTCTCCCACAAAAATCAACTTACAGTTTATACCATTTTCGACATATTTAAATATATCATCCAGCAACCTACCCGATCCGAACATTGCGGAGTCATAAGAGCTATTGGCTATCATTGATGCCTCGTCGATTATATATATTGTATCGCGAGATTTATTATGTGCAAGCTCAAATCGATTTTCTAGTTGCGATTTTTGTCTGAAAATTTTTTTATGTATAGTAGTTGCAGATTTATCTGAGTACGAGGCAACAACTTTTGCCGCTCTTCCAGTTGGAGCTAGAAGAAAATGGTTAATATTCAACGATTTAAGGCACTTAGCTAGAGCAGATATAATTGTGGTTTTACCTGTTCCTGCATAACCATTTAGCACAAAAATATTAGAATCTGTCTCGCCTGCGACAAATAAACTAAGAGAATTTATGATTTTTTTTTGCTCAGTTGTTGGTTGATATAGAAAAAAGTTGTAAATTTGTCTGTTGATATGGATAGATAACATATATTTGTGTATTGAATCTTTTGAATTTGACTGCATAAAGATACGCATATTTGCCATACAATGCAATTTAATTGAAATAAAAACTTAAAAATTAGATAAAAGAATGAAAAAAGTACTAGTTCTAGTCCTGCTTGTTGCTGCAGCAGCTGCAGGATATTGGTTATTCGAGGTGATTAACGCACCGATTGCATTCAAAAACGCTGCTGACATACGTCAAAAAGCAGTAATCGAGCAGATCAAAGACATTCGTGAAGCTCAGAGAGCTTACCGCAAGGCGAAGGGTCACTTCACTGAAAGTTTCGACTCTCTTATCAACTTCGTTAAGAATGACTCTCTTATTTTCGAAATTAAGATGGGTGATGCTGACGACTCGATTGCAGTAAAAGAGGGACGTGTAAGAACAGAAGAGGTTCTTATCGCAGTTAAGGACACTATCTTTGGTAGCAGAAATGTTGACATCGATAAGCTTAGCATTATCCCTTTCTCGAATGGTCAACAATTTAAGATGGGTGCAACAGTACTTATCACAGGTGCTCAAAAGATTGAGGTTCCTGTATTCTGTGCAACTGCTGAGTACAAAACGTACCTTAGCGACCTAGGCAATGATCAAGAACTGATCAACCTTTACGACTTTGATTCAACTATCGGAAAATTCCCAGGTATCAAAGTTGGTTCTCTAGATACACCTACAAATGAAGCAGGTAACTGGGAGGACTAGTGGTAGCAGTCTAACAATAAGTATGTCCATTCAGAGAGATCCGAGTGGATATACTTGTTTTTATACCCTACCCTCATCCAAAAAAGAACTAAGCTTAGAGGAGATCGTCAAACAAAAAGAAATACTAAACTGTACTCAAATAGAGATTATCGAGTGTAGTGATAGCTGGGTGGCTATTCCGTCGGAACTATTCGATTCCAATAAGTCACTTGCTACATACTTTGCTGCAAAATCAATTGAGGTATCAATCTCTGAGATCATCTCCCAACAAACTCAAGAAGTAATTGTGGGGTGGAAAACACAGAGCGATGCTCAAAAGATAGCTACTACATTTAGCAATAAACACTTTATCTCTATCACACACCCTATCAATCATCTACTACAATTAGCAATATCACAAGAGCAAGCTGTGGTGGCTACACTGCTCAACAAAGGACATCTTTATATTGTAGTAGTGGGCGGCAGTAAGCAGGTTCTCTTTATTGATTCAATTGATTGCCCAGATAAAAAACTTAGAGATGAGTTAATAGAAACTCTCACTCAGAGATTGGAGATAAAAAATCCAAAAATCATTACCATATAGTATGAGAATAATTAGTGGTTTATGTAAGGGGAGAATAATCACGCCTCCCAAAAATTTCAGAGCTAGACCAACTACCGATTTTGCCAAGGAGAACATTTTCAATGTAATCTCTAACAATTTCGACATAGAGGATCTAGAGGTGCTTGACCTATTCTCTGGCACTGGAGCTATCAGCTACGAGTTTGCCTCACGAGGAGCAAAGAGTGTAATTTCGATAGAGATGAGCCCGACACACCAGCAATTCATACTAAAGAGCATCGCAACATTAAAACTTTCGAACATTCGTTCGATGAGAATGAATGCTTTTGTTTTTATTAAGAGTTGCCGAATTAATTTCGATTTCATCTTTGCTGATCCACCCTACGACCTTGAAGGAGTAGAGACAATCCCAGATAAAATTTTTGAGAAAAATATGCTACGAGAAGGTGGCTGGCTCATCCTAGAACACTCAAAAGATAAAGATTTTTCAACACACCCTAACTTTCACACTCTTAGGAGTTACGGCAGTGTGAATTTTTCAATATTTACTAACAAAACAGACAACAATGATTGATAAGATAAAGAGAGCTATAACAAGTTCTTTTAAACCAACAATAAAAACAGTCGTATGGCTTATGAAGCTAATGCTACCAATCACTCTTGCAGTAGCTATCCTAGATTTTATGGGAGTGATTGTTGCCATATCGGAAATTTTTGAACCTCTATTCAACGCTATTGGACTTAGAGGAGAGGCTGCAATTGTTTATATAACCTCTGCTCTGGGCTCAATATACGCCGCTATTGGGGTAATGGCCGGATTTGGCTTCGATCTTCGCGAGGTAACAATTATGGCTACGATGTGTCTTATTTGTCACAATCTAATTATTGAGACGAAGGTGCAACAAAAGGCAGGCTCGCCTTGGTGGTATATTGTCGGCATTCGACTAATCTTTGGAATTGTGGCAGGTTATGCCTTAAATCTCATAATTCCTAACCCACTAGAGGGCAAACTACTAATGCCAGAAATGGCAGCAAAGCCGACAACCTGGGCCGAGGTTTTCTTGTTTTGGTCATATACAATCTTACCTCTCACTATAAAAGTGTTGATATTTGTAGCACTTCTGAACATACTTCAAGGCATCCTCAAAGAGTTTAACCTTATCGACAAGATGATAAAACCGCTACAACCATTTATGCGCCTTTTAGGGCTGGCAGAATCTACAACGTTCTTGTGGATTGTAGTAAACACTCTAGGACTTGCTTATGGCGCAATGGTGATGTCAGCAGAGATAGCAAAAGGTGAGATTACAAAACGTGAAGCACGACTATTCAACACCTCCGCAGCAATGAACCACTCAATGCTAGAGGACTCACTACTGTTTATGGCACTAGGCGTTGCAGTGTGGTGGGTACTAATACCTCGCCTTGTTTTTGCCATAGGCTTGGTGTGGCTTGAGAGAGGCTATTACGCCTTGATCAAAAAAACGACTTAGTTGATAGGATATATAGATAAAAAAATGTAACTTTGTCGGTTGAACTATAATTTATAGGGCAAGTGCTGCTAAAGACACTGCCAAAACTAAACATTCGAGTATGAAAATGCGTATTAAAGAGATTTTGGGACTCGCACCGCAGTCTCAGACAGTAACCGTAAAAGGTTGGGTTAGAACAAAAAGAGGAAACAAGAGCGTAGCGTTCATAGCAATGAACGACGGTTCTACCATCAATAATATTCAGATAGTCGTTGATGTAGCTTCGTTTGACGAAGAGCAGCTAAAGTTGATTACAACTGGTGCTTGTTTGTGTGTTGAGGGTCTACTTGTTGAGTCGGCAGGCTCTGGACAACCAGTAGAGGTTCAGGCAAAGAACATACATATCTACGGCACTTGCGAGAGCACATATCCACTCCAAAAAAAGGGACACTCACTAGAGTTCCTTCGTGAGATTGCCCACCTTAGGCCTCGCACCAACACTTTTGGTGCAGTTCTAAGAATACGCCACGCTATGGCATTTGCTATTCACAAGTTCTTCAACGAGGAGGGCTTTAAATATATTCACACACCGATCGTAACAGCATCGGACTGCGAGGGTGCAGGTGAGATGTTCTCGGTAACAACCCTAGATATTGAAAACCCACCAAGAACGGAGGAGGGAAAGGTAGACTACCAAAAAGATTTCTTTGGTAAGCACTGCGCTCTAACAGTTTCTGGACAGCTAGAAGGAGAGTTGGCTGCACTAGCACTTACAGAGATATATACATTTGGCCCAACTTTTAGAGCAGAGAACTCAAACACTCCTCGCCACTTGGCAGAGTTTTGGATGATTGAACCAGAGATGGCATTCTACGAACTGGAAGAGAATATGGAATTGGCTGAGAAGTTTATCAAATATCTAGTACAGTATGCACTAGACAACTGTATCGAAGATATTCAATTCTTAAATGATATGTTCGACAAGGAGCTAATCGAGCGACTAAGATTTGTACTTGCTAACGACTTCGTTAAACTTGACTACACAGATGGCATCAAGATTCTTGAAGAGTCGGGTCAGAAATTCGAATTCCCAGTTTCGTGGGGACTAGATCTTCAATCTGAGCACGAGAGATACCTTGTTGAGAAGCACTTCAAGCGTCCTGTTATTCTAATCAACTATCCATTCGATATCAAGTCATTCTATATGAAGCAGAACGACGATGGAAAAACAGTTAGAGCAATGGATATTCTGTTCCCAAAAATTGGAGAGATCATCGGAGGATCACAACGTGAGGAGAACTACGACAAACTAATGGAGGCTATCGCCAAGAAGGATATTCCAGAGAAGGATGTGTGGTGGTACATAGAGACACGCAAATTTGGAACAGCGCCACATAGCGGTTTTGGACTTGGATTTGAGCGTCTACTTCTATTCGTAACTGGTATGGCTAACATTCGTGATGTTATTCCATTCCCACGTACGCCAAAGAACGCAGAGTTCTAAACAAAAGATTACTAAAAGATACAAAATATAAAATTGATATGGGAAGAGCTTTTGAATATCGTAAAGCAAGAAAAATGAAGCGCTGGGGCAATATGGCCAGAGTCTTCACAAAACTAGGAAAAGAGATATCTATTGCCGTTAAGGCAGGCGGTGCAGACCCAACTGCAAACACTCGCTTGAGAGTACTAATTCAGAATGCAAAGTCTGAAAATATGCCTAAAGAGAATGTTGAGAGAGCTATCAAGCGCGCTCTTAGCAAGGATATGAGTGACTACAAGGAGGTTGTTTACGAGGGCTACGCACCACACGGAATTGCCGTATTGGTAGAGACTGCAACAGACAACACAACTCGTACAGTTGCAAACGTGCGTAGTTACTTCAATAAGTGTGGGGGTACTCTAGGCACTAGTGGCAGTGTAGATTTTATGTTTGAACACAAGTGCATCTTCAAAACACCTCTTAAGGAGGGTGTAGATGCAGAGGAGCTAGAGCTAGAGTTGATAGATTTTGGTGCTGATGAGGTATTTGTAGATGAGGAAGCAGTAGTAATTTCTGGAGATTTTGCTAGCTATGGCTCGATTCAAAAGTTCCTAGAGGATAGAGGAATGGAGATTATCTCGGGAGAGTTTGATCGCCTACCTATGGATCAAAAAACATTGACAGAAGAGCAGGTTGCATCGGTTCAAAAGCTTATCGATAAGCTAGAGGACGACGAGGATGTAAACGCTGTATACACCAATATGATGCCTCTGGCAGAGTAAACCTAGCAACAAAACAGTAAGCAAGATATGGTAGTTGGCCATATCTTGTACTGTTTTAGAGCAGCATAACAGAGGTTTCGAGCATTAAGAGAATCAATAGAGTAACAATTTAGCAAAGAGTGGGTAAAAAAACCAATTTTTATGCACAACTTTTGACAAAATTTTCTAACTTTGCAGAATTGAAATAGAAAAAATAATAGAATAAAATGGCAAATACAAATCGTAAACACGAAATCAACGGAGAGGAGCAGGTTGCTGAGGTTCTCTCAAAGTCGGAGCAGTTCCTTAAAGAGAACGGTAAGAAACTAGTAGGTGCAATAGCAGCGGTAGTAATAATTATTGCTTGTTACTTTGGCTATCAATCATTTGTAAAAACCCCAGCAGAGCAGAAGGCATACAACGCATCTTTCGTTGCGCAGCAGCTTTTTGCTGAGAAGGATATGGCTCAAGCGCTTAATGGCGACGGAGTAAATATGGGTTTTGCAGAGATAGCAAAGGAGTTTGGCTCAACTAGCGTGGGAAATATCGCAAACCACTATGCAGGTGTGTGTAACCTTCACCTAGGAAATTACCAAGAGGCAGTAGACTACCTAACGTCATACAAAGCGGCAGATGGAGCAGCAGCAGAGGTTATCAATGCTCAGAACCTAGGCCTTACAGGAGATGCATATTCTCAATTACAGCAGTACGACAAGGCTCTTGATTTCTATAATCGTGCAGCAAACAACTACAAAAGTGCATACTCAACTCCACTATACCTTAAAAAAGCTGGTCTAGTGATGTTGGAGCAGAAAAACACAAGTGGCGCAAAAGAGGCATTCGAGAAGATTCAGAACGAATACCCTGCATCTCTAGAGGCTAGAGATATTGCAAAATTGATTGCGCAGTGCCAATAGGAATTGATATTTAGGTAGGAATTTTATACACATACAGTACAGGGGCTATCTATTAGCTCCTTTGCTGTCTTAAACGATTTAATAAAAATAGTTATGGCAACAGCGTTAAAAAATCTTTCAGAATACACATTCCCAGTGCCTAGTGCGGAGGGATTAAGCTTTGCAATTGTTGTTTCGGAGTGGAATATCGAGATAACTTCAAAACTGCTAGAGGGAGCCAAAGAGGAGCTGATAAATGCAGGTTGTGCAGAGGATGATATAATTGTAAAATTTGTTCCAGGTTCATTTGAACTATCTCTAGGGGCGCAGTTTATGTGCGAGAATACAGACGTAGATGCAGTTATCTGCCTAGGCTGTATTATTCGTGGTGGGACTCCTCACTTCGATTTTGTTTCAGCTGGAACAACACAAGGCATAACACAAGTGATGCTGGAGTACAATACGCCAGTCGCATTTGGCGTTCTAACAACAGACGACCAACAGCAGGCTATCGATCGTTGTGGCGGAAAGCACGGCAACAAGGGCAATGAGGCAGCAGCAACTGCACTAAAGATGGCTGTACTGAAATATGAGATTGAAGATGAGGCAGAGGCCTAATCTATTATAAATAATTTTCAAAAGTTAGAGAAATGGCTTATTTATTCACTTCCGAATCGGTTTCGGAAGGACACCCAGACAAAGTGGCTGATCAGATCTCAGATGCGATACTAGATCAGTTTTTGGCGAAAAATTCAACTTCTAAAGTTGCTTGCGAGGTTCTTTGTACGACAGGGTTGGTTGTAGTAAGCGGTGAGGTAAACTCTGATGCTTATGTAGATCTACAATCGGTTGCACGTAATGTGATCAACCGAATTGGCTACACAAAATCGGAGTACAAATTTAACGGTGACTCGTGCTCTGTTATCTCGGCTCTACACGAACAATCTCCAGATATTAATCAAGGAGTAGTTCGTCAGCAGGAGGATGACCAAGGGGCAGGAGACCAAGGTATAATGTTTGGTTACGCTTGTAGCGAGACCAAGGAATTGATGCCTGCATCGTTGATGTTGTCTCACTTTATCCTACAAGAACTAGCAGACATTCGTAAGCAAGGCGAGCAGATGACTTATCTTCGCCCAGACTCTAAATCACAAGTTACGGTTGAGTATGGCGACAATGGTCGTCCAGAGCGTATTCACACTATTGTGGTATCTACTCAACACGACGAGTTTATTTTACCAACAGAGAGCACAAGTTCTAAAGAGGCTGAACAGAAGATGCAGCAGCAGATTAGAGAGGATGTACAGAAGGTTTTGATGCCTAGAGTGCGTCAGAGACTAGAGCGCAACGGCAATAAATTGTTGTTGAGTCTACTTCAAGACGACTACATTCTGCACGTAAACCCAACAGGGAAGTTCATTATCGGTGGTCCACACGGCGACACAGGATTGACAGGTCGCAAGATTATCGTTGACACCTATGGCGGACGTGGTGCGCACGGTGGTGGTGCATTCTCAGGCAAGGATAGTTCAAAGGTTGACAGATCGGCTGCTTATGCGGCTCGTCATATTGCCAAGAACCTTGTAGAGGCTGGTGTTGCCGAGGAGGTACTTTTGCAACTATCATATGCAATTGGCGTAGCCCAACCACTAAGCATCTTTATCAATACATACGGAACATCAAAAGTTAAGATGAGCGATGGAGAGATTGCAAAGGTGGTAGAGGAGATGTTTGACCTTAGACCTGCAAAGATTGTAAAGAGATACGGATTACAAAACCCGATCTTTGAACCAACGGCAGCCTACGGACATTTCGGACGCACTCCATACACAGAAGAAATTGACGGTCGCACAGTCAAATTTTTTGCGTGGGAAGAGCTAGACGAGACAGAGAACATCAAATCTCGATTTGGACTTTAATAAAAAAATGCCCTTAGACATATCTAAGGGCATTTTTTTATTAGTATCCGAGGAAATTTTGGATTGGAGTTCAGTTTTTGGGCTTCGTGATGAGGGCAAATCAAAGAGCGTACTAAAGTACGTGACTGTTTGCGCTCAAGCCAAGTGCAAAAAATGTTTGCAAAACCCCATAACCTGAGAGCTTGGATTGGAATTCAGTTTTTGGGCTTCGTGATGAGGGCAAATCAAGGAGCGTACTAAAGTACGTGACTGTTTGCGCTCAAGCCAAGTGCAAAAAATGTTTG
>CAYJOF010000015.1:12070-15708 GCA_964371765.1 uncultured Rikenellaceae bacterium
CAATACAAGCTCGTAACTATTGGTGGAGGTAGGATTGCAAAGCCTCAACATACAAAGCAAACGCCTCCCTACCCTTCTCCGTTATCCTACAAACTGTTCGTGGTTTTTTACCAACAAAACCCTTTTCTACCTCAATATATCCTGTCGCAGATAGTTTATCGATCTGCACACTAAGGTTGCCTGCACTTGCCTCTGTCTTGCCTTTAAGGTAGACAAAATCAGCCTCTTCTACCGAGATGAGTAGCGAGATAACCGCAAGGCGCAGCTGAGAGTGAAGAATTGGATCTAAGGGTTTAAGCATTTGATTTCTCTATTTTGCGTAGTTTATAGCCTGGCAATATAAGTAGGATAACAAAACAGATTGCGGCAACGATAAATACATTATCTGATAGCTTTCCATCCTGTGCAATATCCATTAACATATTTGTAGCTACCACGATCGTAAATGACAGGCCTGCTGTTGAAGCACTCTTACTGATTTTAGAAACAGCAGAGCTTACCGACGAGCCCATAGCAATCAAAATAAGAGATATAGGCATCATAAGTGCAAAGTATTGCGGCTGTTTGTAGGTATTCAATACGATAATTACGACAGCACCTAACATAGCAAATCCAACTGCATTCCATATATGTGTAATAGCACTATCAATGTGAGTGGTGACAGCTGGTTTATAATTTCTATTTTTTATGTAAAGATATACTGCCGCAAATAGCAACAAAGACCACAGAGTGTGCGCTAGTGGATTTCCTGTTGTTATCAAGAGCACATATATGATTAGCGATATGATTGTAGAACAGTAGCCCATCACTAGGAATGTGTTTGCTGTACCTTTTGCTAAGTTTTTTTGTGATACTCTAATCATTGTAGAGATCACCTCTAGGCTCTCTTTTTCGTTTAGGTGCGTTTCGTTCATACTATTTTTGATTTCCATAAGTTAATATTCTCCAAAGTTTTTCTAGCGGGCCAAATTGGTATCGAGAGAGCCACCACTTACTAAATAATAGCTGAGTGGCATAGATACCTAAAGCTAAAAGCAGACAATCAAGACCACTCAATTTTCCAAACATACCCATTCCAAAAGGATAGATAATCAACATAACTATAAACGATTGCATAAGGTAATTGGTAAGTGGCATACGCCCTGCCGCTGCCAAGAAGTTAAATATTTTTGCTGAATGGTATTTGCGATAAATCAGGATTAGCGATGCACCATACATAATAGCAAAAAGGACACCCCCAAGTGAGCCCCAGAATGAGCTCCAAGCATTAAAGATGGCCCCTTGAGATGGGTCGAAAGAGAGAAGCGAAAGTGTATTTGCCGTAGCTCCAAGTAGTAGAGTCACAAAAGCAGTAATCTTGATAAGTTTAAGATTTTTTTCTATCTCTGCAACAATTCCTTTTTTTGCAATATAGGCACCCAAATAGAACATCGATAACGAGGTCAGGTAGATAAATAATAAGGATGGCATAGTTATTAGGTACTCTGTAATACGTGCTACCATAATCTGGAAGTAGCTACCCGTTTCGCTTATATTTGCAGCAACTTTTGATCGGATTATATATCCATTTTCAGCTAGTTTGAGCGATTGTTCCATCTCTGGCGACAGGGAGGCAAGGCTTACCAGACCCGCATTCATCAATAGTAAACCCATTGGAATAACTAGAACAACTACCGATAAGATAATCAAAGTTTTAGGGGTAGAATTTCGTGCTGCAATAAGAATGAATCCAAAGAGAGCATAATAGAATAGAATGTCTCCCGACCACATAAATATTATATGAAGAAGCCCAAATAACATCAAAACAAACATCCTGCGCCTGAATAGGGGTTTCATATCTATACCCTCTCGTTCTCCTTTCTGGAAGAATAAGAAAAAGCCATATCCGAAGAGCATAGAGAACAAAGGCATAAACTTACCTTGAAAAATAAAGATATTTAGCTGTTTTAAGATTAACTCTATGGAGCTCAATTGACTTATGTCACTTGGACCCATCATACTCAAAACACCATTGGCCATCATTGGAAGATTTACCATAAAAATTCCAAAGAGCGCCACCCCCCTAATTATATCAATAATTGGGATTCGTTTAGTTTGTGCTTGCATAAATTTTAGTTTTTGCTTATGGAGAGTTACGCTCCAAGTTGAGACAGATGCTAAGGATAAGATATTCTTAGAGCCAACAATTGATCGTTTTTAGTCACCTGAACCTTAACATTCATCTCGCCTTCGAAGAACAAGCCAACTCCCTCAAGAGGAACTTCGTTCTGGGAATCCAGCTCATAGTTAAGATTACTATCGTGGTAGGCCGACACAAAGTAGTTGCCTCTTGTAAGAGTATTCTTTACGTCATAGTCAAGCGTTGTTTTATTGGCAGGGAAAAGCATAACAACAGGTGCCTGAGTTGTATCTTCATTGAAGAAAACAACAACAATATTTCCTTCGTCAGGTTTAACACCCTCAATCTTAACTTTTAACGCGCCGTCTGTCGTAACTTTAGAGTTTTGTTTTCTTTTTTGATCTGCTGCTGCAATGTTGATAGCAACAAACATCGTAATCATCAAAATAACTAGATTTTTCATAATATCTCCTTTTTTCTATCAGTCGATGATAGAGTGATGAATTTTAGTTTGTTTAAATAGATATATCTACACTGCAAATATACAATTAATTTTAAATAATTACAAATTTAAATGAAAACAAGACACTCTCCACAAATTATTTCAAATAGATTAGCGATAATTTAAGTTCAATATCATCTTTGGCAAGAGTAACAGGAATAGAGTATCTCTGAGCACTATCCATTCCTACACCTTCGCTTGGCATACCATTCTCAAAATCAAGTTTTTGATTGTTGTTACTGTCGTGGAAAAGTGAAATTCTCAAATCACCATCAACAATATCATCAAATGTATACTCAACATAGCTAGAATCGGCAGGAATAATTGCTCCACCAACTCTCGTATTTTGCGAGCCATACACTCCAATGTATATCTTACCACTATCGGGACGAATGTCATTAACAATTACTCTAAGCTTAGATGAATCTTTCGCCATTGCAGCCATTGGAGCAACAGGTAGAATAGTCAAAAATGTGACTACAAAGGTTAATAATCTTTTCATAATTTTAGTTTTTATGCCTCTTAGCAATCATAAGCTGCAAGAGTGATCAAGTCAAAACAGCCATACAATAGCACAAGGGCAGGTTTTTAAAAAATCATAAGAATTCTAATTCATTATGACACCACAAAGATAAAGTAGTTTATAATATAAACCAAACATTTTTTGAATTATTTTTATTAGTGTCTTAGGAAGTTTGGATTGTACAGCTGAAGAGGATAGGTGTGAGGTTAAGCTAAGCAATGATTAGGCAAAGAAAAGTGATGATTAGGAAAGGAATAGCAAAGGAAATGAAATAGCAAAGAAAAAAAGCGGACAAGAAAACCCAACAATTCCCCCAACTAGCAGCGACACAGACGCTGCCGAAATGCTGCCTTTAAGCAGCGTATCGATTTTTTGTCAGAGCTAGGTGATTCAGCAATGATAGGCTGAGCGTCTTGCACAGCATTTTTGAAACATCCCATAGAACCGCTCGCACGCGTACGCTCTAGTACGCTTTGCAACACGAACCTATGCGA
>CAYJOF010000016.1:0-9970 GCA_964371765.1 uncultured Rikenellaceae bacterium
AACGGGCTCCATTAACCTCCTTACCAAAGAAGATAAGAAGGAAACTTATCATTACCGTTAGGACATAAAATGGGATTGTCAATCTAAAGATTAGCTGCTTATCGATACGCACAATAGCATATCCTGCAACTATCGATACAAGTACCCAAGCCAGCTGACGAACAAATCGGTTCGAGAGATCGTAGCTAGACGAGGGGTCATAACTTGCAGAGTTGATACTAAGCAGACCTACAAATGCCAACAATAGATAGAGCATCACCGATACCCAATCCAAGCGCGTAGAGTATACCCTTCCGTTATTGATTATCATAGTTCGGGTATTCTATTTTGTGTTTTAACACTGATTCAACTAATTTCGGACGAGAGATAGAGTCTGTTAGGTACTTCTCAATCATCAACGAGGCAACTGGCGCAGCCACTGAACTTCCAAAACCACCGTGTTCGATATATGCCGCCACTACAATTTTGGGGTTATTTCGAGGGGCAAAAGCAAGGAATGAAGAGTGATCATCTCCAAATCCATTCTCTGAGGTTCCTGTCTTTCCGCAAATATCTAAACCCTCGACTCGTGCAACAGCACCACTACCCTCAACATTGACACTTCTCCAAAGTGAATTTACTATTGCCTCATAATGTTCTGTGTGAGCGTCTGCATAGTGAGCTTTAGAAAATTCCGTATTGTCAAATTCCTCATCATCTACCATTTTGATTAGGTGAGGGGTATAGTAGAAGCCTTTATTGGCAAGTACAGCTCCAAAGTTAGCTATCTGGAGCGGAGTAACTAGAATCTCACCTTGGCCTATGCTCACCGAGATTATATTCACACCATTCCAAGTTCTACCCAAAGCTCTGGTATAGTACTCACTAGTAGGGATAAAGCCACTCTGCTCACCTATTACGTCAGTTCCTAGCCGCTGCCCAAAACCAAAACTTCGTATACTCTCTGCCCATTTATCGTATTCAAGAGGGATACCTTCTCTACCCGATTGGTTAATATCATTCAAAAAGGCATTGCAGAAAAATGAGTTGCAAGAGGTCTGAAGAGCATAACCTATCTTGACTGGTGAGGGATGAGCGTGGCATCCTAGCGTAAAATTACCTAGCTTAAATCCTCCTACACAACTAAAGTAACTATTATAGTTTATTGCCCCACTACTTAGTGCGACTAAGCCTACTGCATTTTTGAATGTCGAACCTGGGGGGTATGTTCCCATCACAGCACGGTTATATAGTGGTTTTCTAGGGTCGTTGAACAGTTTTGAGTAGTTCTCCGAGCGACCCTCTCCTAGCAGTAGTTCAGGATCGTAGGTAGGTGTACTCACAAGTGCTAATATCTCACCTGTCGATGGCTCTATTGCCACAACCGACCCTACCTTACCTTCGAGTAGTTGTTCACCTAAACGTTGGAGCTCGAGATCAATTGTAACTGTAAGTTTCGAGCCTGTTGTAGGGGAGTAATCATCTTGTCCATCATTGTATGAACCCTCAACAGCACCATATACATTTACTTTTTGATAGCTTGCACCTTTCTCTCCTCTTAGCTCTTTTTCATAGTATTTCTCGAGTCCAGATTTACCCACATAGTCGTTATTGTCGTAGTGTAGGTCAAGATCTTTTTCAGTAGGAGACACAAGTCCTACATACCCTAGTACATTTCCTGCCACTCCTTCGGGATATGAGCGTACCGAACGGTATCTAGTATCAAAACCCAATAAGTTCATCTCATCTATCCTCAATTTCTGGATATTGGTAATCTCTCTGACTAAAAGTGAGGGTTTTTGGTAGGAATAAGCCTTACAGTTTTTGATTAGGCTATCTATTTTCGAGGGAGTTAAATCAAGGATTTGGCCAAGACGAACAGTATCAAAGCCTGCTATATCTTTAGGAGTAACAAACAGTTCATAGGCCTCCTTGCTCATAGCCAACATCTCGCCTCCACGCGCCACTATCTCACCTCGTGAGGGGTAGATGATAAGCTCTCGAACGCTATTGTTGAAGCTCATACTTTTATAGTCGTCGTTGAGTATCTGAATCCAAAAAAGCTTTATAACTATAATTGAGATAATAGCTATAAAGAATATTTTGAATACAAGTACACGTCTATACTCCATAATTACTTAACTCTTTTAGGGATAAGAAAATGTGATACAACGATAAAGGGAGTTGCAAACAGAGTAGACATAGCAAGATATTTTAGGTAGTCAATCATAGTTATATAGCCCATACTCTCAACCAATATAAGCGTAGCGTTAAAAACCAAGGTACACAACAAAATGTAGAGTACAAATTGGATACGACCTATCAAAGATGGTTTTATAAACACTGTATTAGATATGCTCTCTCGCAAAATAAAGAAATGGACGATAGGATGCTTAAGTATAGCTACCGTAAGAAGTGAGATTGTAACAACACCATTGGTACCACTCAAAAGATCAATTATAGCTCCAAAAACAAAATTAAAGATTAGTAGTAAATCTAATCTATTTGAAACGGGCAAGGATAGAGGAACTATTAGATATATTGGAATATAGGCATAGGAACTGATTGTTAGGTTATCGAAAACAACCAACTGAAGCGCTATAAGTAGGGCGCTTATAAGTAGTAATTTGATAAAATTCTCAAAACTAGTTACCATTCTCGTCTATTTTAATGGGATTGAGATTCTCCACTAGCGTTACATATCCTAGCTGGTTAATTTCTGCAATTAATCGCACTTTACCTACGTAGTAAAGGTCTTGCTCAATGTGCATTGAGCTTACTACTCCAACATCTAAGCCACTAACAAAATTAGAGGAAAACTGCGCTACTGAGATTGTATCGCCTACCTCTAGGTCAGTGTATTTTGTCATCTCCGAGAAGCTGAGTTCATAGGGCGACACTCTATCCCACCACAAAGATCCCAGAGCTCCATTCTTTTTAAGGATGATAGGAATTTTTAGGTTTTGGGACAGAATAGATTGAGCTACCGAGCTCTTCGAATCAACACGAGTAATATAACCTATCACACCTCCATCCGAAACAACGCTCATTCCCTCAACAACTCCATCTTCTGAGCCTTTGTTTACTCCAAAAAAATTATCTCCTTTAAGGATAGATTGAGACACAAGATTTGCCGTCAGAGTACGTACCGAGAAGTTATCTATACTTCTCAGAAGCATAGAATCGACATAGTAAAGCTCTTGTAGTTTATCGTTAAGGTTTCTTGATTTAAGTAGTTCTGCTCTTAAATCTGCCACCTCGTCAGATAATTGTCTATTATCACGATTAAGAGTTGTTAGACGATAGTAGCCCATTAGCGGCTCACGTAGCCACATCGAAAACCTCACACCTCCTACATAGTTCGTTTCGCTGGAGTTAAGGTAGTACGAAAAAGCTATGATTTGAAGCGCTACAAACAGGACAACTATATAGGTTACACGCAGTTTCATAAAAATAAGACAACTCAACAAGCCTAGGCTTGATTCTCAGAACGCAAAAAAGCGCACTGTAAAATACTACCTCTTGTTGAGTTTAATGTATATTATCTCATCAAGAAAGAGAACTTCTCTTTATTCTTTAAGGCGATGCCAGTTCCTCTAGCCACACACTTTAGTGGATCTTCAGCCACAATAAAGTTGAGATGAGTCTTGCGCTTAAGTCTAGCATCAAGTCCCTTTAATAGTGCTCCACCTCCCGTAAGATAGATACCATTCTTTACTATATCACGATATAGCTCTGGCGGTACTCTATCAAGAATTTTGATAATTGCCTCATCAAGTTTAGTAAGCGATTTATCTAAAGCAAAAGCAATCTCTTTGTAAGAGAGTGAGACCTCGTGCGGTTTAGAATTGATAACATTATGACCGATAATATCGTAGTTCTCTGGCGGATCTTCAAGGTTGTCGGTAGCCGAGCCAACCGACATTTTAATCAACTCAGCAGAGCGATCACCAATCACAATATTGTGCTGTTGCTTAACGTATGTTTTTATATCTTCGGTAAGAACATCTCCTGCAATATTAATACTCTCGCTACATACGATACCGCCAAGCGAGATAACTGCAATCTCAGATGTACCTCCACCAATATCGACAACCATATTACCCTCTGGGCTCTCCACATCAAGACCAATACCTAGTGCAGCTGCCATAGGTTCTTGAATAATGTACACCTCGCGTCCTCCTGCGTGCTCAGAGGAGTCACGCACAGCACGAATCTCTACCTCGGTAGATCCAGACGGAATACAGATAACAATTCTTAGAGCAGGAGCAAACAGAGAGCTCGGTAGAGCCTGTCTAATCATAGCCTTAATCATCAGCTCAGCTGCATTAAAGTCGGCTATCACACCATCCTTTAGAGGTCTGATAGTGGTTATTCCATCGTGTGTTCTTCCCTGCATCAAAAGTGCCTGCTTACCATAGCCCTTTAGTTTTCCAGTGTGGCTCTCGATTGCAATAATCGAAGGCTCATCAACGATAATCTTATCGTTGTGGATAATTAGGGTGTTTGCAGTTCCTAGATCTACAGCAATCTCTTTCGAGAATTTTCCAAATAATTTCATCTATAAAAAACCTATTTGGATGGGGCAATAGCACACCTTGGTGGTATACCATTGACCCATCAAAGATTATTAATGTTTAAAGTGTCTTGCACCTGTTAGGTACATAGTTAGGTTGTTGTCCTTGCAATACTCAATCGAGTCTACATCACGAATTGAACCACCCGGCTGAATAAAAGTAGTGATGCCTGCCTTATGAGCCATCTCCACACAGTCTGAGAATGGGAAGAAAGCGTCTGAGGCCAAAACAGCACCCTCAAGATTAAATCCAAATGACTTAGCCTTTTCGATAGCCTGACGAAGGGCGTCGATACGAGAGGTTTGTCCTATTCCACTTGCAAGCAACATTCCACCGCTTGAAAGTACAATTGCATTCGATTTTGAGTGCTTAACGATTATATTTGCAAAGATCACATCGTCGATAGACTCAACCGCACTACCTGCAACAAGATTAAGTTCGGTATCTCTACCGCCTACAATTGCATCACGTTGCTGTACAGCAACGCCGTTTAGTAGAGATCTATACACATACTCTGAAGGATTGAATTCGTTCATTTTCAGGATAATTCTATTCTTTTTAGAGACTAGTACATCGAATGCCTCTGGCTGATAGTCGGGAGCTACGATAACCTCAAAGAATAGGGAGTTTATCTCATTTGCAGCCTCTAGGTCGATACTACGATTTGATATGATAACACCACCAAATGCCGACACTGGATCACCTGCAAGAGCATCCTTCCACGCCTGAGCGATTGTAGGACGAGAGGCAACACCACAAGCGTTGTTATGCTTTAGAATTGCTATTGTTGGTTTATCGAACTCTGATATAAGGTTTATACCAGCGTCAATATCAAGCATATTGTTATATGAAATATCCTTTCCGTTTAGTTTTGTGAATAGCGCATCCAAGTCACCACAGAATGTTGCCTTTTGATGAGGATTCTCACCATAGCGAAGCTCTTTAGCTGTGATATAGCTCTTAGAGAATGATGGGATCTGCTGTTTTTGGTTAAAATATCCAAAAATTGCTGAGTCGTAGTTTGAACTTACCTGAAAAGCTCTAGCAGCGAAATATTCTCTTTGCTCTAGTGTTGTTGAACACTGGTTGTTTACCAACATTTCAAGAAGTTCAGCATACTGATCTACAGATGGCACAATCACAACATCTTTGTAATTTTTGGCAGCTGCACGTATTAGCGAGATACCTCCAATATCTATCTTCTCGATGATTGATTGGTGCTCAGCACCTTGTGCTACTGTTTTCTCGAAAGGATATAGGTCTACAATCACAAGATCCACCTCTGGGATTTGGTATTGAGATAGTTGTTCTATATCTTGCGGATTATCTCTACGAGCTAGAATACCACCAAAAACCTTTGGATGAAGGGTTTTTACTCTTCCTCCTAGAATCGAAGGATAGCTTGTAAGCGATTCAACTGCCACTGCCTCATATCCCAATGAGTTAATAAAGTCGAGTGTTCCGCCCGTTGAGTATATCGTCACATTGTTCTTCACTAACTGCTCTACAATAACATCTAGTCCATCTTTGTAGAAAACAGATATAAGTGCACTTTTAATTTTTTTCATAATTTGATTCTCTTATTTGTATTCAAAGGTCAACTAAAATGGCAGATCATCCTCTTGAGGCGCAGAGCTGTAGTTCGACAAATCTGGCGCATCAGCTGCAAAAGGAGCATCCGCAGTAAAAGGCTCTTGGGCAAGTGGCGCTTGCTGCATAGCAGAAGCAATTTTCCAAGCGCGAACTTCGGTATACCAACGACCGTTATACTCTCTACTCTCAATATTTATACCCACTGAGACCTTTGTTCCTATGCTAAATTTTGATAGTTCGTTTGCCTTGTCGCCCCAAAATGAAACACATAGTTTTTTATTGAACTCGCTAGGTTGCTCAATAATAACATCTTGTCTAGACCACTGACCTCTTGCTGAGGTACCTGTAACTGGTGGTAAAATATTTGTAATAATGCCCTCTACTTCCATTTTTTTATCTTTGTATATAGGTTAAAAATTCTTGTCATTAATAAGCGACAAAGTTAATAACATTTTCCAAAACGACAAAGAAATGAGAGGTGATTATGCTGCTTGGAGTGATTTTTTTTCGCTAAAATTTATGATTTCACAGATTTTATCGTAACTTTGTAGCTTACAATATAATAATACTAATATGATTGATCAGTTCAACCCCAATGACATCTCTGTTTCGAATGGCAACTACTTTGCCCTTCCCTTTAGCGTGGAGCAGAGTCGTCTGGTACTTATGTCGGTGCCGTGGGACACAACCTGTTCATATCGCCCAGGATGCTCAAAAGCACCAGACGATATGATTACTGCAAGCGAGCAGATAGATCTTTATGATATAGATTTTGGAAATGCCTACGTAGAGGGTATAGGCACTCTTGCGCTTGACGAATCGATAATGGATCTCAACAATGAGTCCAGAAAAAGTGCAGAGAAGGTAATAGATCACCTCTCGGATGGTGGTTCGATATGCGATACGGCTATCGCTCGTCACCTAAAGAAAGTCAATGATTCATGCCAAGAGATGGTCAATTATGTCTACTCTACTGCCCTAGATCAACTCAAAAATGGCAAGATAGTGGGTCTTGTAGGTGGGGATCATAGTACCCCTTTTGGACTTATAAAGGCTCTAGCCACCCAACACAATGATTTTGGAATTCTACACATAGACGCCCACGCCGACCTAAGAGTAGCCTACGAGGGATTCACATACTCTCACGCATCGATAATGCACAACGTGCTTGAACAGATACCTCAAGTATCGAAACTGGTACAAATTGGCATTCGAGATTTCTGCGAGGAGGAGTTCACCCGAATCACCTCAGATAGCCGCATCGAGACATTCTTCGATAGGGATTTATCTCGAAGAGAGTTCGAGGGAGAGAGCTGGAGACTAACCTCAGATCTTATTCTTAGCAAACTCCCGAAAAAAGTCTATGTAAGTTTCGATATAGATGGACTAGAGAGTCTCTACTGCCCAAACACTGGAACACCAGTTGCAGGGGGAATATCCTACCAACAGGCAATCTACCTGCTCACGAAACTAGCTAAAAGCGATAGACATATCATCGGTTTCGACCTAAATGAGGTTGGTCATAGCGATAATTCTGACTGGGACGCTAATGTTGGCGCAAGAGTTGTATACAAACTTGCATGTGCAACAGTGACAAATAATCGAAACAAATAGTTGATATTAGCAAAAAAACACTATATTTGCAAAACTTTTTGAAAAGAAAACAATAATTAATAATTTAATCAAAGAAATGAAAAAAATCGTTTTAATGGCTATGGCAGCAGCTACTATCCTTGCTTCTTGCCAGTCAGGTGGTGGCTCAGGTGCATCACAAGGTAGTTCAGCACAATTGGACTCTGTATCATTGGCAATTGGTAAGCTTATGGGCTACAATATGAAGCAAAATTCAGGTGGTGTTACCCTAAACCTAAACAAATTCAACGAAGGTTTCTCAGAGGCTTACAATGCTGAGAACGCAGATATGGCAAGCCTAGAGGAGGCTAACGCTTACGTTCAGAACTATATGTCAACTGTTGTTCCTGCTATGCTTAAAGCTAAGCAAGATGAGTATCTTACAAAACTAGCTGCTGAGGGCAAAACTAAGACTGAGAGTGGTTTGATGTATGAGATTGTTGAGGCAGGTGACACTAACAACAAGCCAACTGCAGAGGATACAGTTACTGTACACTACAAAGGTACTACAATTGATGGAGCTGAGTTTGATTCATCTTACTCAAGAAATGAGCCAGCTACATTCCCTCTTAATGGAGTTATTGCAGGTTGGACAGAGGGTCTTCAGTTGGTAGGTAAAGGTGGTAAGATCAATCTTTATATCCCAAGTGAACTAGCTTACGGACAGAATGGTAACCTAGCAAACCAACTTCTTATCTTTGAGGTTGAACTTCTAGATATTACTAAGGGCGACCAGACAAAATAGTCCTCCTAGTATCAACAAAAAAGAGTTGCACTTTTAAAAGTGCAACTCTTTTTTGTATGACTGAACTTAGATTAACCCAAGTATGATTTTAGCAGTTTTGAACGCTGAGGATGGCGCAGGCGTCTTACTGCCTTCTCCTTGATTTGACGCACACGCTCACGAGTCAGCTCAAACTTGTCTCCGATCTCCTCAAGTGTCATCTCCGCACAACCAATACCGAAGAAATATTTAATGATCTCTCTCTCACGCTCTGTAAGAGTTGAAAGAGCTCTATCGATCTCAGCCGAAAGCGACTCATTGATAAGACCTCTATCTGCAATTGGCGAGTCGTTGTTTACGATTACGTCAAGTAGACTATTGTCATCTCCTTCAGCAAAAGGGGCATCAACAGACACGTGTCTACCAGACACACGCAGCGTATCGGCTATCTTTTCTTTTGGAATATCAAGTTCCTTTGCCAACTCCTCTGGCGATGGTGCACGTTCGTGCTTTTGTTCGAAACGAGCAAGGGCTTTGTTGATTTTATTAAGTGAACCTACCTGGTTCAAAGGCAAACGCACAATTCTCGATTGCTCTGCAAGAGCCTGAAGAATCGATTGACGAATCCACCACACAGCATAAGAGATAAATTTAAATCCTCGTGTTTCATCGAATTTTTCTGCCGCACGAATCAAACCGAGATTGCCCTCGTTGATAAGGTCAGGAAGGCTTAATCCTTGGTTTTGGTACTGTTTTGCAACAGATACCACAAATCTAAGGTTTGCACTAGTAAGTTTCTCTAGGGCTCTTTGATCACCTTTTTTGATTCGCTGGGCTAGCTCTACCTCCTCTTCAACAGAAATAAGTTCCTCACGGCCAATCTCTTGTAGATATTTATCTAGCGATGCACTTTCTCGATTTGTAATCGATTTCGTAATTTTTAATTGTCTCATATAAAATCAACTCTCCTTAAAATATGGTTTCTCACCTTAGTAACGCAGAAAAGTTGAAAATGTTTCAACTTGTGAAATATTTTTTGGCTTAAGGTAAAAAAATCTGACTCCAAAAATCTAAATCGAGCTACTGCAAGAATAGACAACACCTAGAATCATAGCTAGGGATACAAATATAGTACTAAACAGAAAAAATAATCCACAAACTATCTCTTTGGATGTTTTAGATTCTGTTTTGGGGTTTTGGGGCTTCGTGATGATGGCAAATCAAGGAGCGTACTAAAGAGTACGTGACTGTTTGCAATCAAGGGAAGTGACAAAAATATTTACAATTGAAGCTCACAAAACCCTAGCAGGTACACCAAGACCCCAAGAGGCTGGATTGGAATTCAGTTTTGGGGCTTCGTGATGATGGCAAATCAAGGAGCGTACTAAAGTACGTGACTGTTTGCAATCGAGGGAAGTGACAAAAATATTTACAATTGAAGCTCACAAAACCCTAGCAGGTACAC
>CAYJOF010000016.1:10070-15109 GCA_964371765.1 uncultured Rikenellaceae bacterium
CTTCGTGATGATGGCAAATCAAGGAGCGTACTAAAGTACGTGACTGTTTGCAATCAAGGGAAGTGACAAAAATGTTTGCAATCCAGCCTCGCTACTGGATGAAGTTGATTTTGGCAGATTTAGTCTCCTCCTCTGGAGAAGTTGCAGTAAAGGTAACCGAAGTCGACATAAATGTATTATATCTATCAACCCTTAACACACCATTTGATTCTACGAATTGCACAGAGAGATTTACTGCGTCCGAAGACCATTTGCTCTGTGAGTAAATATTGAACGTATCGCCCTGATAACTACCCACACAGAGAGTGAATTTATTGTAGTCTGCAATCTTTATATTCTCCTCGGAATCTACAAGTTGATAAGTTGCCTCACCATCTCTTTTTATGTACACACTCGCCTCAGCAGGGAAAGTACCAAAGTCCGTATCGTTGATATTGGCAAAAGGGCCTATCTTAGTCCCTGCAAGATCGTTCATTTTCAAATAAGCTCCATCAACATTAAACGATGCTGTTTTCAAGAAAATTCTACTCGGAGAAACATCTCCAAACATCTTGATTGAGCTGTTGGAGCTAAGAAAGTGGCTAGAAGATATAGTAAGACTAGCGAGCGAGGACGAAGCAAGGGCATTTTCCTTAATAAGTGAAGCGTTAGGAAAATCGATCTCAACAATACCGCTTGCGCCATCAATCATCCCTTGTTCGATGTTAGTGAGGCTAGGAGAGTATAATCTAAATTTAGCTTTTACTCCTGTCATATCCTTAAATAGGTTTGCTGGCAGTCCCAAAACATTTTTAAAATTAATTGTTACAACATCTTCCGACTCTGGTAGAGCAAGCATAGCAGCTTTCAAGCCATCGAAATCGGCAAGTGTTCCAAGATTTGCATAATTACCTTCGACAATCCAATCCTCGCTGGTTGGGGGATGATTAGTTGCTGTGTAATCGCTAAGAGCCCACTCTGTGGTTTTGAACATATAGTGTCTACCAGCCACAAAGGGCGCAGAGGTAATTCTTTTGTATAGTGCACCACTACCATTTATGTTTCTTGTAGTTAGCCACACCTCTCTTGAAGAGCTCGAGCTATTTGGAGAGATCATCATCGATACAGTATTATTTCCTGCAAGCTGCATTGTCTCACCAAAATTAACTTTCGATGTCAATGCTCCATCTCTAAGCTCTACGCTAGTGATAGCCACCGAAGAGTAGTACTCTACTGTCATAATTGCCATCAAGTGGGAGAAGCTGAGATGTGGGATTGTTGCTCCTGTAAAAGATGCTGAACGCATATAGGTGCGCTCACTTAGATAGTCAAGATTATTTGATTGAGTAGGGGTGTGAGTAGTTGTGGTGCTAAAGTTGGACCACTGTTCATAACTTTGATCTGTACCGGGATAGAGCGCTACATAGCTACCTTTAGAGTCAAGACCTCCACTAATGATATTAAAGGTTGCAACACCTGTCGAGGCATCAACTGCCCCTACTCGATATTTTGCTACCACAGCTCCAGAGGGAACACCGCCCTGAGCATTATATACAGATATTACATCGCCCTGTTTCCAAGCAATATTTATCAACTCGCTATTTTGAGAATCTTTATCAAAGGTAAGTTTGGTTGTATTACCGTGCCCCGGGGCATAAGCAAAGATTTGCGAGCTTGGTTGGCTGCTCGATATGCTCTTCGAACAACTACTAAGCGATAGTAGCAGAGCCGTTATTGCAACAAAAAAGACTAATTTTCTAAACATATTTTTATTTCTTTATTTCATTATATTTTATTGTGACAAAGGTAATAAAAAAATCATATTCTACTACTTAAAATAATATAGTATATAAGTTCATCCTATCAGCAAAGAATGACCCATAAGCAAATCTAAGAAAAGGGCACAAATAAGCCTATATAACCACACTTTCTTCGCGAAAAATATTTGTGGATACAAAAATTATGATTATCTTTGTAACTCAGTTAAAATAGTAAATTTTTAATTAAACAATTGATAATATGCAAAAGACAACAGAATTTATTCAAGCGAATAAAGACAGGTTCCTAGAGGAGCTATTCGAACTACTAAGAATCCCATCGATTTCGGCGGAGAGCGAGCATAAGCCAGATATGGTAAAGTGTGCTGAGCATTTGGCAGAGTCACTACTAAAGGCAGGCGCAGACAAGGCGGTTGTTATGCCATCGGAGGGCAATCCAGTAGTATACGGCGAGAAGATGATCGACCCATCACTACCAACAGTGCTAGTTTACGCACACTACGATGTGATGCCAGTTGCTCCACTAGAGTTGTGGAAGAGTGAGCCATTTGCACCTGAGGTTCGCGATGGTAAGATTTACGCACGTGGAGCTGATGACGACAAAGGTCAAGGTTTTATGCACGTAAAAGCATTTGAGAGTATGGTTGTATCGGGCGAGCTTCCTTGTAACGTTAAGTTTATGCTAGAGGGCGAGGAAGAGATTGGATCTCCAAACCTATACAAATGGTGCGAGGACAACAAAGAGCTAGTTCAAGCAGATATTATCCTTATCTCTGACACAAGTATGATCTCGATGGAGACTCCATCTATCACTTGCGGACTTAGAGGTTTGACATATATGGATGTAGAGGTTACTGGCCCATCACACGACCTACACTCTGGTCTATTTGGAGGAGCAGTTCCAAACCCTATCAACATTCTTTCGAAAATGATTGCGTCTCTAACAGACGACAAGGGTGTGGTTACTATCCCTCACTTCTACGACGATGTAAGAGTTCTTACAACAGAGGAGCGTGCCGCAATCAACGCTGCACCATTCTCAATCGAGAACTACAAAGAGGGTCTAAAGCTTAATGAGGTACACGGCGAGGAGGGTTACACAACTTTCGAGCGCACAGGTATTCGTCCAGCACTTGACGTAAACGGTATTTGGGGTGGTCACACAGGCGAAGGCTCAAAGACAGTTATCGCATCTAAGGCAAACGCTAAGATCTCTATGCGTCTAGTTCCTAACCAAGATTTCAGAACAATCGCAAAATTGTTTGAGGATCACTTCCGCTCAATTGCTCCTGCAAGCGTAACGGTAGACGTTAAGTTTAGCCACGGCGGTGCAGCATACGTTTCTCCAACCGACCTAGTTGCATACAAAGCAGCAGAGAAAGCAGTTGAGGCTACATTTGGCAAAAAACCAGTTCCATATTACAGTGGTGGTAGTATTCCAATCGTTGCAGCATTTGAGAATATCTTAGGCATGAAATCTATCCTTCTAGGATTTGGACTTGGTAGCGACGCTATCCACTCTCCAAACGAGAACTACCCACTATTCAACTTCTACCGTGGTATTGAAACAATCCCACACTTCTACAAGCATTTTGCAGATATGATGAAGAAGTAGTCTTTCGACAAACTTAAGAACTGCTGACTGGTGCCCTAATGGGCTTACTAGTCAGCAGTTTTTTTGTTCATTAGTTATACTGCCTGCCAACAGGAAAGGATAATTAAAAAATCATTGAGCCCTAATTTTCAAACCCCTTTATCAACAAATCGCTATAATTGCCTATCAAATAGCCGATTACAAGTTTCAAGAACTTTTTTATTTAGCAACATTAATTAATAATCGCAAAAAAATTTGGCAGTTCAGAAAAAAAGCCGTAAATTTGCACCACAAACAAGGGTCTGATGGCCGAGAGGCTAGGCAACGGTCTGCAAAACCGTCCACAGCGGTTCGAATCCGCTTCAGACCTCACGAAAACGATTTACATTAGCTGTAAGTCGTTTTTCTTTTTTATTTTTCTTGGACAAGAATAAGAAGTTATACTGAATATACAACAGACAGGTACAAAAAAGGCAGCTTTCTAAGGGCTGCCTTACCGCCTTTGCGGTCATATACTCTTTTTGACTTCTGCACTTTGGTTCGGTGCGTAATCTGCTTACCAAACTGTGCAATTTCCTCATCTCGGCTCGCCTTACGGTGAGCCTTGATGTAGTCTTGCTCTGTGATTCTTTGTTGTTTCATTTTCTTTTCGTTTATTATATATGAGCTATCGCTTTGCTCGAAAGCATTGTTTACGGTAGTAGTGCTATTGGAAAACTTCGCTCAAATTTTTATCACAACCCAATTTCCTTACAGTTATTTACTCTGGTGTTTATCGTATTATGTCCTACAATATAAGCATATAGGGCAGAGGGAATAAATTGCAACCCAATGTTGTTTAATTCCTTTCTGGTAAACTGCTTGACTGAAGTTACTATTGCTTCAGTAATATTATTAGATTCCATAAATTGACGAAGAGATGCTAAGCCTCCTGTATTTTCAATATATCTATCACTCCACTTTATCTCGACCGCCCAATAAGGTTTTTGCCTTACGATATCTAAGCCTACCATATCAACCTCGCCATTTTTTCCCCGACCTAACTGCCAGTTAGCGTAGAACACTTCGGTGTTATCTCTTTGCAACCATTGGGCGAAAATCGCAGTCTCCACCATATTGCCCATAGCATCATCGCTATCGACAAGGGGTGAAAATAGAGCACATCTCAAAGAAGGATTGGTTAGATATATCTTAAACGCTGTTACACGTTGAAATTGGCGAGCTGAAGCATCAACCTTATTAACGACCTTGATTAAGAATGCCGCCTCAAGATATTGAAGGTATTTTTTGAGAGTTTCTTTTTTGATATTCGCACCTTTTGACAAACTGTCCCACGAAAACTCGCAGCCACAGCGATATACAATATGCACAAAAAGCCTATTTAACTCCTGTATATCTTGAATACCATATAGACTTGGTATATCTTTTAAAAGTACCTTATCCACAATATCGTTTTTCACAAATTGCGAAGGATTATTTTGAATCTGTTTTAGAAGTACCAATTCTGGGTAGCCTCCATAGTTTATATAATCTATAAAGTGTTTGTTGAGCCTATCAATATCAATGGTTGAGAAAAGATCAACATCTCGCCCTGCCCAATTAATTGTTGTTGGAACGATAAGGTTATCATAGCCGAGTAGATTAATATATTCGTTAAAGGTCAGAGGAGGTAGCATAAAATCAGTAAA
>CAYJOF010000017.1:0-3644 GCA_964371765.1 uncultured Rikenellaceae bacterium
GTGCAAAGATAGTAGGAGAGAAGAACATAGCGTTGAAGAACATCTTCTGTGTGCCCACCCAGAACGCTCTAAAGTTAGGGTTGCTATTGAAGATAATAACCTTACCACGTCCAGCACTGCCTACTAGCACCGATGGGCTAGATGCCATATTCTTAACGTTGTCGTCCGATACGTAGCCGCTTACAACAGGATCTTCTGTGTATCTTGCAGGTACGTTGAATGGATCTTTAATATCGTTGAAGAAAGTAGTCCCTGCGTGGAATACAGATAGTTGATCTTGATCGTAACCATACATAAGTGGGTGAGATGTGTCAATATCTGTTTTTAGAATCACGCCACCTACTGCTCTGCCAACACTCTCTGTTGAACGATTAGCATAATCTCGTGGAGTTGTGCCCTTATCGCTAGAGTATTTGTTTTTGCGAGCGCTTAGATCGGTAAGTCCCAAAGCGTTTGTAGCCATCCAGCCTGTGCCCAGAGAGATAAGTGTTCCTCCATCTTCAACCCAGTTCTTGATAGCTGCTCTTGCACCTTGAGAAAGTGTTGCTGAGGCTCCTGTAACGATTAGAGTGTTGTATGGAGCTAGTGTTCCTTTCGATACTCTTGATATATCGAGGTGAGTAAGTGGAATATTTAAGCGATTGTCTAAGATAAACCACGCATCTCCCACGAATCGAGAATCCACTCCAGTGCCAACCAATACAGCTGCTTTTGGCATCTGAATATCTCTAAACCTTGTACTACCAATGTGTACATCCTGGCCGCTACCAACAGACATTGAATATATATCTACACCATTCTCAGCTGCAAGCGATGACATTAGAGAGTAGATTTGATCTGCATTTAAAGGCTGTTTTGTTACGTGAACCAATATAGAACCGTTGTTGAATTTCTCAATCTCACCGTCAACCTCATAAGAGAATTCCTTATTGGCAACCTTAACTCTTAGGCCTGCTTGTTGAAGTTTGTAAATAACCTTATGAGCATAGTACTCGTTTGTTCGGAAAAGGTAGCCATATTGAGACTCTCCACCAATCACTCTACCCTTAGCTAGAGTGGCAGTAGTTAGTCTATCGCCCTTTGAAGCAGTGCGAGCTGTAATCATCTTTAGGTTTGCAGCCTCTGGAAGAGTCCAAGCTGTAATATCGTAGAATGAGCTATCCTTGAACTCATTTACGTTCTCAAATAGGGTAGTTAGTTTGCCTGCGTGACGTTGTGCCATTGGTATGAAGTACGAATCCTCAGTTGTGTAGGTATTGCCCTCGGCAGTAATATTTGCTCCTAGACGGTACACCTCTAACTCTTGACCTAGAAGAAGTTGTAATACTTGATAGTTTGCACCACGAGTATCTTTTCCTCCAAATACATAACCTGCCATCTTGCGAGCCTGCGCCTTAGCGTAGTTGTCGTGGTAGGTATCGTATTGAAGTTGCATCAGCTCATTTTTCATACCCATAGCTGCACGAATTGTAGAGTAAGATGTGTATGCTTGATTGCGTGAGCCCTCAGCAAGGGTCAAGATTCCGTTTGTTGTCATACGATAGTGACCACGGCTTGAGCCCTGCTCAAATAGCATAGCCACTGCACCGTGAATATCTGGGAAGGTAGAACCTTTGCCATAGTAGTAATCATCGAAGCCCTCTTCGGTGTAGTAAAGTGTTTTGATGTGGTCGAACTCCTTTGCGTGATATTTCGACACCTCTTTAGTCAATCTCCAGTTATCCTTGTGGGTAAGAGGATTGGTGCGAGATTCAACACTTGGCATAAAGAAGAAGTTGCTGTTAGAGCCCTGCTCGTGGAAGTCACTAACAATGTTTGGCATAAATTTCAAGAACATTTGAGCTTTTGAGCGGCTCTCTGGATGTTGAATATGAAGAACATCACGATTTAGGTCGAACCAGTAGTGGTTTGAACGACCTCCCGGCCAAGGCTCATTGAACTCTCTTGATGCTGGATCAGATACGTTAGTGTAACTTCTTGCAGAGTTTACCCAAGTTGCAAAACGATCACTGCCGTCAGGGTTAATCACAGGGTGAATAACGATTACCGACTCCTTTAGTATCTTGTCAATCTCTTCGCCTTGAGCAGCTGCTAGAAAGTATGATACTGCAAGTGCTCCGTTGATACCACTAGCCTCGTTTCCGTGAATCGAGTAGCCTAGCCATATAACTATCGGCATAGAGTTGAAATCTAATTTTTCGTTGCTTGTAGGGTCTGAAATTTTGTGGTGTTGAGCTAAAATTTCATCCATATTTTGATGGTTAGCAGCAGATGTTGCTGTTACGAACATAATCTTGCGATTTTCGTAGGTCTTGCCGTTATACTCAAATTTGAAACGGTCTGTCTGTGAGGCTAGGTGCTCCAGATAGTCGTACATCTCACTAGTAGAGACGTGGTGATCGCCAATCTCATATCCTAAGAATTGAGCAGGAGTAGAGATGTTGGGGTTGTAAGTGAAATCCCCCTTTGGTAGGAAGTAATTGATCTTCTCTCCTGTTGGCTGCGCAAGTAGCATCAGCGGCAGGAGTAAGATAAGCATTAGTAGTGTAGTTCTTTTCATATTATGAATTTAGTTAGTGTTAAAAAAACAGCATAAAGTTAATTATAATATTGCGATAAACAAACGGTTCATCTAATATATTAGATGAACCGCAATCTTTTGAAGATAAAAAATGAATGTTATTTCTTACTGCTCTAGAATAGTATCTCTGCTCCTAGCATAATGCTTATTCCCTGTCCAGCGTAGTTGCTGTATTGGTACAAATCAGAGTTTAGTAGGTTATCGACATCTAGTGCTGCAGATATCCAATTGTTGATTTTATAGCTTGCACCTAAAGAGATATTTACCTTTGTCGGGATACTCTCTACAGAGGTTTGTGTGTTTGTCATAGAGTAGAATAGGTAGTACTGCTCTCTTTGTGAGTAGATATTTGTAGATGCTCTTACTTTTACTCTAGGTGTGATAAGGTAGTTAGCCTCTAAGCCAAATTCGTGCTTAGGAACTCCTATACAGTCTATATCTTTGTAGTTGTACTGTGTGCTAATGTCGAGTCTGTCCATAAGGAATATGTCGAAAGCAACAGAACCAAAAGCATAATCAAAATCTTCGAATAGAGGAAGGAACTGCTCCCCGCTACCGATATTTACGAAAAACATTCGATTATCCTCGTCTCTATATCCAAAATCCAGCATACCAGTTAGCCAATTTGTGAGCTTAAACTCAGCTCCAAAGAATAGTTCTGCTTGTCTTGTGGTAGGGTAGAAACCCTCATATTTTGCTATGTATGGGTTGAGCCTTGAGATGTTGTCCAGAGTGTTGTATAGGTAGTCTGTACGAAGCCCAGCAGATAATTTTACCGATTTTAGTTTATAGTTTGCAATTGCGTCAATTAGAATCGAAGTGGGTTCCCCGTAGCTGTTAGTAAACATTGGGGTTACGCCAATCTCCGCAGAGAATCTGCTGCTGCGGTAATTATACTCTAGCTCTGGTGTGACATACAGAATGTTGTAGTCAGTATTCTTTGCTGAGTTTAGGAGCATATTTGCATCTAGTGATATGGTGTGTGTGCCACCTCCAAAACCTTTTGCAACACCTCCTTTGAGATAAAACGCTAGATCATCTTGAGTTCCTGCACCAACGTAGT
>CAYJOF010000017.1:3654-14854 GCA_964371765.1 uncultured Rikenellaceae bacterium
CACCAAAGTTTGCATCCCAACTGTCATTATCAATATATGGCGTAGATATATTAGCCTCTAGGTTTAGTCTGTTGTAGAAATTGCTGCCAATCTCGCTAGGTATGTAAGGAGCTTGAGCAGAGTAGCCATACATATTGTAGTTGTCGTATTGATAAGAGCCCTTTAGATCAAACACTAAATTCCCCTTTCGGTAGTCAAAAAGACCTCCAATAGAGGTTTGCGAATCGCTCGCATCTATCCTGTCATTCAACTTGTTTGTCAATTTACCCCAAAACCCATTATGGTTGAGCCACACTCCTCCAAATGTGTTCTCGCTAGGACGGGTAGTGTAGTAGACATTCGCCTTGCTGTTCAGAGGCGCTCCTAGTGCTACACTAGCGTAGCCCTGAGGCATATTCTCTACATAGAATCTCGATACGTCGAATGTGCTCAAAAGATCAAACGTAGGGCGATAGAACTGTGGAGTGTAAGCTATCGAATAGTCAAATATTGGAGAATCCATCTTTATGAGCTCTATGGCCTGTGGTTGGAATTCTCGTTTGATTGCACTACCGATAGTTGGTGAGTATTGCTTATATATCTCGACCTGTTTGGTGAGGTTGCTATTTGTTGTTTGCCCATACACCAAAGTTGAGCCAATAGTAACTATTGTCGCTAGAACAATTTTTAAATATCTGTTATTGAGTGTCATAGCTATCTTAATTATTTGTAGTAGTTAGAGTTAGTGAGTCCGTAGGCTCTGCCGCTGAGGCTGCCTGTTCTAGGCGATCGAGTTTTTGCTGAGCCTCCTTTATTATTCCATCGTTTGGATCCCCATAGCCCTCGATAATACTTTGGTAGGTTGCCTTTGCTTGGAAGTTGTCGTTCTGCTCAGAGTAGCTGTCGCCCAAGAGAATAAACGATTTAGCCAACCAATATTGGTGAGGAGTTCCCTTTGTAGAGAATTCGATAACAAATTTCTCAACGTCGCTATAACGCTTCTCTGAGAAAAGAATGTAAGCCTCCATATACTCTTTCTGTGCTCCATAGACAGTTGCCAGAGTCTCTTTGGATCTAGCTAGATCCTTACTAGCAGTAGCGTAATCTCTATCTTCGAATGCCTCACGACCCTTTGCAAACCAAGCAAGCGAGATAGTTCTCTTACTTGCGGCTGCATCTGCTAGGACCATTCTATAACTCTTGTTTATAGTTTGTTTGTCTGCTAATCTCTCCAAGGCTAGAAGCATCATAGATTCCAGTGCTCGTTGTTTGACCTCTCTGCTCACCGCTAGTTCATACAGTCTTTCATTTGCTTGATACTGTTTTGTGTACTCTTTGCTCCTTGAATAGATTCCCTCGGCGTAGGTAAGTGCGCTTACGGTGTACTGCGAGACAGGAAGTTCGATTAGTTTGTTGAACTGGTGAAGCGCCTCACGCTCTCTGCCCTGTTTTAGAAGCGATTCTGCAAGATAGTAGATAACATCATTACGGTGTACTCCCTGAGCGTATGTGTCGAGGTAGGTAGTTGCCTGTACGATTAAGCTCTTGTAGTTGCTGTTGATGTACTGCTGCTCTAGGGCATCGAATGTGAGCTGCTCTCTCTGAGAGTCATCCACATCACTATCAAGATTCATCTCTTCGATGAACGAGAAGTAAGGATCTACATCTCCTTGTGCCACATAGATACTCTTGATTGCTAGTAGTGCGTCCTTTGCCTCGGTAGATTCGGGAGCAATTCGAACCACATCCTTATAGTGATTTAGTGCCTCGCTGTTTCTGTTCTGGTTGGCTGTTGCAACTCCCATCTCAAGTAGACTATATATATAGTACGGAGAGCTCTTTCTTTGTACAACAAAATCAGAGAGAGTTTGCTCTGCTAAACTGTATCTATTGGTTTTGTTATAAGTAGATGCCAACTCTAGTAGAGCTAGCTCCTTATAGATTGAGCTATCTTCGTCGATAATGTTCTGAAGTTGTTCAATCTTTAGGGTGTTATTTCCTCCAAAACCATAACACAAAGCAATTTGATACTCTACATAATCTCTGTCGTTTGGCATTATATCGCCACTGCGATCGTAGGCTGCGACTGCTGCATTATAGTCACGCTTGCCATACTCTATATCTCCCAATCTAGCGTAAGCATCGGCAAGATAGATGTCTTCTTGATTGTGAATGTCGATAAACTTATCGAACCACTCCTGTGCCTGATTCCAGTCTCTTTGGTTGAAGTAGAGATAGGCAATATTGTAGTGAGCCATCTGGTTCTCAACAACAAGTGGAGTTGAGACTGCAATATATTTCTTGAAAAGATCGATTATCTCAGCCTGCTTGCCGCCCAATTTAGTTTGGCACTCTGCACTCCAGAAGTAAGACAGAGCGCGATACTTAGGAGAAACATCGTAGTCTAGTACTCTTTCAAACAGTTCAAGAGCCTCTTGATATTGTTGGTTGTTGTATTTTGCGATACCTTGCTGATAGCACATCCTTTGAAGTGCCTCAAGAACGGCACTGCTAGGATTTTTAATCTTCTCAATGGTATTTATTGCGTTTTGGTAATCTGAGGTGTTGATAAATATACTAAGCATATAACCTTCAATCTCCTTTGCTCGTGGAGTTTGAGGGTATAGGTTGATATATCTCTGCATCAGTTCAATCAGTTGCGAGTAGATTGAACTAGAGCCAGTCTCATATGAGAGCTTAGCATGATTGTAGAGCGCATCTTCTGCAATTTCCTTAGAGCCCTCGGCAACTAAAGCTGGCGAGGCGGCCATTGAGAATGCTCGTAATGCTCCATCCTTGTCGCCAATCTTTAGATAAGAGTCGGCAAGATGGTAGTAGGCGTTCTGAACCATTTTATTGCCCCCCGTTATGATGAGTGTGAAATGGTCGATAGCACGTGGGTATACGCTGTTCATATAGTAGCTATAACCCATAATATAGTTGTGCTCTGTTGAGAGTCTGCCCCCAAGTGAACGATATTTGTCTAGCCATTTCAGTGCGTTGCTGTAATCCGATAGGTTATAGTAGCTCTCTCCCACCATTCGTGCAAACTCTCGCTCATACTCTCGCTTAGCAACACTCTGGAGATTCTCCAGATTGTCGATAATAAACTGGTAGTCGCCTCTGCTGAACCTGATTTGTGCAACATAGATAGCAGCTTGACTAAACGATTTGTCGTTCAGTAGCTTCTCGAAGCCCTCCATAGCTCCAGCAAAATCTTTCTCTTGATACTTTATATATGACAAGAAATAGTTCACCTCATTGGTGTATTGAGTGTCTTTTGGATCTACTTGTGATAGTCGATACCTAGCCTCTGGGTACTGTTTGGTCTCGAAGAAATACTTTCCGTAGTAGAAGTTGTATCGAGATTTTAGTCCATCTGGTAGTAGAGTTGTTTGAACCTGCTTAAACGCCTCCCCAGCTCTCTCTAAGGAGCCCTGTTCGAGATACTCCTCTGCAAGAATTACAGTTGCAACAGTTTTATAAGAACTGTTAGAAGTGTTGCGGATAAACTCTTCGATTATTTGATCCTGCTCGCCTTTAAGCATAGCCGAAGCAGATATTGCCTCGTAGAACTCAAGTGCACTGAGTTGAGAAGGAGTTAGTTTTTGTCGGTTGATTTGTTTAATCTCTACTAAAGCTTGTGGGTATAGCCCATCAAAAAATAGAGATTCCGCTTTGCGGTAGTTTTCGTCTTGATTTGCAACAGTGCTAAGCTCTTCAATAGGAGAGTTCATCTTCCTGTTTTGAGCCGATGTTGTGTGTGGAGTGGAGCTTGAGATTAGTATCAAACTTGTCAAAACTCCGCCTAAATAGCCTATTTTTTTGCCCATTTTATCGATTTTAAAGCGCATTAAAATTATAACAGACAAAAATAGTATTTTTTTTAGTCTAAACAAAAATTTTAACCCAAAATCAGCGATAAAATAGCTAATGTACAAAAGATTAAACTCCCCAATGAGTTTAATGTCGCAAAGGCTAAGTTTATACGGCTAATATTTGATGGCGTAACGATTGCGTGTTCTATTAGAAGAATGATCGAGAAGATTGCTGCTCCAATCCAATAGAGTAAACCCATAGAGTACAGAGAGCCTAGTCTGAGAAGGAAAAAGATAGTTATTAGGTGTACAACTGTACTTATTATAAGGGCACCCTTACGGCCAAATTTTGCGGGGATGGAGTGGAGTCTATTTTCCTTATCAAACTGCTCATCTTGAAGGGCGTATAGAATGTCAAAACTGCTTACCCAAGTGATTACAATCACGCTTAGGATTACTACAAACATATCAATCTTACCTGTGACTGAGATGTAGGCTGCAACGGGTGCAATTCCTAGAGCTAAGCCCAAAACGTAGTGACACACCCACGATACTCGCTTGACTAGACTATATCCTAGAATCACTGCAATGGCAACTGGGGATAGTAGTGCTGTCAGAGAGTTGATCTGTGAGGCGCAGAAGATAAAAAAGATGATGTTTATGACCGTAAAAATTGCTGCTGCACGAGGGGAAATAGCTCCTGAGGGTATCTCTCTTACTGCCGTACGGGGGTTTAGTTTGTCGAACTTTGCATCTACAAGACGGTTGAATGCCATTGCAGCATTTCGAGCTGTTACCATACATATCACCACCCCAATCAACACTCGCCAATCGAATGGTTCTGAGCTATTATTTAGTCCCCACACAAAACCCAATAGTGCAAAGGGAAGAGCGAAAACGGTGTGGCTGAATTTGACAAGGGATAGATATTTGTTCATCTTTTTGATCTGTTGCTATAAATGATTTGTTGGCAAAGGTAGTTATTTTTTCTTGTTTTTGGTTTCTGTCGTGAGATATTGATATTGGTTTTGTTCTGCCTGTTTTGTGATTCGTATAGTGAGGATAGGAACCTTACTAGAGCGAATCTCATTTGTTAGAGCCAGAGTTGTTTTGATGAATTTGTGGCTAGTCCAATCCAAAATTTACATGAACACTAATATCAAAAATGAGTTTAAGCGATTCTATTGTTGCATCTTAATGAAAATATATGTAATTTTGTCGGTTGGTTGTTTTTAATGCCAATCTGAATATTATTGCGAATTATGGTAGAAAAAGTGTTGTTGCTGCAATTATATAATGATAATGCGAATATAAACAAAAAAATATAAACTAAAACGTTACTAAATGTCGAAAGTTATCAAACTGAAAAAGGGTCTCGACATCAAACTAAACGGCGAAGCTGAGAAAGTACTCTCTTCTGCTGCACAGAGTAGCCTATATGGCGTATCTCCTGCAAATTTTGTAGGACTTACACCAAAGCTACTTGTTAAGGCAGGCGATAGAGTTAAGGCAGGTACAGCCATTATGTTTGATAAATACCGCCCTGAATTGCTGTTTAGCTCTCCAGTGAGCGGAACAGTAAAAGAGATTGTACGTGGTGAGAAGCGTAAAATCCTAGATATCGTAATCGAAGCAGACTCACAAATCGAGTACGAAAAGTTTGAGGTTGCCCCAGTAAAATCACTTACAGTTGAGGCAATTAAAGAACTAATGCTAAAGTCGGGTCTTTGGCCAATGATGATCCAGCGTCCGTATGGCACAATTGCCTCAGAGGGAGATACTCCTAGAGCGATTTATGTGTCGATGTTTGACTCTGCTCCTCTTGCGCCAGATACGGATATGTTCTTGAGTCACTACAAGAGTGATCTTGAGCTTGGTTTGGAGGTGCTAAAGAAGCTATCTGGAGATAAGCTTTTTGCGGGTATGTCTACTCAATCAAATTCAGCCCTTGTAAACACAGTGAGCAAATTTGCAACAATCAACACATTCTCTACTATGCACCCTGCGGGTTGTGTGGGTGTGCAGATCGCAAATAGCGCACCAATCTCTAAAGGTGAAATTATCTGGACTATTGATCCTCAGTCTATCCTAATACTAGGAAGATTCTTCCGTGATGGAGTAGTCAATATGGAGAAATTAGTAGCAGTTGCAGGTTCTGAGGTTGAGAAACCTAGATACCACAAAATCATCTTTGGTGCAAAAATCTCATCATTCTGCCCTGAGTCAGAAATTAAAGCACAAGCAAATGGTGCTAAGGTGAGAGTAATCGACGGTAATGTACTTACTGGTACTACTAGTTCATTCGACAATTATTTCGGATTCTATAAAAACGTACTTACAGTTATCCCAGAGGGTGATAACCACGAATTCTTTGGCTGGTTGATGCCTCGTCTACACAAATTCTCTGTTTCGAGATCTTACTTCTCTTGGTTGATGCCAAGCAAGAGCTACTCACTTGATACCAACCAAAATGGTGGTCACCGTGCTTTTGTAATGACAGGTGAGTACGAGAAAGTGCTACCAATGGATATTTATCCTGTGTACCTACTTAAAGCTATCTTGGCTGGCGATATCGATAAGATGGAGAATCTTGGTATCTATGAGGTGATCGAAGAGGATATGGCTCTTTGTGAATTTGTGTGTACATCGAAGATAGACGTGCAGAAGATCCTACGTGATGGTATCAATACAATGATTAAGGAGCTTAACTAATAGAGTTTGAAAAATGAAAATGCTTAGAAATTACTTTGATAAGATAAAGCCAAATTTCGAGGAGGGTGGAAAATACCAAAATTTCTACTCTATGTTCGAGGCTATTGAGTCGCTATTCTATGTGCCAAACACCGTTACAAATAACGGTTGTCACATTAAAGACTCTCGTGATCTAAAGCGTGGAATGATTATGGTGTTCTTTGCCCTAATCCCATCGCTACTTTTTGGTATGTATAACGTTGGTCTACAACACTCACTTGCGATGGGTGTGGAGTCAAGCTTCATAGGCGACTTCCTTTATGGATTCATTAAGGTTCTTCCTGTATTGATTGTCTCTTATGCTGTAGGTTTGGGTATCGAGATTGCCTATGCGCAGAGCCGTCGTCACGAGGTGAACGAAGGATTCTTTGTATCAGGTATGCTTATCGCACTTATTATGCCAGTTGACGCCCCTTTGTGGATGGTTGCCCTTTCGGTTGCCTTTGCTGTTGTATTTGGTAAGGAGGTGTTCGGTGGTACTGGTATGAATGTATTCAATCCCGCACTATTGGCTCGTGCCTTTATGTTCTTTGCCTATACTCCATTTATCTCGGGTGAGAAGATTTGGGTGGCTGGATTATCTAAGGGCGAAGGTGTTATTGAGACCTACTCTGGTGCAACACCACTAACGGAACTAGGTGGAGGAATTACTCCTCACACAGCTCCTATCGATTGGCTAATTGGTACTATGCCGGGTAGTATTGGTGAGACCTCATTTATCGCAATCATGATCGGTGCGGCACTTCTGCTATATACAGGAATCGCTTCTTGGAGAATTATGGTAAGTGTGTTTGCAGGAGGCCTTGCTATGGGTGCTATCTTCAACCTTATCGGTTCGGAGACTAACCTACTTATGCAGTTCCCAGCTCACCACCATATCCTAGTTGGAGGTTTTGCTTTTGGTGCTGTATTTATGGCGACAGACCCAGTGACTGGTGCACAAACAAAATGTGGACAGTGGGCTTATGGTGCACTTATCGGTATCATTGCCGTACTAGTTAGAGTTATTAACCCAGCGTACCCTGAGGGTATGATGATGTCTATTCTGTTTATGAATGCAATGGCACCACTAATCGACTATGTGGTTGTAGAGGCAAACGTGAAGAGAAGAAATCGTCGTGTTGCTACCACTAAATAAAGGAGAGGGATAAGATGAATAAACAATCAAACTTATACATAATTACCTATGCTACTGTTATGGTTTTAGTGGTGGCGTCGGTACTATCGTTTGTTGCTCTCCAATTGAGACCTCTTCAGCAGAAGAACGTCGAGATTGAGAAGATGAGCGATATTCTTAAATCGGTAAACCTACTATCCCTAAACGAGGGGGTAGACTACAACACCGATGTAGAGAATCAATACAATAAATATATCGTAAAGAGTTTCTTGGTCAACAACCAAGGCGAGGTGGTAAGCGAGGATGCTAAAGCCGCGTTTGAGGCACTTGTGAACATCCGTTCGGTGTTCGATGCAGAGCCGCAAGATCGTCAAATGCCAGTGTTTGTCAGCAAGACGGACGGTGGCGAGATTAGATATATCTTCCCAGTAGATGGTACTGGTCTTTGGGGTCCAATTTGGGGATATATCGCTATGACTGGCGACTTTAACACTATTGCAGGTGTTGTTTTTGGTCACCAGAGTGAAACTCCAGGTCTTGGTGCTGAGATCGCTACTCCGATCTTCCAAGATCAATTTGTGGGCAAGCAACTTTTCAATGATGGCAACTATGCAGGTGTGGCAGTGCTAAAGGGAGCTGGTATCTCTAAGGGCAACCCTAATGCTGTTGACGCTATCTCAGGTGGTACTATCACAAGTGTTGCTGTTCAGGATATGTTAATCGACTGCTTAGGCAATGGCTATAAGGCTTACATCGAGAAAGAGATGAAGCTTGCAGCTAGTGGCAATGCAGCAATGTCTAACTCTAATAATAATTAGTATAATGAGCAATACAGAGAAAGAGCCTCTATTTTCGGCTAAAAATATGAAGCTGATTACCTCGCCATTCAACCAAAACAACCCAATCACACTTCAGATGTTGGGTATCTGTTCTGCCTTGGCGGTAACTGCAAAACTTAAGCCTGCTTTTGTTATGTCGCTATCGGTAATCGCTGTTTGTGCTTTTGCAAACCTATTTATATCACTAATGCGTAATGGTATCCCATCACGTATCCGTATTATCGTACAGCTAGTTGTTGTGGCTGCACTTGTAATACTTGTGGATCAAGTGCTTAAAGCTTTTGTTTACGATGTGAGCAAGCAGCTATCGGTTTTTGTTGGTCTAATCATTACAAATTGTATCCTGATGGGTCGTCTTGAGGCATTTGCGCTAGGTAACAAACCTTGGCCTTCGTTCCTAGATGGTCTAGGTAGTGGTCTGGGTTATGGCTATATTCTAGTTATTCTGGGTGCGTGTAGAGAGCTACTTGGTTCTGGTACGCTATGGGATATTAGAGTAATTCCAGAGAGCTGGTACATCGCAAATGGTGGATTCTACCAAAATAACGCCTTTATGCTACTGCCTCCTATGGCACTTATCGCAGTAGGTATTATCATTTGGGTTCAGCGTAGTAAAAACAAATCGCTTTGCGAGAAATAATATTGAGATATGGAACAGTTACTAAATATATTTGTAAAGTCGATCTTTATCGACAATATGGTGTTCGCATTCTTCTTCGGAATGTGTTCATACATCGCTGTATCTAAAACAGTAAAAACAGCAAACGGTTTGGGTATTGCAGTTGTCTTTGTGATGATTGTTACGGTGCCTATTAACTATATACTAAATGAATTCCTATTGCAGCCAGGCGCATTGAAATGGCTTAACCCTGAGTACAAATCTATCGATTTGAGCTTCTTGAGCTTCATCATCTTTATCGCCGTAATTGCATCTATTGTTCAGCTTGTAGAGATGATCGTCGAGAAATTCTCACCGTCACTATACAACCAACTCGGTATTTTCCTACCTCTTATTGCAGTAAACTGTGCTATCCTTGGAGGATCGCTATTTATGCAGCAAAGAGCTTACGAAAGTCTAGGAGAGGCTACAGTGTTTGCTTTCGGTAGTGGTATTGGTTGGTGGTTGGCGATCGTTGCTCTTGCAGCTATTCGCGAAAAGACAACTTACTCGCACATTCCAGATGCTCTAAAGGGGGCAGGTATTACATTTATCCTAACAGGTTTGATGGGTATTGCCTTTATGACCTTCCTAGGAATTAAACTATAAATTCTAAGACATATATGATTACATCAATTATAATTTCGATAGTTGCGTTTCTAGTGATTGTGTTGCTACTTGTGGCACTACTGCTCTACGCAAAAAACAAATTGATGCCGTCGGGTATTGTAAAACTCAATATCAATGAGGGCACTAAAGAGCTTGAGGTTGAACCAGGCTCAACGCTTCTAAACACTCTGAGCGAGAATGGAGTATTCCTTCCAAGTGCTTGCGGTGGTGGTGGTTCGTGTGGTATGTGTCGTTGTCACGTCGATGAGGGCGGTGGCGATATTCTACCTACCGAGGTGAACTTCTTCACTCGTAAACAACAACAAGACAAAACTCGTCTTGCGTGTCAGGTGAAAGTAAAAGAGGATATGACTATTCGTGTTGAAGAGGCTGTTCTAGGTGTTCAAAAATGGGAGTGTGAGGTTGTCTCTAACGACAACGTAGCTACATTCATCAAAGAGTTTGTTGTTAAACTGCCTGAGGGCGAAACTCTTAACTTCCGCTCTGGTGGATATATCCAGATCGATATACCTAAGTACGATGCAATTCGCTTTGCAGACTTCGATATCAATAAAGAGTACCACGAGGATTGGGATCAAATGAAAATGTGGGATCTAGTTACTAAGAACCCAGAGCCAACCTACCGTGCTTACTCTATGGCTAACCACCCAGCTGAGGGTAATATCATTATGTTGAATATCCGTATCGCAACTCCACCTTGGAATCGTGCTGCTGGTACATTCGACAAGATTAACCCGGGTATCTGTTCGTCGTATATCTTCTCTCTTAAACCAGGCGATAAGATTACTATCTCAGGTCCTTACGGAGAGTTCTTCGTTCGTGATACACCTAACGAGAAAATGTTTATCGGTGGTGGTGCAGGTATGGCTCCAATGCGTTCTCATATCTTTAACCTATTCCACACTGAGAAAACTGATAAGCCAGTTACATTCTGGTATGGAGCTCGTTCGGCTCGCGAGGTGTTCTATGAAGATCAATTTGCGGCAATCAAGAAAGATTTCCCTAACTTCGATTATACAATTGGCCTATCTGAGCCTAAGGCAGAGGATAACTGGACTGGTCCTACTGGATTTATCCACCAAGTTATTTACGATAACTATCTGAAGGATCACGAGGCTCCTGAGGATATTGAGTACTACTTGTGTGGTCCGCAGATGATGACTGACGCTATTACTAATATGCTTGATAGTTTAGGTGTTCCAGCGGAGAATATTATGTATGATAACTTCGGTTAATCGTTGGATATAATAGTTGAAATGAGGCTCTTTTGAGCCTCATTTTTTTGTTGTTTTGGTTTGTTTTGGTTTGGTTTGGGGGCTCTTGTGCGAATTCGCACAAGACCTTTACGGCTGCCGATATGGATATTTTACGAGTAAACTCGCAATATCCATATCCTCATCCATAGGTT
>CAYJOF010000018.1:0-14692 GCA_964371765.1 uncultured Rikenellaceae bacterium
ATTCAAGATGTAGGTCAAAATAGAACAAAAGAGATGTGATTTGCAGCTAAATACACATAAAACCCATAAAATCAAGCATTTATTAACTAAACTCTATCAATATGTATTTTTGTCAAAAATCAGCACTATTTTGATCATTTGGAGACTCTTTAAATGATCGAAAAAAAGTGAGTAGAATAATTGGTCTTATTTAGTATAGTAATTTTTGTATTTACGAAAAAAACGTTACTTTTGTGGGATTATATAGCTAACAAAAAGAAATGGAGTACAATTTTAGAGAAATAGAAGAAAGATGGCAGAGCTATTGGTCTGCTAATCAAATATATAAAGTAGAAGTAGACACTACAAAACCTAAGTTTTACGTGTTGGATATGTTCCCATATCCATCAGGTGCAGGACTACACGTAGGACATCCCCTTGGCTACATAGCATCAGATATATACTCTCGCTACAAGAGGTTAAAGGGTTTTAATGTATTACACCCTATGGGCTATGATGCCTACGGATTGCCTGCAGAGCAGTATGCAATACAGACTGGACAACATCCAGCCATCACAACCGAACAGAATATCAACAAATATAGAGAGCAGCTAGACAAGATAGGTTTCTCTTACGATTGGTCAAGAGAGATCAAAACCTGTGAGCCGAACTACTACAAGTGGACACAGTGGGCATTTGCAAAGATGTATAATCACTACTACTGTACTAGTGATAATCGTGCAAAATCGATTGAGGAATTGATCGAGAAGTTTGAAAAGAACGGATCAGCTGAGATTACTGCAGCTTGCACAAAGCCTCTAGATTTCACTGCCCAGCAGTGGGGAGAGATGAGCGCATATCAAAAGGAGAATACCCTTCAGAACTATAGACTAGCTTATCGTGCCGACACGATGGTGAATTGGTGTTCAGAGTTGGGTACTGTTTTGGCAAACGACGAAGTGAAGGAGGGACTATCTGTGAGGGGAGGTCACCCAGTAGAACAGAAATTGATGAAGCAGTGGCTTCTAAGAGTCTCTGCCTATGCTGAAAGACTACTCAATGGGATGGATAACTTAGAGTGGAGCGACTCTCTAAAAGAGATTCAAAGAAACTGGATTGGTCGTTCGCAGGGAGCTCAAATATTTTTTGATGTTAAAGGATCTGAGGAGCAGTTAGAGATATTCACTACTCGTCCTGATACTATCTACGGAGTTACGTTTATGGTTATCGCACCTGAGCATAGCCGTCTAAGCGAACTTACAACAGAGGATAAGCTCTCAGAGGTTGAGAACTATATCACAGAAACAAAAAAACGCTCAGAGCGTGAGCGTATTACCGACACAAAGAGGGTGAGCGGTGTATTTACGGGCTCCTACGCTATCAATCCATTCAGTGGCAATGAGATTCCTATTTACGTGAGTGATTATGTTTTGGCTGGCTACGGAACAGGAGCTATTATGGCAGTTCCAGCACACGACAGTCGAGATTGGGCATTTGCCCGTCACTTCAATATCCCTATCATTCCTGTTGTGGAGGGTGGCGATATTGAGAAGGAGAGCTACGACGCTAAGGAGGGGACAATCATAAATTCTGATATTATCAATGGATTAGACGTTAAGGATGCTATCAAAAAGATGTATAGCCAAATCGAGCAGCGAGGTATCGGAATGAAGCAGATTAACTATCGCCTTCGCGATGCTATCTTCTCTCGCCAAAGATATTGGGGAGAGCCATTCCCAATCTACTATAAAGATGATATTCCTCATATCCTAAGCGATGAGCAGCTTCCACTAGAGTTGCCAAAAATCGAGAATTTCACACCTACGGCAGACGGAGAACCACCTCTAGCTAGAGCTAAGGGATGGCACACGAACGATGGATATCAGTTTGAATTGAGCACAATGCCGGGATTCGCTGGCTCTAGTGCATACTACCTACGCTATATGGACCCTACAAACGATACTGCACTAGTATCGAAAGAGGCAAACGAATACTGGGAGACAGTCGATCTGTATATTGGAGGTATCGAGCACGCAACTGGACACCTAATATATTCACGTTTCTGGAACAAATTCCTATATGATATTGGGCAGGTATGTAAGGATGAACCATTCAAGAAGTTAGTAAATCAAGGTATGATTCAAGGTCGTTCGAACTTTGTATATAGAGTAAAGGGCACTAACAAATTTGTGTCGTATGGACTTAAAGACAACTATGACACTCAGGAACTTCACGTTGATGTAAATATCGTCAGAGCGGATGTACTAGACCTAGATGCTTTTAGAGCTTGGAGAGGGGAGTTTGCAGATGCAGAATTCGAACTTGAGGATGGCAAATACATTTGCGGTTGGGCAGTTGAGAAGATGTCAAAATCGATGTACAATGTGGTAAACCCAGATTTAATTGTCGAGAAATATGGTGCCGACACCCTTAGAATATATGAGATGTTCCTAGGTCCACTTGAACAGTCTAAACCTTGGGACACAAATGGTATCGATGGAGTAAATAAATTCCTACGTAAGTTCTGGAGACTATTCTTCAACTCGCAAGGAGATATAGAGCTGAGCGATCAAGATGCAACAAACGATGAGATGAAGACACTACACAAGTGTATAAAGAAGATTGAGTCTGATATTGAGAACTTCTCGTTCAACACATCGGTAAGTGCGTTTATGATTTGTGTAAATTCACTTTCGGATTTAAAGTGTAATAAGAGATCAATTCTTGAGCCATTAACAATCCTTCTTTCGTCATTTGCACCTCACATAAGCGAAGAGCTTTGGCACTTAGCAGGAAACAGCAGCTCTATTGTAGAGGCTCAGTTCCCTCAATTCGAACAAAAGTATCTTGTAGAGAACTCATACGAATACCCTATCTCATTCAACGGCAAGGTTCGCTTCAAGAAGGCCTACGAACTATCGGCAGAGAATGGCGATATAGAGGCAGATATACTCTCTGACGAGCGCACAGTGCGCTTCACAGAGGGTAAAGCACCAAAGAAGGTAATTGTTGTAAAAGGTAGAATTATTAATATTGTTTTGTAGAGCATATGCACTCATCAATTAAAAAAATAGCAAGAGTTGTTCAATCTTACGCTGTCATAACGGCAGGTATGGTTGCCTATGCCCTAGCGTGGGTAGGCATTATCACCCCCGCAAAGATTATGGGTGGAGGGGTCACAGGTATTGCGCTTCTTATTTTTTATGCAACGGGAGGTGAGGCCAATGGCGGTATCCCAATTGGTTACTCATACTTTGCACTCAATGCAATCTTACTCACCTGCGGATCACTAATCTTGGGCTGGATTTTTGGTGTTAAGACCATCTACTCTATGTTGGTTGTAACATTCGTTCTAACATTAGGACAAGAGTATCTTCCGCCAGATATGTTGGGTATTGCCAACGACAAACTACTGTCGGCTATCCTTGGAGGTATAATTTGTGGTGTGGGAGTAAGTGCTGCCATTGTACAGGGCGGTAGTGCAGGAGGAACCGATATTATCGCTATGATAATCAACAAATATCGAAGCATTAGCTTCGGAACAATTATCATAGCCTGCGACGTGATTATTGTTGGCGCATCATACTTCATCTATGAGGATATAACCACAATTGTATATGGATACATAACAATGATTGCGCTTGGCTACTCTGCCGATGTTGCAATTCAGGGTCGAAAACGCACCTGCCAGATTATGATTATCTCTAAGCATTATGCTGAGATTTCTGACGCAATCACGGCATACGGACGTGGAGCAACTATCCTCTCAGCACAAGGCTGGTACACAAAAAATGAGCAAAAGATTGTGCTTGTTTATTGCAGGATCAGCGAAGCCAAGGAGATTCATTTTATAGCTAAGGATATAGACGAGAGCTCATTTATATCGACAAGTTCTGTGAGTGGAGTGTTAGGTAATGGATTTGAGAAATTGGTTGAGAAACCAAAACCAAAAGCCAAAATGGTAAAGGAGCAATAGTGAGTTATGGGGGATATGTACTACTCGTCGAAGCGAAGTATTAAGAGAATACCAAAGGTTATCGTTGTGCTAATTGTAGCTATCATTATAGCTTTTGCCATAATTGGCATAAGATACATAGCCTCACATTGGGATAGTATAAGTTCCATTTTTCAGGAAAAAGAGCCAGTAGCGGAACTTGCTTCAGTGCCAGAGCCTAAGATGTTTATGGGGATTAATATTGATTCGCTAGATGTCCAAACCTACAAAGTGGAGAAAAACTCCACACTGGGCGATATTCTTTCGCCTTATGGAGTGTCTGCTCAAAAAATTCACCAACTGGCAACCTTCAACACTGAACTGTTTGATCCTCGCCACATAAAATCTGGAAACGACTACATCACAATCACCTCTCGAGACTCAATACCAGAGTTACTATACTTTATCTACTCTGAGAGTTTGATAGATTTTGTGGTGTGCAATCTTAGAGACAGCATAAAAATGAACCTCTTTAGCAAGGAGGTCACCACCCACCAACGACAGATCTCGGGCAAGATAAACTCTTCTCTGTATATGACTATTGTCGAGAGTGGCGCAAGAGAGGATTTAGCATATCATATTGCCGACGTGTATCAATGGACTATCGATTTCTACGACGTACAAAAGGGAGATGCCTTTGCTGTGATTTATGAGGAGTTGATGGTAGATAGCACCGTGGTTGGGATCAATCAAATAATCGCCTCAAAGTTTGAACATATCGGTAAGACATATTACGCTTTTGGATACTCTGATAGCAACACTAAAGGATTTTGGGACGAAAGTGGAGAGAGCCTAAAAAAGACTTTCTTGAAAGCTCCATTACAGTTCTCTAGGGTATCATCTCGATTCTCATACGCACGTCGCCACCCAGTTACCAAAAAAGTTCAACCTCACCTTGGAGTTGACTATGCAGCACCCACTGGCACGCCTGTTTGGGCAGTTGCAGATGGTGTGGTTATCCGTCGTTCATACGACAACCTAAACGGAAATTACATTAGAATTAAACACTCTGTAAGAGGAGGAAGATACGAGACAGGATACCTTCACCTTAGTCGCTTTGCAAAGGGACTAACAGTTGGATCTAGGGTAACACAAGGAGAGGTTATCGGCTATGTTGGCTCGACTGGTCGTTCAACAGGAGCTCACCTTGACTTTAGAATATGGGAAAACGGCAAAGCCATCAATCCACTAAAGATGACTCAAGAGAAGGGTGTTCCTATCACCGAGAGTTCGCTAGAGGGATATAATATCTACAAAGATAGTGTTATGAATGTCCTAAACAGCATTGAGATAAGATAATGGATAAGAAGATTGTAAAGTTCATAGATAAGCATTTTGTGCTCACATTAGCCACCGTTGTGGATAATTCTGCACACGTATCCAGTATATTCTACGCCTTTTGCCCAGAGACAAACTCATTTATTTTTAGTTCAGATCATCAAACAAAACATATTCAAGATATAACTAGCAACAATAGTGTGGGAATTAGCATTGTACTAGAGACAAAGGTTGTTGGAAAGATTCAGGGACTGCAAGCAAAAGCCAAAGTACATAGGGTGGATGCAGATGACAAGCACTCTAGCGGAGTATATTTCAAGAGGTTTCCATTCGCCTTGGCTATGGAGACTACTCTATGGAGGGCTGAGCTAACATACGCAAAACTTACAGATAATCGACTAGGTTTTGGCAAAAAACTGATATGGGAGAGCCAGAATGACAAATAGTAAGAATACACGAGTAGTAATAACAGGAGCAAACGGAATGCTTGGTTCTTATCTAGTAGCCCACCTTCTAAAGATGGGTTACCAAAGTATTGTATGTGTTGTTCGAGATATTAATAGATGTGGGCTAATAGATCGAGTTGGTGAGATTTACGGAATTGATCAGGCCTCAACAAAGATTGAACTAATCGAAGGGGATTGCTCTGATTATAACTTTATGATGGGGGTCGTCTCTAAAGGCGATATTGTTTATTGCCTTGCGGCCAAGGTAGGTTTCGATCCAAACGACACATCAATTATCCCTGACAATGTCGCAATAGCAACTACGGCAGCTCAGGTATGTTCTCATAAGAGTGTTCAAGTTGTAGTTTATGCTAGTAGTATTGCTACTCTTCAGCCATCTGAATGTGTGAGCGAGAAAAGTATCCCAACATCAATAAAGGGAAAATCACTCTACTCTCAAAGCAAATTCTACGCCGAGGGGGAGTTCTGGAGAGCACACTATGGCGGAGCTCCTGTAATAATAGTCAATCCGTCTATTATTCTTGGAGTTGGGGATTGGGCAGGCAGAGGATCCTGTTCTCTTATTAGAAGATTTTCAAAAGGCAGCAAGTTTGTCACCAGTGGTGCAACAGGCTTTGTGGGTGCTAGTGATGTCGTTGCAATTATGGAGCAGCTTAGTCACTGCAATCAAGCCATTGGTCAGCGATACATAATAAATAGTCAAAATATTGAATTCAAATCACTTGTAGAGACCATATCAACAAAATTTGGAAACAAAACATCAAGCTACATTATACCAGACTGGGTAATTAGAACGTTTTTAAAAATGGCACTCATTGCCGAGAGATTTAAGATAAAAGTTCCTATCAGTTCAGAGTCTTTAAGACAGCTAACTAGAAAGGTTAACTACGACAACAGCAAAATCACAGAGCTGCTTGGGTACAAATTTAGCACTATCGATAAGGTTATTGATCAGTGTGTAGAACAGTATAAGAAAGATACAGAATGAAATTTACGTTAGAGCAAACAGATAAAAACACAGCAGCAAGAGCTGGCACAATAACAACAGATCACGGTGAGATAAAAACGCCTATATTTATGCCTGTTGGTACTGCTGCCACTGTAAAAGGTGTGTTTCATAGAGACCTAATAAATGAGGTCAAGGCTGATATAATCCTTGGCAACACCTACCACCTATATCTACGCCCTGGGCTTGAAACAATACACAGAGCTGGCGGACTTCATAAGTTCTCCTCTTGGGATAAACCTATACTTACGGATAGCGGTGGTTTTCAGGTTTTCTCACTTGCCTCAAACCGAAAAATCACTGAGCAGGGCTGCAAGTTTAGCTCCCACATTGACGGGTCTAAACATCTATTCACGCCAGAGAATGTAGTTGATACCCAAAGAATAATCGGGGCAGATATTATGATGGCTTTCGATGAATGTCCTCCCGGCACAGCAAGCTTTGCCTATGCCGACAAGTCGCTCGATTTAACTCACAGATGGTTAGCTAGATGCTTTGAGCAGTATCACAAAACAGAGCCCCTCTACGGACACTACCAATCGCTATTTCCTATTGTTCAGGGCTGTGTCTATCCTGAATTGAGACGTAAATCGGCTGATTTCGTAAAGCAGTTTGACGCAGATGGCTATGCTATTGGCGGTCTAGCAGTTGGTGAGCCAGCTGAGGATATGTACCGTATGATTGAGGTTGTAAATGATATTCTACCTCAACAGAAGCCTCGCTACTTGATGGGAGTAGGAACTCCCGTAAACATACTTGAGGCTATCTCTAGAGGTGTAGATATGTTTGACTGTGTTATGCCAACACGTAACGGCAGAAATGGAATGATTTTTACTTGGGAGGGAATAATAAATATTCGCAATAAGAAATGGGAACACGATTTTACACCACTTGACGCTACGAGTGATTGTTTTGTCGACCAGCAATATAGCAGAGCCTACCTGCGCCATCTCTCTATCTCTAATGAGATGTTGGCAGCGCAGATAGCCTCTATGCACAACCTTGCATTCTACCTTCAGTTGGTAAGAGTTGCCAGGGAGCATATTCTCAAAGGAACATTTAGCGACTGGAAAGAGCACATTATACCAATTATTTCAAAAAGGTTGTAGGTATGTGGGAAAAGATTAGAATAAAAAAACTAGATAGATATATAATGGGTAAGTTCTTGGGAACCTACCTATTCACTATACTTCTACTTGTGGTTGTTATTATCGTTTTCGATTTGGCGGAGAAGATGAAGGATTTTATCGAATACCACGCACCTGTCAAGGCTATTGCGCTTGACTACTATGCTAATTTTGTGCCGTTTCTGCTAAATCAGTTTAGCGGATTAATAACTTTTATCTCCGTTATTCTCTTCACCTCAAAGATGGCATATCAAACAGAGATTATTGCTATCTTAGCATCTGGAGTGAGCTTCAAGAGACTACTCTACCCTTACTTTTTATCGGGTTTGATTGTTGCGGCATTTAGCCTTATGCTCAATCTGTACATTATTCCTGAGTCAAATAAGAATAGGATTGAATTTGAGATACTCTACCAGCGCAAGAACAAACAAAACCTATACGACCCTTTCATATATCGTCAGGTTGAACCCGGCACCTTTGTTCAGATTAGAGGTTATAGTAAGAGTAGTATGCGTGCTGATTTTTTTGTAATATCTAAGTATGACAAAGGACAGTTAGTTTCGATGCTATCGGCAGAAAGAGCCACCTTCAATGAAAAAACCAGAAGCTGGAGTGCTCCGAAATATATGATAAGAGAGTTTGATCAGAGTGGAATGGAGACGCTCACAAAACACGAAAAGCTTGACACAACCATAAATCTTCAAGCGGAGGAGTTGGGTAGGATTGAGAACCATATCGTTACACTTACATCTCCAAAGCTCAACGATTTCATAGAAGAACAAGAGGCAAAAGGCTCAGACAACCTATCTATTCTCAAAGTAGAGAAGCACAATAGATGGGCATACCCAGTCTCAACTCTTATTCTAACTGTAATTGGGGTCTCTCTCTCTAGCCGAAAAGTCAGAGGAGGTACAGGATTCCACATTAGTGTGGGAATTGCACTCTGCTTCTCGTATATTCTATTTATGAAAATGGGTAACGAGTATGCAAAGACAAGTTCTGAGTACGTCGAATTGGCTGTTTGGCTGCCAAACATCATATATAGTTTTATAGCCTACTACCTATACAGAAAGGCACCAAAATAGCATTTTGCTTTGTTTTTGGAATTATTCTTAAAAAAATTTTGGTTTGAATACTATTTTTGCATTATTTTTGTAAATAAGCATATAAAACAGAAACGATAACTAAACTATGGGAAATCTCCGTCAGAGCCAAGTCCAACGAATGTTGCAGCGACTATCGCCTCAACAGATTCAGATGATTAAACTGCTAGAGCTGCCTGCGCTTCAACTTGAGCAGCGCATCAAACGCGAGATTGAAGAGAACCCAGCCCTAGAGGAGGACAAAAGCAATCTGGAGGAGTCAGAGTCTAAGGAGATAGATATTGAGGAGTACCGAAAAACAGAGGAGATTCCATCCTATAAGCTACAGACAAACAATCGTTCTAGTAATGAAAAAATCACTTCTATACCTCTCTCCGACACACTAACTCTTACGGAATACCTCAACGAACAATTATCTTACCTATCGCTCGAACCTTCTGAATTACAACTTGCACAATTTCTGATCGGATCATTAGATAGTGGCGGTTACCTTCGTCGTGATACTGAAAATTTGATAGATGATCTTGCTTTCAACCTAGGAGTAGATGTCACTGAACACGAAATAGAACATATCATCGAGATAATTCAGAGTCTTGAACCAGCAGGAGTTGGTGCGAGGACGCTACAAGAGGCACTACTCCTCCAACTAAGGTCCCTACCACAAACTAAAAATGTGCGCTACGCTAAAATGGTTATCGCCGATCATTTCGATGAATTTGCTCGCAAGCGATATGATAAAATAGTTGCTAAGTTGGGTATTACAAAGCACGATTTTAGATCTGTAATCTCCACCATCGTAAACCTCTCTCCAAAACCTGCAAACCTATACAGCGAACAGCTTCAGAGCGAGCCTACAATTCAAGTTGTGCCCGATTTTATAGTGGAGAACGAAAATGGCTCATTACAACTATCACTCAATAATCATTATGGAGATGTAAAACTAAGTAAGAGCTATTTAGATATGTTAACCTCGCTTATCAAAGAGAGTAAGCAGATGGATAAGGAGTGTAAGAAAATTCAAGAAGACACTAAGGAGGCAACAAACTTTGTACGCCAAAAAATTGAGTCTGGCAAGTGGTTTATAAATGCTGTAAAGCAACGAAATGCCACACTTCTTACGACGATGAACTCAATTATTAATTTTCAGCGAGAATATTTTATCAGCGGCGATGAAACAAAGCTTAAACCTATGATACTAAAAGATATATCGGATCTTACAGGATTGGATATATCTACAATATCGAGGGTTGTAAACAGTAAATTTGTCCAGACCGATTTTGGAATATATAAGGTAAAATATTTCTTCTCAGAGGCAATGAAGACAACCGATGGAGAAGAGGTCTCCTCTCGTGAGATAAAATCTATATTAATGGAGTGTGTGGAGAATGAGGATAGCAAATCTCCGCTAACCGACGAAGCTCTTATGATTATTCTTCAAGAGCGCGGCTACAAAATAGCTAGACGTACAGTAGCCAAATATCGAGAAATGCTTGAAATTCCTGTTGCGAGGATGAGAAAGGTGTATTAGTGACTGAGATGATCTATTAGCACCTTAGCACCTAGAGCAACGAGGACTAGCCCACCAAACAAACCAGCCTTTGAACCGATTCTCTTTCCTATTCTATTGCCAATTGCAATACCAAATGAAGAGATAAGAGCCGAACACACACCAATTATTAAAGCCGCAACAGTGATTGCAGCAAAAGGCGAGTCAATTCCAATGTGTATTGGAATTATTCCAAGCGAGAACCCTGATACAATAGCATCGATACTAAGGACAATTGACAAGAAGATCGTGTTTCTTAGAGATAGCGATAGAGCCTGCCCATTATTATCATCTGCTTTGAGAGTCTCTACAATCATCTTAATTCCAACAAATGCCAAGAGAGCTGAGGCTATCCAGTGATCATACTCCGAGACTAAGTTCTGGATTGCACCCCAAAGCGACCAACCCAACAAAACCATCACAAAATGAGCGATACCAATAAAGAGAATAAAGCGTTGACGCTGCTTCAGTGGTATATTGTAGGTACAAATACCAACAGTTAGAGCAACTGCAAAAGCATCAAGACTTAGAGCCAAGCCCATTAAAAGTAGTTCAATTATTGTCATACATCTAGATAGTTTTCGATTTTTTTAGCTGATAATTTATCATTGTTAGTAAATACTGCACTTACAAGAGTGTAATACTGAGGCAGTTTTCCACCTTCTCCCCAAAGTAGTTCTATATCGAAAAGTTTGGTTGTAACTGCCGAAACATCGAAACCAATTGCTTCGATAGATAGTCTTGATTTGTGAGGATATAGGCACGGTTTAGAGCTCTGCTTTTGGCACTCTCTCTCACCGCATAATCTGCAACTGCCAGCATAAAAGGCAACTGTATCACCATACATCTGCTCCAAGTCCAATAGCTGAGCATCTAACACAGCTCTTCCTTCTGCAACAATCTCTTTTGACAATTGTAACTTCTGTTCACTAGAGAAGTTAATCCCCATAAAACGTTTTGGGGAATCCAGAATGGTGGCAATTAGAATTACTCTTGAATAATTCTTAAACTCTGCTGCTACTCCTTTGTTGAATGGTGGGCATCTCCAATACTTGCCGAAATTCGGACACTGTTTACATAGTTCCAAAAATTTCTTCTCGTCTCTATATTGCGTAAAAAATTGCCTTGTCGAGAACTCTTTAAAGTTATGCTGCATATAAATATGTAATATTATATAATCGCTACTTACATTATTAAAATGGGTTCATTCAGAACTAGAGCCAGAAAGCTCTACTAAAGAATGAACCCTATGAGAAAGTTGACTTATCTATTTGTAAAGACCCTCACGGCTTAAGATATGGTCTAGGTTAGCTAATCCATAAGCTACTACTGCCGTAACAACAGATGTATGTTCTTGGTACTCTGGAATAGACTTATCAAAAGTATCTCTATCTGTATGCCAGATCTCGCCATAAGTAAAGTTATAGCCTTTAGTATCTGCAAGAGTAAAGCCGATAGCAGGAACACCCTCCATCATAAATACTGTACCATCATGACCTCCTGCAACTTTAGGTTTGTTGATTGGTTCAGTACGTTTAGTTACTTTGAAAGGGAAATCTGGGTTGATAGCGTTAACTGGCTCAGACACTTTAACGAAATCGTCGTACATTGCCTCAGGAACTGCAATACCTACTGGTACTGTTGGTCCACCATCGCGGTTAAATAGGTTTGAGATATTTCCTAGTTCACTACGGTGAGTCTCAACCCACGCTCTAGCACCTACAAGTCCAATCTCCTCAGCAGAGAAAAGAACAAAAAGCATAGAACGCTTTGGCTTACCACCAGCCTCCATAATAAGACGAGCAGCTTCCATAGTAGGAGTAACACCAACACCACAGTCTACGCCGCCAGTAGCAACATCATAAGCATCTAGGTGTCCTGACATCATAACATACTCGTCTGGATATTTAGTACCTTCGATCTTACCAATTAAGTTGTAGTGCTTGATAGGTCCCATCTTGAAATGGTTGCGAATCTGGAACTCCAACTCAAACTTTCTACGCTCTAGAGCATATTGATATATTTTTTCATATTGGTGCTCGTTAAGCTTAATATCAGCAGTTGTAGGAAGTTTATCGAAAGTCATCTCTGGATTTTTTAGAACGCTTCTATCGTAAAGAGCTCTTAGAGGCACTTTAGACGATTGGATAACACCTAGAATACCTGCTTCGATCATCTCCTTGTAGAATAGACCTGGCTCATACTCATACTTCAAAAGTGGAGTATTAGTTCCGTTGGTACGGTTATCCATCATAATTTTACTATTCTTCTTGGCGATCTCTTCGTTGTTTGCAATCATCTTTGCACGACGCTCATTAGCCTCATCATTGTGATCAATTGCCCAACCAGAGTTAACACCACCAACAAGTACCCAAGCACCCTTTAGAGCACGCTTCATTCTGTTGAATTCTGCAGTAGTCTTAGGTTCGATAAGTACGTGACCTTTAACTACACCTTTAGTACCAGAGGTGAAAGAAGGTGTAACGAAATCTAGGTGGAAACCATCCTCACCTAACATTCTACCAAACCAAGGACCTCTATTGAAACCAACTGGCACCTCACCAGCCTCTTCGATAAGAACCTCAAGCCCCCACTCCTCAAACTTACTTGCAGCCCAATCAAGAGCATTTTCGTAAGCATCAGAACCTGGAAGGCGACCACCGAAACGGTTCGAAAGGACATCTAGGTGTTGAGTTGTTTGATTGTCTGTCTGCCCAATCTCAATAATCTTTTTGACTACTGGATCCATCTTTTGTGCAAATGAGCTAGCGCCAAATGCAAAAAGAAGCAATAGAGATAAAATTAATTTTTTCATTTTTGTTTAAGTAATTAGTGTTTAATTTTGTTTTCTTTCAATTATATCGACAGCCGTTCGAGTCACATCATCCAACTCATATATTATCGAGTAGAATCCCTCTGCACCCATAGGCGTATATTGACCTATGTATGCTGATAGATAGGGGATAAGTTGCTCTTTGTTTTGAATACCTACCTTACGATCTTCGATTACTTTGGTTGATATTAAGTAGTCGATATACTGATTGAAGATTGCATCTTCATTCTGCGCAATATATGTTTTAAGCTTATCAATTGAGGTAAGTTTAGAGAAATCATTTTTGTGGGATGCGGCAAACTTTGTAACAAATTTTATGATATTCATACTTGCCATTGCTTTAGACATAAATTCATTGAAACGTGTAGTATCAATCGGCACAAACACATCTGGCATAATACCGCCTCCACCATATACTACTCTACCTGCCTTTGTGTAATACTCTACTGTATCGCTTATTGCTATGCTATCGGCATTTAAGTACTCCAAGTTATTGAATCGATTAAGAATATCTCGATCATACTCGTCCGATTTCCCCATCTCATAAGGTTTCTGAATACAACGTCCAGAAGGCGTGTGATAACGCGCAATTGTAAGATTTACAAGTGATCCATCACTAAGGGGCAGTTGCTGTTGAACCAAACCCTTACCGAATGTTCTTCGGCCAACAATAACACCTCTATCGTTGTCTTGAATTGCTCCAGCTACAATCTCACTAGAGGAAGCTGTAAACTCATCAACAAGGATATATAGGTCTTGATCTATCAATTTACCTCTTCCGTCGGCATACTGAACCGCCATTTTCACACCACGCCCTTCGGTGTATACAATCATACTTTCAGATGGCAGAAACTCGTTGGCTATATAAATTCCTTGTTCGAGGTAGCCTCCACTATTACTCTTCATATCAAGGATTAGACTCTTCATACCTAGCGATTTAAGTGAATCGATAGCTGTAATCATCTCTGAGTGAGTTGTACGAGAGAAGCGCAATAGCTTAATGTAGCCGATAGATGGTTTTAGCATCATAGCTACCTCAACGCTGTTGATAGCAACCTTACCTCTAACAACATCAAGCTCTAATAGCTGGTCAAATCCAGCACGTTCGACAGATAGTTTAACAACACTTCCACCCTCGCCTCTGAGTTTTTTCACTACCTCATCTTGGTCGTACTTAACTCCTGCAATATTCTCACCATCCACCTTTATAATCCTATCTCCCATCTCTAGTCCCACCTTAGAAGATGGGCCTCCTTGGATTACCTCCAACACAACAAGCGTATCGATTACCATATTAAAGGTAATTCCTATTCCATCAAAACTACCTTCAAGGTTTTCGTTAGCCTTAAGAACTTCTTC
>CAYJOF010000019.1:0-8564 GCA_964371765.1 uncultured Rikenellaceae bacterium
CGGTAATTTTCTATTATCCATAATCTTATCTATCATTTTATAGCATCATAGCTAAACGCTTTTTGATTCTATGTAATTTTACTTTTATATTGCTGTGCGACAAACCTGTCATCTCATGCAGTTCATTGATACTTCTGCCTGCTGTATAGAAATTATGTATCAAGAGCCTATCATTCGTATCAAGACTAGCTAGAGCTTGGCTAAGTCTATCAATCATTTCGTCTTGCTGCACCTTTGTGGCCAATCCCTCTTCAAAGATCTCCTCAGCAATCTGCTGTTGATACTCAATTTCGTCAAAAAATCCTACTGTGGCACGTTGCTTAGAACGCCTAATATGAGAGATTGTTTCATTGTATGCTATTCTGTATATCCAACTATAAAACGAGCTCTCTAATCTAAATTTATCTAACGAAAAATAGCCTTTAACAAACACCTCTTGAACTATATCTTTTGAATCGTGATAATTGTGAATCATTCCATTCACAAAGGTAAAAAGCTGAGAAGAGTAGGCATCGATTAACTCCTTGTAGAGTTCACCGTGCCCAGACAATATTTTCAAAATAATCTTCTTCTCTACGTCTCTTTCCACAATCGTTTTCTCTTTAGACGCAAAGGTAAAGAAAAGTTACATAAAATTGGAGAATAAAGTAGGATTTGCCACAAAAAAAATGCGAGTTGAACCAAAAAGGGTCAACTCGCAATAATATAAAGAAAGTTTACTATTTAGCGTAACTTACACTACGAGTTTCTCGTATAACTGTAACTTTCACTTGACCCGGATAAGTCATCTCATCCTGAATCTTCTTAGCAATTTCGAATGATACTGTCTCTGCATCTGCATCAGTGATCTTCTCACTACCTACTATCACGCGAAGTTCACGACCAGCCTGAATAGCGTATGTTTTAGTAACTCCTGGGAACGACAAAGCAAGGTTCTCCATCTCTTTAAGACGCTTGATATACGACTCTACAACCTCTCTACGAGCACCTGGTCTTGCACCAGAAATAGCGTCACACACCTGCACAAGAGGTGCAATCAAACTTGTCATCTCAACCTCATCGTGGTGAGCTCCAACTGCATTACAAACCTCAGCCTTCTCTTTGAATCGCTCACATATTTTCATACCAATAATTGCGTGTGGCAATTCTGGCTCATCATCTGGAACCTTTCCTATATCGTGAAGTAGACCAGCTCTACGAGCAAGCTTAGCATTCAGGCCCAACTCTGCTGCCATAATACCACAAAGGTTAGCAGTCTCACGAGAGTGCTGAAGTAGGTTTTGTCCATAACTTGAACGATATTTCATCTTACCGATAAGACGAATCAACTCAGGATGAAGGCCGTGTATTCCTAAATCGATAGTTGTACGCTTACCTACCTCTACGATCTCCTCTTCTACCTGTTTTTCAACCTTCTCGACAACCTCCTCAATACGTGCTGGGTGGATACGTCCATCAGACACAAGTTGGTGAAGTGCAAGACGAGCAATCTCTCTACGCACTGGATCGAAGCAAGATAGGATAATTGCCTCTGGAGTATCGTCAACGATAATCTCCACACCAGTAGCCGCCTCAAGAGCACGAATATTACGTCCCTCACGACCAATGATACGGCCTTTAACTTCGTCGCTGTCGATATTGAAAATTGTTACTGAATTTTCGATAGCAGTCTCAGTAGCTACCCTCTGAATAGATTTTACAACAATCTTCTTAGCCTCTTTGTTAGCTGTCAATTTAGCCTCATCGATAATTTCGTTGATGTAGGTCATTGCTTGGCTTTGAGCCTCAGATTTCATCATCTCTACAAGACGATTTTTAGCATCCTCAGCTGTCAATCCACCAATCTCCTCAAGAAGTACTTGTTGCTTTTTTAGGCTCTTGTCAAGAGCTACCTCTTTAAGCTCATACTGTTCAAGCTTAGTTTCAAGCTTCGATTTTTGAGCATCAAGATCTTTAAGTTGACGATTCAATTCGTCAGTCTTTTGGTTTAAAGTATTCTCTTTCTGCTTGATACGATTCTCTGCTTGCACAACTACACTATTACGCTCTTGCACAGATTTTTCGTGTTCAGCTTTAAGTTGAATAAATTTCTCTTTCGCTTGAAGGATCTTCTCCTTCTTAACCATCTCACCCTCGTTCTCAGCCTCTTTTAGGATGGCTTGCTGTCTTTTTTCTGTATTCTTTTTGACAAATTTCATAGTCAAGAAAGAGGTAACAGCGACAGCAACAAGAACTGAAATGATTGTTAAAATTATTTCCATGTTCGTTTTCTGTATTTATATAAAAGTCTAATTATTTTAATATATATTTAAGTAATAAGCAAAAATATCCCGCACAGCCAGAAGATTTCGAAACCCTAAAAAATCAGGATTTGAGCCACTACTACCTCGCAAACGTCCAATGCTCATATAAAATTATATAAGATCCATAAATGGATTAAGGCCTGCTTTTGAAATAGCGAACTGCTCGTTGTATTGTAAGTGTTGAGTTTCGCAAATGTCTGAATCTATGCGGGATAAATTCTGCTTTAATCTAAAAAGAACTACCTTCTTCTCACCCACCAAAATCGACGGGCTAATATCTCTACCTAGCTATCCTGTTTATTGGATAGTAACTCTTTAATCTCATCTAACTCTTTAAGCAGTTTTCCTTCTTGCTGCTGATCTTGAGTTAATATTTTTTCGTAGGCTAATTGAAATGCAACCATAGTCATATAGTTGTTATCCCCTCCAACTCGCCATTTGCTCTTTGTTTCAATCAATAATTTATCTACCAATTTAGCTGCTTTTCTAACTAGAGCCTCTTGTGATGGTAATATATACATCTCACGCTTTATTCCATCTATAGTAACGAAAATCTTTATCTCTTTTTCCATAGGTTATTTCTTGTTAACCAAATCAATACACACATCAATCTCCCGCAAGATTGATTCTAAGCCTCTCTTTGCTTCTAATTTTGACTCTGGATTTGTCATTCCGATCGTCAATTTTAGAGCTTTTAACTCTCTTTTGAGTTCTACAATTTGGCTTTGGTGTTTACTCCTCTCTGCCAACAAAACCTCTCTCTCTTGGTTTAACCTTACGATGTTTCTTGCTAACTTATCTCTTTCAGAGACTGTTAGCTCAACCTTACGGCGAATATCCTTGATTATTCCAAAAGCATCTTTCATTCTTTGGTTACAAAATTAGTAAAAAAATAACACACTTGCAACTGAAAGTGAAAAAATTTAATTCACTTTTCCAAAAACATCGTAGCCATCTACCTCAGTAATCTCAACATCGTACATCTCACCAATTGTCAAGTCATACTCAGTGTCAATAATGATCTCTCCATCTACCTCTGGCGAGTCGTATTGCGATCTGCCTATAAACTTTCCATTCTCAAAACGATCAATCATTGTAGTTAATTTTGAGCCTATTTTCTGAGAGTTGATTTGGTGTGCAATATCATTTTGAAGCATCATAATCTGCTCAACACGATTCTGTTTAACCTCTTGAGGGACATTATCCTCAAGCTCTCCTGCAGCTGTATCCTCTTCACTACAAAATGCAAAAACTCCCAGACGTTCAAACTTAGCCTGAGCCACAAACTGTTTCAGCTCCTCAAACTGCTGTTCACTCTCGTTTGGATAACCCACTATAAGCGTTGTTCGTATAGCAATATCTGGCACTATTTTTCGAATTGTGTCAATAAGTTCAATAGTTTTCTGCTTATCGATATTTCTTTTCATTGAACCTAAAATATCATCAGATATATGCTGAATAGGAATATCGAGATAGTTGCAAATCTTAGGTTGTGTTGCCATCAGCTCTATCACATCGATAGGGAAATGTGCAGGATATCCATAGTGTAGCCTAATCCACTCCAAACCATCTATCTTAACCAACTCACGTAGCAAGTCTGCAAGAGCTCTCTTGCCATACAGATCAATTCCATAATAGGTCAAATCTTGCGCAATAAGAATCAACTCCTTAACCCCTTTTTGGGCTAGTTTTGTAGCTTCTTCAACCAGAGATTCTATACTCGCTGAACGATGCTTACCGCGTATTAGAGGAATAGCGCAGTAGCTACAACGCCAATTACAGCCCTCCGACACTTTTAGGTATGAGTAGTGATTTGGCGTTGAGATAAGTCGATCGGTTCCTAGTTCAAAGCTCTTAGATTGAGCTGACACTAGATTTATCACCTCAGCAATATCGTTTACTCCAAAGAATCCATCAACCTCAGGTATTTCTGCTATAAGCTCCTCGCGGTAACGCTCAGATAGACACCCTACAACATAAAGGCGATGAATCAAACCATTATTCTTAGCTTGAACAAACTCCAAAACTGTATCAAGGGATTCCTCTTTTGCGTCTGCAATAAATCCACAAGTGTTGATGATTACTATTTTAGCCGCTGTGTCATTCGAGTCAAAAAGAACTTTAAATCCAAGCTCCTGAAACTTAAACATCAACTTCTCCGAGTCTACTAGGTTTTTTGAACAACCTAAGGTAACGATATTAATTGTTTGCATAATTATTCAACAGGTGAGAATAGAGTTGAAACAAAAGCCTCTTTATCAAATATCTGAAGATGATCAATACCTTCACCAACTCCAATGAATCGCACAGGAATATTGAACTTGTGAGATATACCCAACACTACTCCACCTTTAGCCGTACCATCAAGTTTTGTGATAGCAAGTGACGAGACATCAGTAGCTTCGGTGAAATGCTTACACTGCTCGTAGGCATTTTGTCCTGTCGAACCATCAAGAACCAGCATAACTTCGTGAGGGGCATCTGGCACCACCTTCTTCATTACGTTCTTGATTTTAGAAAGTTCGTTCATCAAACCTATTTTGTTGTGTAGGCGACCTGCTGTATCGATAATAACAACGTCAGCTCCGCTTTTTACTGCCGATTCAAGCGTATCGTAAGCAACGCTTGCTGGGTCAGAACCCATCGATTGCTTAATTATTTTTACTCCTGCACGATCTGCCCAAACAGCTAATTGCTCAATAGCAGCTGCTCTAAAGGTATCTGCAGCACCCAACACCACACTCTTTCCAGAGCGAGAAAGTTGAGCAGCAATCTTGCCAATAGTAGTGGTTTTACCCACACCATTAACACCTACAACCATCAATACAAAGGGCATTCCATTACGTTTTTCAAAGTCAAAGCCCAACTCCTTATCGTCATTCTCTCCCTCCATCAAAAGAGCAGAGATCTCCTCCTTTAGGATTTGGTTCAATTCCTTTGCATCAATAAATTTATCACGAGCAACTCTTGCCTCGATTCTATCCATCACCTCAAAGGTTGTATCCACACCCACATCAGAGGTAATAAGGGCCTCTTCGAGAGCCTCAAGAACATCTTCATCAATTTTGCTCTTTCCAACAATCGCTTTTGTCAACTTAGAGAATACTGAAGTTTTTGTCTTCTCTAGCCCTTTATCGAGATCTTTTTGGCTCTGTTTGTTGCCAAAAAGTTTATTAAAAAATCCCATTTATATATATTTAATGTTTCAATCTACAAAGTTACTGATATTTTGCCATATTAGCAAACACTACTCACGTTTTGCTAGCTCACTAAGCAGATTATAACACGCCTGCTCAAGAATATTTAATACAATCTCGAAGCCTGCCTCTCCTTGATAATAAGGATCTGGCACCTCACTGGCAACAATATCTGACAGATAATCTGTCATTTTCACTATCTTTGAGCGTTGAGCATCATTCACAGCCAAGTGCAACACATTCTCTTGATTTTGATTATCCATAACAATAATCATATCAAAATTATCCATATCCTGCACCGTGATTGGCCTAGAGCGACTCTCTAGCTTATATCCACGTCTTTGGGCTGCGTTTCGCATACGAACATCAGGTAATTCACCTTGGTGTCCAGCGTATGTTCCTGCTGAGTCTATCATAAGTTGCAGTTGGGGAAATTTGTTCTTTGCAATTGCAAGTGCAATTCCCTCTGCCGCTGGAGAGCGACATATATTACCTAGGCAGACAAAAAGAAGTTTTGTATCCATAATATCTATTTTTTCGAAAATAATCTAACTATCTCTCCCACCCACAACACCGATGAGGTGGCCAAAAAGATTACTCCCCACTCTAGGGCCGTAAGAGGAACTGTTCTAAACACATCACCTCCGTATGTAACAATAAGATATTGCCCAATAAGAATTAGAAGAGACACTACTAAAAAGCTCTTACTTTGATTCATATCCTTGAATGCCGAGCAGCGAGTATCAAAGGCTTTTGCATTAAACATATTCCAAAATTGCAACAACACAAAAGATGTGAAGAATATTGTAAGTGAACGTATCGAGTCATCGATCATCGACATAAAAATCATTAATGCGACAACAAATGCCACACTCACACCAACTATGTTTATACCCATCTTAGGTGTAATAATAAAATCACTACTGTTTCGAGGAGGGCGATTAAGCACACTTCGTTTTGCTGGTAGTGAGGCCAAAGCTCCAGCAGCAAAGGTGTCCATAATCAAGTTCACCCACAACATTTGAGTTACTGTCAAAGGGAGTTGGGTTCCCATTAGTGCTCCCAAGAGAACAATCACCATTGCAGTTAAATTAATAGTTAATTGGAAGAGTATAAATCGCTGGATATTAAGATATAGCGACCTACCCCATACCACAGCAGAGACAATACTAGAGAACGAATCGTCGAGAAGTGTAATATCGCTTGCCTCCTTTGCAATCGAAGTTCCACTACCCATACTCAAACCTACGTTAGCTCGATTAAGAGCGGGCGCATCATTAGTTCCATCCCCCGTTACAGCTACCACCTCACCAGAACGTTGCAGCAAAGACACCAAACGCTGCTTATCGGCAGGACGTGCCCTACACATTATCTTTAATTTTTGGGCTCTTTTCTGGGCTTCATCGTCACTCAAAGCCTCGAAATCCACCCCCGATATAATTGCTTCTTCACTATCCTCTGGCAGCCACAATCCAATCTGGCGACCAATCTCACGAGCTGTGGCATAGGTGTCTCCAGTTACAATTTTTATGGCTATTGAGGCTTTCATACATTGCCCCACTGCCTCTGGCACATCTGTACGAATTGGGTCGGCAATACCAAAATGCCCTACATAGGTCAGAGACTTAGTCATCAGAGTATCGATATCGGAGTCATCACCATTAACCTCAACAAAAGCAAAAGCAAGAGTCCTCATTGCTTGCGATTGTAATTCTTTTAGTGATAGTTCTATAGTAGCTCTCTGATCTAAGGTCGCTGAACCTTGATTTGTAAGGATTGTACTACACATATTCAACACAATCTCGGGAGCACCCTTCACAAGTAACAATCTTCTGTCATCACACTGCGAGAGTGTTGCCATATATTTCCTTTCGGTAGAAAAGTTTATTCTTTGAACAGTTTCAGAATTAGATCTTATCTTTTCAAACTCGATTCCCATTTTGTCACACCACAGTAATAGAGCTGCCTCGGTAGGATTTCCGATAGTTTGACTCTTCTGTTGAGGTAATCTCTCCAGAAATGCTGTAGTATTGTTTGCAATACTCTGTGACACAATATTTAGCATCTCACCCTCAAGTGCTGTGTTGATATTTCCATCGAACCAACTCTCCTTCACTTGCATCTGATTTTGGGTAAGGGTACCTGTTTTGTCGGTACATATTACCGTTGTGGCGCCCATCGTCTCACAGGCGTGCATCTTTCGAACGAGATTATTGGTCTTGAGCATCTTTCGCATACTCAAAGCAAGAGACAAAGTTACACTCATCGGCAATCCCTCTGGAACAGATACTACAATTAGAGTAACAGCAATCATAAAGAATTGCAATACTGAGGCTGCCTGTTGTGCATTAATCCAATTTTGGCTATCGAACGTCGACACTCCCAAAACATTGGCGATACCAAAAGCAAGAATAGTGAAGATAATAGTGAATAAAAGAATCTTCAGGTAGGACAAGCCCTGTAGCTTATCCAGCAGCTTTGAGCGCACAGAAAGTTGTTCTAATATATCAGATAGTATCGGCAACCAGATTTTCGCCCCAGCAAACATCACAGAAGCTAATGAGATAAATAGCGTTACTTTTTGAGAAAACGAGTAAGCATCCCCATTATTTGATAGTTCAGTAAATAGAAGAATATTGAAAATTGCAATAGCTAGTGAGAATCCGCAAGCTCCGATTAGTTTAGCAAGCGAGTCTAACTGCTTTGCAAGGGGAGTCATCTCATTGGTTTTCTCACTACTTAGTTGTGCAACCTTACCATACTCGGTGCCATCACCAACTGAAAGTATCTTCATCACCCCACTCCCCTCCAGCACTTTAGTGCTTCGGTAGAGCATATTTGTAGGATAGGTTTTGGTATTATCTATCTCACTATTAGCACTTTTCGATATAGATGGCTCACCCGTAAGCGAGGATTCATCAATCATAAGATTATTACACTCTAGGATTATTCCATCGGCAGGTATCTCTTCCCCTGTCTCAAACAACACAATGTCACCTACGACTATCTCATTTTTAGGAACTTGCGTAACCGAACCATTACGCACTACTTTAACCGCAACAAA
>CAYJOF010000019.1:8595-12358 GCA_964371765.1 uncultured Rikenellaceae bacterium
CAGGGCATTGAATTTTGACTGCGCATCTCTCTCAAACCAGAATGCTATACCTGTGGCAAGGATTATGGCTATAAATATTCCTATAGTCTCGGCATACTCTCCGTGGTTGATAGAGATCACCAACGAAAGAGCGGCTGCAATTAGTAGTATTCTAACTATAGGGTCTTCAAATTTTTCAAAAAATAAGCTCCACAAAGACTCTCTCTTGGGGGGCGTTATAAGGTTATCACCATACTGCTCTCTACTTGCGACTACCTCGCTATCTGTCAATCCCTTTATAGGGTTTTTATGCTCCATTCTAAACTAAAAAATAAAAAATTATCCCACAAAAATACTATTTTTATTCCATTTATGAGCTAATTATCTTAGATTTGTACTCTCAAACTCTATTAATATGATTTCAAGCTCTCGATATAAGCCTATTCCCATTTTGCGTCTTGCAAAAATACACAACAGAGATTTGTGGTTTAGGGAGGGGAATAGCGACGACTCTGGGATGACCCTTGGGGAGTTTATCTCGATATACAAAGAGAGGTTAATGGGTAGAGGTTTCGCTCACAAGCAAGGCATCGATCATAAGAATACCCTTTTGAGGGAGATAACAATTAATCAAACTACCATAACAGATTTTACTCGAGAACTCTCGGCTATTGTGATACACTGCAATAGTGGAGAGTGTAGTGTATTAGATAATTTTGCAAATCGAGCACACCTAAGAGCCCAAGACACAATCCTACTATCAGCACAAACAAGAGTCCTTAAAATCACTCCTCTTTCAGGTGAGATTAACCTAAAGGTCTACGCTATGAAAGGGTGATATAAAAAATGTGATTCATACTCACGAATCACATTTTTTAATATATAAATTTTTAGTACTGTCCGACAAAAAAACCATCATTAGGTAAAATTGGACAAATGTACATTAGTTTTAGACTCAAATCACTGCGTGGAGTACTTGTGCACTTGAACAGTGAAGCTCCTAAGAGCGGATTTGAGGTTAAAAATGACGTGCAGCTGTTCAATCAAAAATTTACTCGGACACTAGTAATAAATTTTTAGTTAGTCTTAAACTTAAACTTAATCTCAGATAACTCTTCGTTAGCTTTTGCAATTTTGTCTGCCAACTCAGACTTAAACTTAACTACCTTCTCAAAAACCTCAGGCTCGCCCGATGCGATAATTTGAGTTGCGAGTATAGCTGCATTCTTAGAGTTGTCTAGCGCAACAGTAGCCACTGGAATACCTGCTGGCATCTGAAGTATTGATAGTATACTATCCCAACCATCTATTGAGTTTGAAGATTTCACAGGAACACCAATCACTGGAAGTGGTGTACTAGCAGCAATAACACCCGGAAGGTGAGCTGCAGCACCAGCACCTGCAATGATAACCTTTATGCCACGCTTATGCGCATTACGAGCAAATTCCTCAACAAGTTGAGGAACTCGATGAGCTGAAAGTGCGTTAATCTCAAATGGGATCTCCATCTCATCTAGAAACTTAGCTGCCTCCGACATAACTTTCATATCAGAGGTACTACCCATAATAATACTTACTTTTGGATTCATAATTTTATTCGTTTTAAATTATACTTGACAAAGGTAATCAAAATTACCTAATTCCCCAAAGTCGTCATTTGGGTTTACCTTTTTTTTCTGGCTTTTGCGCTCATTATTTCCAAAATCGTGTATATAAAAAGAGACTATCTCGAATTTATTCGAAATAGTCTCTTTTGTAAGAAATATGTATCAAATTATTTGATAAGGTCTAACTTCATCTCTTTACCCTTCTCAGCCTGAGAGATACCCTCTTCCATCCAACGTGGAACATCTGTATCTTTTAGGTAGTAATCTAGGAATTGGTACAAACGAAGCGCAAAGTCCTTACGAGCATAGCGGTTTCTTAGGTTATGTACATCGCCATTATAGTTGATGAACCAAACCTCTTTACCCAATCTTCTTAGAGCGATATAGTACTCTATACCTTGGTACCACGGAACTGCCTCGTCTTGGTCGCAATGTCTGATAAACAATGGAGTGTTAACTCTATCAGCAAAGAAGATAGGCGAGTTATCGATATATAGATCTCTTCTCTCCCAAGGAGTTGCTCCAATACGGCTCTGACCGTGCTCATACTGGAACGATCGTGCCATACCACTACCCCAACGGATACCGCCATAAGCCGAAGTCATATTCGACACTGGAGCACCAGGAGCAGCACAAGCATAAAGATCTGTTTGAGTAACTAGGTAAGCCGAAGCATAACCACCCCAGCTCTGACCCTGAAGACCGATATTCTCTTTGTCTGCAATACCACGTTCGATAAGAGCCATAGTACCACTCACGATAGCATCATAAGAGCTCTTACCTGGGTAACCAGTTTGATACTTAATATCTGGAACGAATAACACATAATCGTTACTTACAACCATAGAAGGAATAACAATACTCCAAGCTGGTTGTGGCATATGGAATTTGTTAAGTCCTTGAGTACTTCTTTCGTAGAAATAAACGATAGTTGGATATGTCTTATCCTTAGAGTAACCCTCTGGTTTATAAAGAAGACCTTCAACCTCGTCGCCATTGAAATCTGTCCAAGTCATCAACTCAACACTACCCCACTTATAATCTTTAGATTGAGGGTTAATGTCAGTAATTTTCTTAGAAGATGCAATTGTATTAATATCACCAAACCATAGGTCTGGAATCTCAGTATAACTCTCACGAGTGTAAAGAATATTGTCAGTATCTTCTGCTTTTGCACGGATAGTGTAGATGTTTGCACTCTCTACAATACGCTTAGGCTCTTTACCTATAGTAAGCTCATAGAAACCACCATCACGAGTTTTTTGATCGAAAGACGACAAATATATAGGGTTTTTAGTGTCAACCCAAATTTGATCTGGATTGCGGAATTGCATAATTGTGTTAAACGTTTCGTTGTTCTTGCGACCTACTTTAGTTACGTTTACCGATGCTGCTTGACCAGTTGGATCTACGCTGAAAATATCAAATCTATCCTTGATGAATACTCTCTTTGAACCTTCACTCCAACCGATAGTGCCGTATGGGCGAGCATAAGTAGGAGTATCTTGAAGCTCGTTGTATAGTGGGTGCTCAATATCCTTACCTATAACAGTATGCTTATCAGCAGCAATATCGTAAGTATTCCACAATTGAGAATCTACATCCCAATAAAGTACATATTTAGCATCTGGAGACAGGGTTGCTTGACCCATAAATCTCTTGAAAAGTAGCTTCTTTGTGTTTGTAGTCAGGTCGATAACATAGATATCTGCACCTGCTGGAGAATCGATTGACGAGAACCAAGAGTACTCATAAGAGTCGTTAAGAAGAGCATAACGAGAACCCTCCTTGGCTGGCATAGAGACTCTAGACATATATTTATCTGTAAGTCTTACCCAACTCTTCGTCTTAGGAGAGTACATAGACTGATATGTATGATTTGCTATTTGAGCCTTTGAGCTACCCATTTGCTGCGTTTGTAGCAGTGTATCGTGCCAGCTCCAAAGGTCGAATTTAAAGGTTTCAGCCTTAGATTTCTTCTCTTCTTTTTTGTAGATCTTAGCAATCTTATCAATACCGAACATTACCTTACCTTCCTTATCGATAGATAGTCTACCCTTAAGTGTAAAATCCTCTGGCATCTGCTTGTCAAGAGTCGATACAACTACCGACACCTCATCGTTGTTACCATAATATAGATCATATTTCTTAACCTCGGCAGTATCTTTAGTAGCAGA
>CAYJOF010000019.1:12368-14605 GCA_964371765.1 uncultured Rikenellaceae bacterium
AAAGCTAGCTGTTTAGCATTTTGTGCAATTGCAAAACTCTGAATTTTACCCATCTCTAGGTTAGCTAGTTGATTAGTTGTAAATTCTTTCTTGCTATTGTTGGCAACATAAACATATCTCTTACCATCCTTAACTTGATCGTAAAGAACATAAGATCCGTCTCTTGAAACCATATAGTTAGCAACACTGTCAACTGTCATAGTCGCACCAGTCTCTGGGTTTAGGATAGTTAAAGTGTAAGCTTTACCAAAGCTAAAAGGCTTCTTCTTGTCCTTTTTTGTCTCAGTTTCTTCCTCCTTAGGTTCTTCCTTCTTTTTATCTTCAACAACCTCTTGAGTCCAAGCGATTAGATCGCCTTTGGCTGCACTCTTATAGTCATTGATTCCAACAAGTTCTTTTTGGAACATATCGGCAAAACGAAGAACGATAACAGAGTCTTTCTCCTGCTTATCTTTCTTAACATTATCCACCTCATATTTGCGGCTAAGCGCAAGAGGCTTCACAATTTTGAAGGTAAGCCAATCACCGTTGCCAAATAGGGCAGGTGCTGAACCTCTTTCAAAAGATCTAATTTCGTTTGTTTTGTTATCACGGATGTATAACACACCGTCACCCTCTTGAGGATTAACAACATACGCAGAATATGCACCGTCGTTCGAAAGAACTGCGGCAGACACCTGTTTCCAGCTATCATATACACTTGCGTCTAGCGATTTTTTTTGAGCAAAAACCGCAGATGTAGTCATCAAAACGACTAACATCAATAGTACTGTTTTTTTCATCTATTTATTGTTATGTAATTAAATTTTGTACATTATTATTCGCAGCTTATGCTGTTTTTGTATGCAATAACTTCGTCGAAAACTCTTAGGAAGTTTTTGCTCCAAATCTTCTCTATGTCCTCATCTGAGTAACCTCTTGAGATAAGTTCTGCTGTGATATTGATAAGCTCACCTGCATTTCTACAATCAGAGACACCACCACCACCTTCGAAATCTGTACCGATTCCAACGTAGTCGATACCAATTTTCTCGACTACATAGTCAATATGATCAACATAATCCTTTACAGTTACTGCTTGATCAGGGTATTTCATCTCAATATCCAACATCACCTGACGCATAGAGTCTCTAGCCTCAGCATTGGTTCCCGGGATTGACCAATATTTGTTAGATGCAGCAGACATCTCCTTATCATACGCCTCATTCTTAGGAATATCCTTAACATATCTATCTAGGATACAAATTTGGATTGTACCACCATTCTCTTTAAGTGCATATAACATCTCGTCGGTAAAGTTTCTGTCATGATTAGCGATAGTTCTTATAGATGAGTGCGAAGCTATGATTGGGGCTTTTGATAGACGAATCACATCGAAGAACGTAGAGTCTGAGGCGTGAGATACATCGATAATTGCACCAAGGCGATTAAGCTCTGCGACAACCTCCTCTCCAAATGGAGATAGACCATTAAATTCTGGACCTTTCTTGTCAGAGGATGAGTCACACACGTCGTTGTTATACGAGTGAACCAGACCAAACATTCTTGCACCTCGGCGATAAAACTCCGAGACACGTGTAATATCATCACCTAAGATGGTTGTATTTTCGATTGTTGGAAGAATAGCAAGCTTACCCGCTTTTTTGGCGTCGATCATCTCCTGAGGTGTAGTAACAATAACAACTTCATCCTTGCTTTTCTCCACCACAGCATCTACCTTATCGAAGGTTTGCAGGGCACGATTATAGACTCTATCAGTAAACTCCTTATCTCTACCTCGTTGTGAAGTAAAAACAGCAAAAGCAACAACATCCAGTGCTCCTCGCTTCATCTTAGGAAAATCTACATAACCCCACTTATGATCGACTGTAAGGTCACCTCTTTCATACCACAACATCATTGGGGTATCGGTATGTGTATCCACAGTTAGGATTGATCTTTGGAGCTTTTCTGCTCTCTCCATTAGGCTAGGTTCCTGCTGACAGGAAAGCGAAAGTGCTGCAAGGGTAGAAAGTGCAGCTGCTTTAAAAATGTTTTTCATTTATTTAATTTTAGTATTGTTCTCTTACAAATGTATTAAAAATAATCGAGGTGTTAAAAATTGCGAGCTTTTTGTAGACAAAACGGGCAAAAACAGGGATAAAATAGCTATATATTTTAATCACTAGACATATTCATTATAAAATAGATCACTTTCATTTGCTTCTAATGAATCCAGCAGACCAAACACTGTAAAT
>CAYJOF010000020.1:0-14383 GCA_964371765.1 uncultured Rikenellaceae bacterium
GTTTTCAGATACAGTAACTGATAGGTTGATGTCCTTAGCAGCCTCCCCTGTCATTTGACTTACTGTCAACCAATCAGCAGATCCTTCTTGCTCGACTCCACTAGCATTGAGATTTCGAGTGCTGATTTTCCATTCGCTTGATGAATCGAACTTGATTGTTTGATTTGTACCATACGATTTTTCAACGTATGTTGTTGGACTTAGAATTACTAGCCCAACTGATTCTGGGTTCTCATCTTTCGAACAAGATGATGTTGTCAATGCAACCAGTGCAAAAGTTGCCAACCCACAAAGTAGTTTCTTTTTCATGATAATGAATTTTTTAAAAAAGTTATTAATTAAATATTTACCTAATTATCTATACGCCTAGAGGTGCTTTCGAATACAAAGATAATACACATATATGTATGTGCAAAACATTTTTTAAAAAAAATTATTTTTGATAGAGCTAAGATGCCTGAAATTATTGTGTTTGGCAAGGTATTAAGTAGTTGTTTTATAGTGATTTAAATAATTTTTAGAATTAAATAAAATGAATAGTAAAATTGATAATTTTGTTATAGATGCAGTTAGAAAAAGACGTCAAGAGCTGAAAATATCTCAATCTGCGCTTGCAGACTATCTGGAGTGCTCTCGAGGGTTTATAGGCGATATTGAAAATCCGACCAAAAGAGCAAAGTATAATCTTACTCATATTAATGAGTTAGCTAGAATATTAGAGTGCTCTCCAAAAGATTTTTTGCCAAAAGAGTTTCTTTAAATTATGTTTTGTTAACTTAGTTTACTATCTTTGTGCTTGTAAATTTAAATTAAACATATATGATAGAGGTAAAACAATTAACCAAAACTTATACAGACAAAGTGGCTGTTAATAGTTTGGATTTTGTTGCTAAGGAGGGGACAATACACGGATTACTTGGACCTAACGGTTCGGGTAAGACCACTTTGATTAGATGTATAACTCGAATTATTGCCCAAGATAGCGGAGAGATTCTGCTAGATGGCAAACCTATCGAGATTAAGGATGTGTATAAGATTGGCTATATGCCTGAGGAGCGAGGCTTATACAAAAAAATGAAAGTAGGGGAGCAAATCGTCTTTTTTGCTCAACTAAAAGGAATGAAAAAAGCCGATGCAATTGCTCGTGCCCATAAACTACTCAAGGAGCTTGGACTGCCAGATGTGTGGAACAAGAAAATTGACGATCTAAGTAAGGGTATGGCACAGAAAATTCAATTCATCAACACAATCATTAACGATCCTAAAATACTTATCCTAGATGAGCCGTTTAGTGGTTTTGATCCTGTTAATGCTGCAGTAATTCGCAAAAAAGTGTTGGAATACAAGCAGCAGGGTGCAGTGGTTATCCTATCCACCCACGATATGTCGTCGGTTGAGACTATCTGCGATGAATTTACCCTTATTCACAACAATACAAAAATCCTTTCAGGAAATGTTGAAGAGACCACCCTCAGGTACTCTGCAGGTAACTACACCATAGAGTTTGGTGCTAGTAGTGAACAATTCTTAGCCGCTTTGTCGCAATACTGTGAGTTTAAGAATGTGTCAATAGAGGGCGCACCATCTACTCGCCTAACAATCAAGCTTTATAGTGCAATCAATGTTAGAGATTTTATAGAATTTGCTAATAAAAATTGTGAAATCATTGAATTTAAGCGCAATAGAGCAAGTATGAACGAAATTTTCTTAAGAGCCGTTGAAGGCGAAATTTTATAAGATTATGGATTTGAAAAATACATTAATTATACTCAAAAAAGAGTATATGGAGCGTGTAGCTAAACGCTCATTTATAATAATGACCCTACTGACGCCATTTCTAATACTTGCTGTTTTGGGGGCTGTTATGGCTATTACCTACTTCTCAATAGAGTCGGACGACAAGCAGTATACCATTGCAGTTGTTGACGATAGTGGTTTTGTGGCTCAAAACATTGAAGGTTCTCGAAAGATTGTTTATACCCAGGTCGCTAAGGCAGATGTGGACAGTATCGCAGCCAAAAAGAGCTATTCAGCAATTCTATTTGTAGGATCCGATGTTACTTCCACCAATACTGTTAAGATGGAGAAATTCGAGACGGCAACTATGACTCTGGAATCTTCGATAAGAAATGATATTGAAGATGTTGTTGCACGTAAAAAATTAGAACAGTATAATATCGATAATCTATCTGAGATTGTAAACGATTTGGACAAAAGGATAGACATCGAGACCCTTACAATCAACGAAGATGGTAGCAAGGTTGAGGACAGTTCATCGGTTAACTACTTTTTGGGTTATGCAGGTGGATTCCTTATATATATGTTTGTACTTATCTATGGTTCTCAGTTACTTACGAGTGTGGTGGATGAGAAAAATTCGAAAGTTGTAGAGGTTATGCTATCTACCGTTCCTCCTCGCAATATGTTACTTGGTAAGGTTGTCGGAATTGGACTTGTAGCGCTTACTCAAATAGTTATTTGGGGAGCGGTGATTCTAGTTGGTGGGGTAGTGGCATCTTCAATTTTTGCGGATCAGATTGCTGCCAACTCAGATATGATAGCTGCTGCTGCTACTTCAGGAGTGCCAACATCGGAGCCTCTGCCAGAGGAGCTTGCCATAGCACTAGGAGCAATTAGCGACGTGTGGGGAATAATCAAAGGATTCCTATTCTTTATGGTCTATTTCACAGGTGGATACTTAATCTATGCATCTCTGTTTGCTGCCATTGGATCGGCAGTATCATCTGTGCAAGATGCCTCTCACCTACAAACTCCACTTACTATCCCAATTATTGGTAGTTTAATATTTATGTCGCTTGCCCTGCAAAACCCTGACCTACCAGTGGTAACTGCACTTAGCATCTTCCCTCTGACCTCTCCGATTATTATGCTTGCACGTATAACGGCAGATATTCCTGCATGGGAGGTTATAAGCTCAATTGTGGTACTATATGCTAGTGTGTGGGGTATAATTTGGATTGCTGGTCGCATATATCGAATCGGTATTATGTCGCACGGCAAGAAACCAAGCTACAAGGAGCTCTATAAGTGGATTAAACAGAAATAATTTGTAGCAGAATAGAGCCTCTAAATTGAATATTGAGCTGAGATATAAGATCTTTTGTCTAAATTTTATATCTCAGTTTTGTTTTTATTAAAATAATAACTAAATTTGAAGACTGAATTTCTTATTTTCGAAACACTAAAATTGATATTATGAACAAGAACATTGCACTTTACTCATTAGGCTTTAGTGAGTTACGCACATTCGCATTTGCGGGATTGTTTGTAGCAGGTAATATTTTATTGCCTCAAATCGCGCACCTTATTCCACAGGGAGGATTCATTTTCCTACCTATCTACTTCTTTACACTAATTGCTGCTTACAAATACGGTATTAAAGTTGGTCTTATGACTGCGATTCTTTCTCCTGTTATAAACCACCTTCTATTTGGGATGCCACCAGTAGCAGTTCTTCCTGAGATTCTTATTAAATCAGTAGTTCTTGCTTCTGCTGCCGCTTTTGCTGCATCATACTTCAAAAAACTATCGATTGCTATTCTTCTAGGAGTCGTTTTATCATATCAAATCGTAGGTTCTCTTATTGAGTGGGCTATGGTTGGTGATTTCTTTGTTGCTCTTCAAGATTTCAGACTAGGCGTACCGGGTATGTTGCTACAAATCTTTGGCGGATTCTTCATCATTAAGTATCTATTAAAGAAATAGTATGATAACTTCAACAACACCTTCCCTAGAGGGATACTCAATAACCAAATACCACGGAATTGTCTCAGGCGAGACAGTTATAGGTGCTAATATCTTTAGAGACCTATTTGCAGGTATTAGAGATATTGTAGGAGGAAGATCTGGATCCTATGAGAGTGTACTTCGCAAAGCGAAAGAAGAGGCACTTAGAGAGATGACCCTTTCGGCTCAGGAGCTAGGGGCAAATGCTGTTGTGGGTGTTGATCTTGATTATGAAACTGTGAATGGCACAATGCTTATGGTGACAGCTTCTGGCACTGCTGTGAATTGTCAGCCTAAATAATTTTTACAAAATATGATTCTACTTTTTTTAGGCTCTTTTGGAGTCCAAGAGATATTATTAATTGCGCTGGTGATTCTCCTATTTTTTGGAGGAAAGAAAATTCCAGAACTAATGCGAGGAATGGGCAAAGGTGTCCGTAGCTTTAAAGATGGGATGAATGGCAATATTGAGCCAAAGGATGAAAATAGCGACTCAACTAAGAGTGATCAACCTAAAGACTAGATGACAAGTGGAGGTGCAGTAGGGAGCTTTTGGGAGCATCTTGACGAGTTGCGTTCAACGATAGTAAAAGTGATTGCAGCCGTTGTGATTGTGGCTCTTATTGCCTTTGGTTTCAAAGAGCTCTTGTTTGATACTGTGCTTGCTGCACAATCGAGCGACTTTATTACCTACCGTATCCTAAACTCAATATCGATCAAATTGGGCGGAGCAGAGATGGAAAACTTCTCTGTTCCGCTTATTAATACCGAGCTTGCTCAACAATTTATAATTCACATTAAGATGTCTATTTATATAGGCTTCTTATTGGTTCTTCCTTATGTCCTCTACTTAATATTCAAATTTGTGTCGCCTGCTCTGTACCAAACAGAGAGAAAATACACAGTGAGAATTGTGAGTAGTGGCTATGTGATGTTTATGATGGGAGTAGCCTTGAGTTATTTTGTTGTATTTCCCCTTACATTCCGATTTTTAGGCACTTACCAAGTGACTCCCGAAGTGGAGAATCAGATTCTTTTAAGCTCCTATATAGGTACTCTATTGATGCTCAATCTTTGGATGGGGATAGTGTTTGAGATCCCTATTTTGTGCTGGTTGTTGGCAAAGATGGGGATAGTATCGGCTAAATTCCTGCGCAAATATCGTCGCCACGCAGTTGTGATACTCCTTGTTATTGCAGCCTTAATAACACCTACTGCTGACGTCTTTACACTCATACTGGTGGCAATGCCAATGTATTTGCTGTATGAGCTGAGTATACTTCTAGTTGCTTTAACAGTTAAGCAAAAGACAGAGCTTACTTTAGAATAGAGCTTGCACCGATTCTAAATAGATCACTTGTAAGCCACTGCTTACCTAAAATGTTTTTTACGGCAGTATAATATAGATTTACATCCTCCGCTGTGCGTACTCCTCCAGCAACCTTTATGCCTCGTCTTACTCCATACTGTTCGAAGTGAGATTTAATTGCTAGTGACATAATTACAAAAGCCTCAAGAGTTGCACCTTGACAATTCTTCCCTGTCGATGTTTTTATAAAATCTGCTCCAGCCTCAAGAGCCGTAATAGCCGCTATATGAAGTGTCTCCAGATCTTTAATAGCACCACACTCTAGGATAGCCTTTGTGATTGCCTGTCCATCGATCTCTTCGATCAAACCCTCAATCTGACTCTTTACAATTTCTGTCTTCCCGCTATTCATAGCCGCAACATCTATCACGAAATCTACCTCATCTGCACCATTTTCAATAGCCATAGAGCACTCCAACATTTTAACCTCTATGAAGGTCTGACCAAGAGGAAAACCTCCAATAGTAGCCGTAATTCCAATAGGGGAGTCCTCTAGCGATATGCCGACTGTTTCGATGTGAATTGGTGATACACAAATAGTTGCAATATTAGGATACTTAGAAACCATTTTCTGGGTAAACTCTTTTATACTTTGCTCGCTGTCTGTCACATTTAGAGATGTAGCATCAATAAATTGCTCACACTTATGGATAATATCCTCACAGAAATTACTCTTTGCCTCTTGTCGTATCTCGCTACATAGAGCCTCTATATTGAAATTTTGCATAATCTTTTCGTTGAATGTTTCTGCGAAGGTACAAATTAATTTATTATCTTTGCAAAAATTAATCCGAGAAATGAAGAAAATGGATAAAAATCAACTTTTAGAAGAGATTAAGAGGCTCAAAAAAGAGAAAAACGCTATCGTTTTGGCTCACTACTACACAACCGATGAGGTTCAGCAGATTGCTGATCATATCGGTGATAGTCTAGCTCTTGCTAGAGTAGCCCAAAATAACGATGCAGATATTCTGGTATTTGCAGGTGTTCACTTTATGGGTGAGACAGCTAAAATTCTCTCTCCACAAAAGAAAGTGCTTATGCCCGATATGGAGGCAGGATGCTCGCTAGCCGACTCGTGTAAAGCTGAGGATTATGGCGCGTTTATCGCCCAACATCCCGATCATACTGTTATCACCTACGTTAACACTACTATAGGAGTTAAGGCACTTACAGACATTATCTGTACATCTAGCAATGCTATCGACATTATTAACTCTTTACCAAAGGATGAGAAAATAATATTTGGTCCCGACAGAAACCTTGGAGATTTTATCAAATCGACCACAGGTAGGACGGATATGTTGGTTTGGAATGGTGCGTGTCACGTCCACGAGAGATTCTCTCTAGAGAAGCTTTTGGAACTAAAACAACAGCACCCATCTGCTCTAGTTTTAACCCACCCTGAGTGTCCAAAACCAATTCACCTAGTATCTGATATTATCGGCTCTACGGCTGCTCTTCTTCAGAGTGCAAAGCAGAACGATGCTAAGGAGTTTATTGTTGTAACAGAGCCGGGTATCATATACCAAATGCAACAAGAGTGCCCCGACAAACACTTTATTCCTGCTCCTCCAACAGATACAGATTGTGGGTGCAATGATTGTAGCTATATGAAACTAAATTCACTTCAGAAAATCTATGATGTTCTGCAAAATGAGAATAATGAGATTCTAGTGGACGAGAGAGAACGAGTTGCAGCCGAGAAATCTATACTGAGAATGTTAGAGCTCTCAAAATAGAAAAAAAAAGGTGTTACTTTAAGTAACACCTTTTTTGTATTTAAACTTTTTCGATAAGCTCCATACCACTCTTAATAGCAGCTTCGTTGTCTGCTAGAGTGTGGTGTAGACGCTCAGGAAGTGATTTTTTCAAACCCTTAAGAACTCCCTCAACAGTCAAAAGAGGTTTTACTTTCAGGTATCCCCCCAATACAATCATATTGAAGAATCTCATCTTGCCCTCCTTTGCCGCTGTATCAGCAGCAGCAACTTTGTAAATAGTTATATCCTTACGCTCTGGGTGGCGTGTGATTCCATTTGGATCGTAGATAAGTACACCACCTGGGCGCACTTGGCTCTCGAACTTATCCATTGATTGTTGGTTCAAGATGATAACAGTATCGAACTGCTGCACGATTGGTGAGCTGATTCTCTCGTCGCTCAAAATAACAGTTACGTTTGCTGTACCACCTCTCATCTCTGGGCCGTATGATGGCATCCAGGTAACCTCTTTGTCCTCTACAACACCTGAGTATGCAAGGATCTTACCCATCGATAGGACACCCTGTCCTCCGAATCCAGCTATAATTATCTCTTCTTTCATCTCTTAATGTTTTTAGTAGGTAACTTTAATATCTTTAATATCCCCTAGAACTGTGTTAGGGAAGATCTGCTCAACCATATAGTCGTTAGATTTAGTAGGAGTCATTTTCCAACCTGAGTTACAAGTTGCAATCACCTCTACAATTGACAAACCATTGCCATCCATCGAATTTTGGAACGCTTTTTTCATCGCTGCCTTAGCCTTACGATAAGCAGCTGGAGTGTGAACAGCCTGACGAGTAATGTAGGCAACACCTTCAATATCCTTAACCATATTTGTTACCTTACTTGGGAAACCGTGAAGATGTGTATCACGACCATAAGGAGAGGTAGCTGTTTTGAAACCAATAGGTGTTGTAGGAGCCATCTGACCACCTGTCATACCATAGATTGCGTTGTTGATAAACACAATTACGATATTCTCACCACGGTTACAAGCGTGAATGTACTCTGCAGTACCGATAGCCGAAAGGTCACCGTCACCTTGATACGTAAATACCATCTTCTCTGGTGATAGACGCTTGATAGCTGTAGCAACTGCTGGTGCTCTACCGTGAGCTGCTTGAACCATATCTATATCCATATAGTCGTATGCAATAACAGCACAACCTACTGGAGATACTCCAACTGTGCTATCCTCAATACCCATCTCGTCGATTACCTCTGCGATGATTTTGTGCACTGTACCGTGAGAACAACCAGGGCAGTAGTGCATTGTCTTGTCTAAAATTAATTTAGGCTTCTGATAAACTAAGTTCTCAGGAGCTATTTTTGCTCTTTCCATTTGCTTCTCCTTACATTAATTGATTTTTAACTGCCTCGAACACCTCATTTGGAGAGTGGATCATACCACCAACTCTACCATAGTGCTTAACTGGTGCTACGCCGTTAACGGCAAGCTTAACATCCTCTACCATTTGACCCATACTCATCTCAACAGACAAGAAACCTTTAATACCTCTTTGAGCAAGTGCTTGGATAGGCTTAACAGGGAATGGGTATAGGGTAATAGGGCGCAAAAGACCAACTTTTATGCCATTTTGGCGAGCAATTGATACTGCCTCTTGAGAAATACGTGCAGAAGAACCATAAGCTACAATAATGTATTCAGCATCGTCACACATATACTCCTCATATCTAACCTCATTCTCTTCGATTGCTTTATACTTCTCGAACAAACGGATGTTTGTCTGCTCCTGAAGAACAGAGTCAAGTTGAAGAGATGTAACACGATTCTTAGGGCGATCTTTCTTACCAGTAGTAGCCCACGCACCGTGTGTTTTAGCGATATATTCATCTGTCCAACGAGGTTGTTGTGGTTTAAGACCCACCTTCTCCATCATCTGTCCAATAACACCGTCAGATAGAATAACTGCAGGGTTAAGGTATTTGAACGCTAGATCAAAAGCATCCTCTACAAAATCGTTCATCTCTTGAACCGATGCAGGAGCAAGAACGATTAGTTTATAGTCTCCGTGACCACAACCTTTAACAATTTGGAAATAGTCACTCTGTGCAGGCTGAATAGTACCAAGACCTGGACCACCACGAACAATATCAACAATCACACACGGAAGTTCAGCTCCCGCAAGGTAGGTTATACCTTCGGCCATAAGGCTCACACCCGGGCTAGAAGATGATGTCATCACTCTCTTACCTGCAGCAGCACCACCATATACCATATTAATCGAAGATACCTCACTCTCAGCCTGAAGAACAACCATACCTGTAGTCTCCCAAGGTTTGCTGTCCATAAGTGTCTCCATTATCTCAGATTGAGGGGTTATGGGATATCCAAAATAACCATCGCAGCCCATTCTAATTGCTGCCTCGGCAATCACTTCGTTGCCTTTCATTAATTTTACTTCTTCCATAACTTAATCTACTTTTTCTTTGTACACTGTTAAACAACTATCTGGACAAACCATTGCGCAACTTGCGCAACCGATACAATCCAAACCATCTACTAGCATTGTGTAGCGATAGCCTTTGCTATTAACCATCGAGCCTTGTACAAGCACCTTTGTAGGGCACACCTCTACACAAACTCCACAGCCTTTACAAGCCTCAATGTCTACAACAACATTTCCTCTGATTTTTGCCATTATTATTGAATTTTTAGTTAGTATTACTTAACCTCAATTCACCGAATAGTGAATTATCCCACAAACATACTCATATTTTTCTAGACTACAAACTCTAAATCTCAAATTTTTTAATTAATAATGAAGATTTGACGATTAAATATTACTTTTAATTTTTTTTGATTTAGAGGAATTTTCAAGAGTAATTAACGGATGTGTCAATTATTCTTGAAAATATTACACTATAAAAGTGTACTAAATATATAGCATTAGAGATTCTGATTTGAAGTTTATTTCACCTAATTTCTCTTGTGCTTCTTCTTTCAATGGAAGAATCATAGCAAGATCTCGCTCCAGTTCACCTGTTCCGAAATTGTGTCCGTCTGCCGAATAGAACCTTACTGGGGTTGCTCCTTTGTAGCCAAATTGTTCATAAAATTTATCAATCCCCTCGCTGTCGGGTATGAGTGCCATTGCATCGAAATTCTCATTGTGACAATACTCACGTGCCTGCTTAAGCATCTCTTTGACAAAACCCTTTCCTCGATGATCAACAGCAGTAGATACGGCATATACGTACCCAATTCTACCAATAGTAGAGTCAAATGGGATGATGTGCAGCATCGATACTATTCTACCATCTAATTCAACACTGAGCATTCTTTCGGGATCGAAGTAGTTCATCAAAAAGCTATCTACAACATCCGTCTCCTCTCTACTATTCTCTCCTCCAAAAGCCTCAAACCACAATCTCTTAACTTGTAATTGAGTTTGTGTGGGCTCTATTGCCATATAGTTTTTAATTTTTGCAACGGGATTGTATGAGCGTTTGGCTTGTCTAAGTCCAGCTATCCCTAGATCTTCCTCTCGATTTATAATAACATACTTAGGGTCTAGAGTGTTAGCAAACAGTTGGTTGATCATCGCAAAAACACCCTGATAAGAGGAGTCTGCCTTTTCCATATGAGTAATGAACATCTTTTCACTCATGCCAGACCCATAGGTAAATGCTATTACCCTGCCATCAACGATTAACACTCCTCCTTGAAGTGCTAGAGCCTCAAAATTTGCAAAAGCATACTCCATTGCAATTTTTTCGTGCTTTATTGTGGATTGATCATCGTGCCCCTCTCTCCATTGATCAGCTAACTTAATACAATCATCAAAATATTTTTCAGTCAGCTTATTAAACTCATAGTTAGGGTATAGGCTCTTAAATTTATTTACGTGATTACGCTTCTGTTGCAGGTGTTTACCGCTTAGGGTTCGTAATTTTTCAGCCTCATAGAGGTACTCCTCATAGGCAAGGCTAGAGTTTGTTAGAAATCTATTTGGGAAATACTCTAGGAGCTTATCTCTCTTCTTTTGACACATTCCTGCCAAAACAAGTCGCTCCCCTTTTAATTGTTCATACTCTATAAGTTTCTCAATTACGCCCCGTCGCTCACCTGAACCCATAGGAAATGAATATCCTACATCATTGCCGCCATTGATTCGCATTCGCATAACTAAGAAGTTGTCAATTATTTTCCACTCGCTCTTGTAGAGTTGTTGCCAACAAAACATATTGGCGAATGAAAAGCTACAGTTTTCAGTACCACACTCCTTTAGATAGCTCTCGATTATCGCCTTATCTTCTATCGAGATTGGTTTAAAATTGTTCATCGTAAGTTGTTTTTTTAGTTGTATAGTAAAATGGGGAGTAGGGCAGTAAGCTCTACATCCCCATTTAGAAGTGATAATGAGTCTACTAGTTTTTTATCTCTTTAACTCGTAGAACATCTCCATGATCTTTTACAACGGCTCTCTTCCACTTTTCAGTATATCCAGGTTGTATAAGTTTTGCTGGAACATTACGTCCATTTCCGTTGTCAAGGAACTCTCCATCTTTCATCTGCTTAACGTTTCCGTCAATATACTTTACCAAAAGGTAAGCATCAAGCTCCTGCCACTGCTCAAAAAGTGATTGAGCTCTATCTACAGTATAGTCTGTAAGGAATTCTACGGCAGCCTCCTTTGAGTCAGACAAGATAGTTTCTGCTATCTTGTCGATGTTTTTAACTTCCTCTAGTGCTTCGCTTTCTTGTTTTTGAGCTGCAGCTCTAACCTCTTTTCCTACACTATTGTAACGTAGGTAAGCAAATTGAGCAATTCTATTTACTAACCAGAACATAGATGTAGGAGAGTAGTGTAGCATACTTCCATTCTCGATAGACAGTGAGTGAGGAATTTCTGTAATGTTAGCATAGATAGGAGTAAGTGGGCTAGTTGCAGCATCGTCAACACCAAACCACTGAAGAGCACCTACCACATCTGGCAACCAACTGCGGCTCTGACCAATAAACCAGAATCCTGTCTGTTGAGTTGCAATCGCTCTTTCGTTTACATACTCCACACCATCAACCTCGAAACTCATAGGTCTCCATCTGTATGGAGATTCCTCGCCACCAGCACCAATATCGTTGCGCATATCCATAGGAGTACCCTCGTACTGATCTCTCATAATCGCAGCTACATCCTCTACACCTACCTTCTGAGTAGGTTTTATCCACAATGGCATAAAATTCTCAGGATTCTCTCCCATTGCATAGTCTACATACTTATCCATTCCGTCTGTGATGCGGTTAAATGCACTCCATACACGAGCTTCACAACCTCTAAAGGCCGAGAAATCAGCAGGTGCATAAGCCTCACAGAAACTGAAATCTTTATCCTTACCGCTAAAGTATCCCATCTCTCTTGCAAATGATATTACATCTTCAGAGTATAGGCAGTTCTCAGGATCGTTAAGCGGGAATTGGCGAATACGTGCCTGGTTAGCGTGAGCTGCTACATAGCCATCTGGAACACGAACAGCAACCCAAACAATACCCTTGTTTACGTTTACCCCATTCTCCATCTTAACGCCCTTGCCGATAAGTTCCATAATCCAAACTTCATTTTTGTCGGCAATCGAAATGCTCTCGCCAGAGGAGTAGTAACCATACTCATTAGCTAACTCAGCCATTAGTTTGATAGCCTCACGAGCTGTTTTTGTACGCTCAAGTGCTATATACATCATCGAACCATAGTCGATTCCTCCGTTTGGATCTCTCAACTCACTGCGTCCACCGAATGTTGACTCACCAATAATTAGTTGGTGTTCGTTCATATTCCCTACCGTAGTGTAGGTCTTCTCTACTTGAGGAATTTTTCCCAAAAATTTGCGAGGACCCCACTCGATTATGTCTCTTAGATCGCCATTCTTATGATTAGCCGCAGGAGTGAATTGCAGGAATCCAAATCTTGTGTGCGAATCGGCACTGTATGAGACCATATTTGAACCATCCTTTGAGGCTCCCTTTGTTACCAAAATATTGGTACAGGCATCAACCGTTGATGGCAATAGTAGTGCCAATAAACATAATGATGCAAAAAATACTCTTTTCATAATTTATCTTATTTTTATGTAATATCCTTCAATTAATATTTTACCGTTAATTTGCTTAGATTTCACTACAATAGCATCGTTGGAATCTTGAAGTGATATACTCCAATGGCTATTGGGGTCTGGATCATTTGCTATACGATATAAAATTCCTTTAGATTTGAGTTTGTTGACTTGTGAACTTTTTAATTTCCATATCATTATATCATTCTCGCGATAATCTTCACTTTCGACAACTCGCTTAGATATAATCGCAATATTGCTTTTGTACATTGAAGAGAAAAAGTTTAGACTGTAATGATTTCTTATTCCTCGTTCAGGGTGTGACCAACTCATTCCCCCATCTTTTGATATTGAGACATAAGTGTTGTACTGGTCGTCAGTAAGAAGCATATGAAATCTTTTGGAATTTCTCTTGTGTCCATTCTCCATAATATCCCAACCTTCAAGTTTTTTGGTATTATGCTTTACCGCAATTGTTGGCGAGCCTAACGAATTTGTAGAAGTGTCAGTTACAGTTTTATATACATTTCCTGATAGTTGGCCATCCGCAATTTTGAAGTACACGGATGTATGGTAAGCGTCTATCTTATGTCTTGCCACAATAGATACACCGCTAAACTGGTCTCTGTCGACTATCAACGATTTTACAATTTGCTTTGAATATTCCCTGTCGTACGATTTGTTGTCTTTTAGGTAACGCTTGGCTAACCTGTTGTTGTATACGGTAATATCATCATTAGAGACATCCTTCTCTCTAATTCGTTGCGATATATAGGCTAAGGATAAGTTTTCAAGATTGACAGAATCTATGACCATAGAGAATATCTTTTGATCTTTAGATCTCTTTGTAATCTTGAGCAGCGGCATCAAAACACATCAGTGGAGCTAAAATAATCAGTATTAAGGTTTTGTATTTTCTAATATTCATTATTTCTAATTTTAATTGTGATAAAAGGTACCGCAATAGCAAGTAGAATAGATATAAGTACGATAAAGTAGTTTTGTTGTCTATTACTCTGAGATTTGTAATAATCCTCTAGCTCAGTAGTATTGGTTATTATAGGAAACTCATCCAGAGTGGATTTTCCTCTAATAGTCCCTTTTTCAAGAATTATTACACCCAATCCAGCTCTAATCATAGATTTTAACTGCACTTCATCTGCATTATACACATTGGCTATTATTGATGATATGTTCTCTATTCGCTGTCCAGTGAGCGCAATGTCGGCTTGCGTCAATACTACTAGATGAGTTGAGTCGACCCTCTGCAAAGAGTGCCATTTTTTAAGTGTATTGTTATCGGTATAGTTGAGTTTGGTAGGGTCAAAAGATACTAAAACTGCAACTCGATTCAGACTCATCAAACTATCCCTAACAGAGATCCCCTCACTATCTATTATGTCAAATGAGCTAATTCGTGGAGAAAATC
>CAYJOF010000021.1:0-13867 GCA_964371765.1 uncultured Rikenellaceae bacterium
CAAGATCTGCCCAAGTAACAGTTTGCTCAATATCGTACTCGAAATTCTTAACTTCAAATGTTGTAGCATCAATATCAAGTTCAAACTCTGTAACTACTGAACCTAGAATAACAGCAGCCTCTACCTCGATGGTGTTGTTGTCCTCTTTCTCAGCATCGATAATCACAAGTTTGCTACCAGAAGCCATAAAACCGTTTTCTGTTAGGTAATCCTCAACGCTCTGCTGCATTTCAGCTGTAATGATGATTGTATCATCATCGTTGTCGTTATCTTGTTCCTCTTTTTTGAAAATAAGAGTGCCATTTTCGTCAAACTTCAACTCTACATCCATATCGACATTTACACCAAGACCTTCAAGCTCAATCTCATAGATTACAATCTTTGCGCTGTTATTGTCATCGTCGTCGTCTCTGTAGTCTACATCTTTCTCAACCTCATCGATTTTCCAAAGTTCGGTGTTAGAGTATTCAGTAGCTGCAAATGCGTCTTGGATGATTTGAGGTAGTGTGTTCAACTCGTTTGAAAGTTGTTGGTTACTCTTCTTCTCAGTTGCATCGTCACCAGAAACACTATACCAAACTGTGTAGTTAGACGTATTTGAATCTTTAGTGATTGCGCTAAAGAATTTTGCAACCTGATAATCATTTTGAGTACTCCAGCTAATGTTTTGGGCATCAGGGTAAGTAGCCAAAAGAGCTTTTTCAGCAACAGAATACTGATTGTCTGTTCCTCCGCCATTCTCACCTTTGTCGCATGATGTAAGTAGTAGACCTAGTCCACACATCATCATAATTGATAATTTTTTCATCTTTCTCATAAATCTATTTAGTTAATAATCACAGCTCTCAAACCAAATTTTTTTTGAAAAATAAGGTTTTATAAGAGAATTTTATCACAGCAAAGTTAAATATTATATCCTAACATCCAAATTTTTTTGAAAAATAAAACTACTCCCTTATCCTCAAGACAAGAGAGTAGTCAACACTAATTATTAAAAAATGGACACGTAGAATTTTAATGTGTGAATCCTCGCTTAGTATTTTTATGCATATTTTGTTTTTGTAGGATTCTGCTAGGAGTAGGATTTGTTAGCTTTTCCAACTCCTCGATATGATAATGAAGATTCTTTAGAAGCATATCAGCTAAATCTCTACTGGTGCCCTGTCTTACAACTATTCTCATAACGACAATCTCCTCCAGAGCATCGGGTAGGGTATATGCAGGTACCTGCCAACCATTGATGTTTAATCTCTCCGAGAGATCATACAGAGTCCACATTCTATTCTTACTCTCAACCAACTCCCAAGCGAATAGCGGGTTAGGGGTAGTTGGACTGTAAAGTTTAAAGATGTCAATATTTTGAATCTTCTCCATAAGATAATTTGTGACGTCCATACAGTTCTGCTGAATGCGCTTGTACCCCTCAAATCCAAGTCTTATGAATTGATAATATTGCGCCAATATTTGAGATGCAGGTCTCGAGAAATTAATAGCAATTGTTGGTACATTCTCACCCAAGTAGTTTACGTTGAATACCATATTATCTGGCAGACATTCCCTATCACGCCACACAACCCAACCAACGCCAGGATAAACCAAACCAAACTTATGACCTGATGTGCTTATGGATTTTACCCACTTTAGTCTGAAATCCCATTGTTGCTCAGGGTCGAGGAATGGTAGTATAAATCCACCAGTTGCTGCATCAACGTGTATAGAAATCCCCCATCCTGTACGCTCGTTAAGTTCGTCCAGAGCCATATCTAGCTCCCTTACATTGTCGTTAAGCCCAGTCATTGTTACCCCCTGAATTGGAACAATGCAGAATGTGTTCTCGTCGCAAAGTTCGATTGCTTTCTTTGCATCTAGTGTTGGGCAATCTCGCGAGATGGGAACACATCTCATCTCAAGCTCCCAGTAGTGTGCAAATTTCTCCCACACAACCTGAAATGCTGATGAGATAACAAAGTTAGGTTTGTTAGTCGACTTGCCCTCTGCACGTCTAGCCTCCTTCCATCTGAAAAGAGCCGCCAGACCGCCAAGCATACACGCCTCAGATGAACCCACAGTACTTACGCCTGTGCAATATCCTGATTCTTGAGTGTTCCACAGCTTTGCTAGCATATTGACACACCTGCGTTCGATCTCTGCCGTTTGTGGATATTCGGTTTTGTCAATCATATTCTTATCCATTGTCTCGGACATAATCTTTGTCGCCTTGTCGTCCATCCATGTGGTTACAAATGTGGCAAGATTCATTCGAGCATTACCATCTAACATTGCCTCATCCTTTAGTATCTGGTAGGCTACATCGGCTGGCATTTGATTACGAGGTAAGTAGAATTTCGGCGTTGAGTGTACCTCTTGCTCAGCTCCAAATACACCCCCTGGGTGATCTGCTTTTTTCATATTGTTCATATTATTATAGTTATTTAATTAATTAATCTACATCATCTGTGACTGCTACTGTTTGAGTTCTGTCTAATGATTGGAGAGCAAGATAATTCTCTTTGAATCGCTCCAAGTTATCCAATTCGGTGCGGAAAGTATCGAGGTGTTTCTCCTCCTCTACAATTAAATCCACAAACAGCTTGCGACTAGCCGAGTCGAGTTGCTCGCTACATATCTGTGCTGATCGGTTGTAATCGTCAACACTCAACTCCTCTAGCTCTATTGCGCGCTGGATAATATCCTTAACTGTGTGTAGTTTTTGAGGCTTACCAGACACCATATCTACATCACCTCCCAAGAAAAAGATTCTTTCGGCAATCTGCTCGCAGTGCATCATCTCGACAATAGATACTCGTTTGAACATCGATGCTAGAAGGTCGAAACCTAGATCGCCCAATTTAAAATGAAAGTACATATACTGATTTACAGAGGTCAGCTCCTCGTTCAGAGCACGATTAAGTAGCTCAATGATTTTTGTTTTATCCATATTATTGAATTTTAGTTTGTTATCTTATTGCAAACATTAAGCCAAATTGCCCTCTCTACTACTCCAAACTCGAAGGGTGAATAATAATTGAATTTTACACTGATAATGCAAGAAAAAATATCTATTTTTGTACTCAAATTAAAGAATATTTATGGCGAAAAAGAGATACGACAGAGATAATAGCTCTGCGGAGTTAATGCAGTTTTTGAGTAAATCCCACGGACTTATCCCACCTCAGGCCCTAGACCTTGAGGAGGCAGTTCTAGGGGCATTGATGATTGAGAAGGAGGCAATTTATGATGTGGGAGAGATTCTTAGTGCTGCTGCGTTTTATCGTGACACGCACCAAATCATTTATCGTAAAATCCTCGAACTGTCTCAAAAACAGCAACCTATCGACCTCTATACAGTTGCAGAGATGCTCAAACGAACAGACGAGCTTGAGCTTGTTGGAGGAGCAGCTTATCTTGCCGAACTTACCGAAAAGGTGGGTACTGCTTCTCATATTGAGTTTCACGCTAAGATAGTAGCGCAAAAATATATTCAACGAGAGCTTATCAAAGCATCTGCCGAGATTCAAAAAGAGTCGTTTGATGATGCGGCTGATATTGCAGATTTGATTGATCAGGCAGAGAGTAAAATCTTTAAAGTCTCAGAGGGTCACATAAAGCGTGACGTAAGAGAGAGTAGGGATGTTGTAAGGGCAGCTTTGGCAATGATAGAGGAAGCTCGCAATAAACCCGACGGACTCAATGGTGTGCCGACAGGACTAGCGGCACTTGATAAGATAACCTCTGGTTGGCAGCCAACCGACCTTGTCATAGTTGCAGCTCGTCCCTCGATGGGTAAAACAGCCTTTGTATTGTCTATGGCTCGAAACATTGCAGTTGATTTTGAAAGACCAGTAGCATTTTTCTCTCTGGAGATGGGTGCAGAGCAATTGATGACACGTCTTATAATCTCGGAGAGTGGCCTTGATGGACAGAAAGTGAAAAATGGAAAGTTGGATGCCACAGAGTGGAACTATCTTCAACAATCTATCAAACCATTAGAGGGCGCACCTCTTCTTATTGATGATACTCCTGCACTATCTATCTTTGAGTTCCGATCAAAAGCTCGCCGACTTGCAACTCAATACAATATTCAGATAATAATTATTGACTACCTTCAGCTTATGACTGGTCCTTCAGACACCAAAGGTAATAGAGAACAGGAGGTTGCTGCAATATCTCGATCACTAAAAGCTATTGCCAAAGAGTTGAAAATTCCGATAATTGCACTCTCTCAGCTAAACCGTTCAGTAGAGCAGCGTGGAGGTAATAAACGACCACAACTATCAGACCTTCGTGAGTCTGGAGCAATTGAGCAGGATGCAGATATCGTTGCATTTATCCACCGTCCCGAATACTACAAACTTACACACGATGAGGATAATAACCCCATTCGCCCTGGTTCGGCAGAGATTATTATTGCCAAACACCGTAATGGTCCAGTAGATACAGCTACTCTTCATTTCCGTCAAGATAGAGCATTGTTTACCAATTTTGAAGATGATCTTGATGTAGCTGTTGAGCTGAGCAGTGGTAGTTGGTCTAACAGCCCAGCTCCTACCCCAGAAGGGGCAGCAGCAGAACTATCTTCGATGAATGAGGAGTTTGATGCACCTTTCTAAAAATATAGAGGCTAGAGTTTTTCTCTAGCCTCTATATTTTTTAGTCCTAAAGAAAATCTACTCTAATTCATCAGTCCAATCAGCTCCCACCGACTTGTAAAGTGTTATGTAGCTTAATAGTAACTCACTTTGTGTTGTTACGTAACTTTGTTGTGAGAGAAATAGTTCTCTTTGTGCATCAAGTAAACTTAGATAATCTACCACTCCAGAACTATACAGCTGTTGGGTCATCTCGGCAGTCTCCATATTTATCTTCACCAAGCTATGAAGGTCGATGATCTGTCTTTCAAGAGATTCGATATCCCCAAGTGCTACTTCCACCTCTTTAAAGGCTGTAAGCATAGCCTGCTCTAGGGTGTAGTAATCGATCTTGTTGTCTAGTTTTGCTATATCTATGTTTCTTTGTTGTGTGCCCCAATTAAAGATACTCCCTGCAAGTTGAGCAGCCCCTGTCCAGATAAAAGAAAAACCACTAGTCGATGCTCCGTCGATTACGCTAGAGAGTACTCCTCCGCTACCGTTGAGCATAAGTGAGGGATAGAGTTTAGCCACCTCAACCCCAATTTGAGCATTACTCTGCATAAGATTGTAGTATGCCTGCTGTACGTCGGGACGACTCTCAACAATCCATACAGGCATTAACCTAGGTAGTGTTTTCGGTTTTTTTAGCCTTGCAAAGCCATCCTTTGGAGTTATTATTGGGTGAGGATTCTCTCCAAGAAGCACGTTTAATGCACGTTGGTAGCTGTTCACGTCGGCTCTATACCCCTCCAGAGTGATTGCAGCAGTGAGTGCAAGATTTTCTGTTGTGTTATAGTCCAACTTTGATATTGCACCCAGTCGATACATCTCAGCGGTGAGATTTAATCGTTCTGTTCTCAGCTCAAGGGTTTGCTCTGAAATTGCAAATAGCGATCTGCTTTGAAGTAGACCAAAATAGTTGGTCATCACAGCCGATACAATCTCAAGATATACTCCTCTTGCAGCCCATTGGGTAGATAGAAGAGCAGCTCGTTGAGCCTCTCTCCCACGACGTAACTCTCCCCACAAGTCAATCTGCCAAGCTATTGAGGGCGAGGCACTATATTTACTCTGCCAACCCGAGGATTTGTTGTAGCTGCTAGTAGCCTCAGCAGTATAAGCAACAGATGGAAGTAGGCTCTTGCCTGCATTGCTAGTCAATAATTGTGATTGCTCGACACGTGCAAGTGCAGTTGCAAGATCTTGTTCGATTTTATTGCTAAGTCGATTAATGAATCGAGAGTTGAATCCCCATATTGTCTCCACCAACCATCAAATATCATATCCCCCCAAACTGTATCGCGTGTTTGGCTTAGATAGGAACTTGGTGTTGCAATCTCTGGTGATTTGAATTTTGGCCCTACTGCGCACCCTAGAACAGAGGCAACTAGAATGCCAATATAAAGTATTTTATTCATTTTTAATACGGTTTTTACGGTAGAGTTTATTTACTAAAACATATAGAGATGGATAGAGGAATATTCCAATAAATGTTGCTGTTAGCATCCCTCCCAGCAGCGCAATCCCAATGATGTTTCTTGAATGAGCATTTGGTCCTGAGGCTATTATCAAAGGAACGACTCCCAATATAAACGATAATGCTGTCATCAAGATAGGTCTAAATCGTAGCTTTGCAGCCTCTAGTGCTGCCTCAACTGTAGATAAGCCGCCTAAGTGCGCATTGTGTGCATATTCGATAACCAGAATGGCATTCTTAGCCGAGAGACCAATCAATAGCACCATCGAAATCTGAAAAAATATGTCATCTACAAACAACGGATTGAGAATATGAGTTACGTATATTATCGCAACGGCACCAATCATCGCAACAGGAATACCCAAAATGATCGATAGCGGTAGTGCCCAATCCTCAAATAGAGCTGCCAAAATTAAGAATACAAATAATACGATATAAGCGTAAGTTGTATTTGTATTTGGAGCATTGTTTACCTCTTGATATGTAATATCGCTCCACGTGTATTCATAACCGTCGGGAAGGGTCTGCTGAGCCACTTCCTCCAACGTTGTTATTGCATCACCAGAGGAGTACCCAGTAGCCGCATTGCCAGTGATGGTAATTGACGGATAGAGATTGAATTGAGAAATATATGAGGCTCCTGTGGTGTCACTAAGCGATACAAATGAGCTTAGAGGTACACTCTGTCCACTATTGTTTGTTATGTAGACACTCTCAAGCGATGCCTCATCCTGACGATATTGCGAATCGGATTGAATATAGGTTCTATACTGCTGCCCAAATCTATTGAAGTTGCCAATATATGCTCCTCCAAACAAAATGGCAATTTGTGACTGTATAGACTCCATACCAATTCCTGCCTTTAGAGCAGCACTTCGATTTATGACTAGCTCTTTTTGAGGTACATCGTCTGCAAATTGTGTCATTGCAGAAGCTATCTCCTTGCGTTTGTTGAGAGAGTCTATAAAGATTTTGGCACTCTGAGCAAACTCGGTTATACTATTATTACCTGTATTTTGTAGAACCATCGAAAATCCAGAGGCATTACCCATTCCTGGGATAGAAGGAGGGGCAAAGGCAAATGCCATTGCTCTATTGACACCATCATACAAATCGCCGTTTAATTGCTCTACCACCTCTGAGGCACTATTTGGGCGATCTCCCCACTCCTTTAGCTTAATAAAAACAGCTCCGCTATTGGTTGCCGATACCGAAGATAAGATGTTAAATCCTGCCACATAACACAGATTCTCCACATTAGGGTTTTGTGATACAATCTTCTGAATCTCACTACCTACCTCAAATGTTTGGTTGACACTCGAAGCATTGGGAAGAGTATAGGAGACAAAAAGATAGCCTTGATCCTCTTCTGGAAGAAATCCCGATGGGAGTAGTTCAACTCCTGCATATATCAAGCCCATTAACAAAACGATTATTACCACCACACGTCTGTTGTGTCGAACAAGTACATTAACACGCTTTAGATAACCCTCCTTTTGCTTTTCAAAAAAACTATTGAATCTATCAAAGAACCAATTTTTTCGAGGAGTTTCCTTTCGGAGTATCATCATTGATAGGGCAGGGGATAGGGTAAGGGCATTGACTCCCGATATTACAAAAGAGACAGCAATGGTTAAAGCAAATTGACTGAATAGCTCTCCTACGATACCTGTCATAAATACAATGGGTAAGAATACTGCAGCAAGGGTAACAGTTGAGCCTATAATGGCTGGAGTAACCTTTTCAAGAGCTGCACTCGTTGCATCGTAGGGCGACATACCATCCTCAATGTTTAGCTGTACTGCCTCAACTATTACAATTGCGTCGTCAACAACTAGACCCACCGCTAGAACCAATCCTAGGAGTGTAAAAACATTGATGCTGAGTCCTAGTAGAGGGAAGAATGCAAATGACCCAATTAGAGATACAGGTATGGCAAGTAGAGGTATGAGTGTTGCACGACTGTTTTGTATAAACAAAAATATAATCAATATTACAAGCACTAGCACTCCAAAGAGTGTGTAGATTATCTCTTCAATACCTGCCTCAATTACTGATATAGTATCAACAACCTTTGTATACCCAATGCCATTTGGGAAACTCTTTGCCAGAACTTCCATCTCGGAGTCAACTCGTTGGCCTAACTCCACGGCATTACTACCAGGCGATTGATATATTGCCAATATAGAGGCAGGCTTATCAACAAACATAGAATTCTGACCGTAAGTCTCGGTACCAAGCTCTACTCGTGCTATATCCCTTAACCTAACCTCGCCACCCTCGCTCTGTGCTCGTACCACAATGTCTTCATATTGCGAGGCATCGTCTATTGGTGTTGGTAGCAGCATTGTATAAGTAAAGAGTGTATTATCGGCGTTAGGTTGTGCGCCAAGTGATCCTACTGGATACACTCCACTTTGCCCTGAGATAGCACTCTTGACATCCGCAACCGATATGTTTAGATAGTCCATTTTATCGGGTTTTAGCCATACCCTCATCGAATACTTGCTAGCTCCCAAAACCTCCACACTGCCAATTCCGTCTATCTTCAAGAGTTTATTTCTGATATTGATATAGGCATAGTTAGATAAAAAGGTTTGGTCGTATATCGAAGCATCCCCCCAAAGGGCAATTACCATCAAGAAACTTGTCATAGTTTTTTGAGTTGTAACCCCTTCGCTTACTACCGACTGAGGAAGAGATGATGAGGCTTGATTTACTCTATTTTGAGTTAAGATTGTATTGAGATCGGGATCGGAGCCAATATCAAATGTGATATTCATTGTCATAACACCTTGGGTAGATGAGGTGGATTGCATATATAGCATATTGTCCACACCAATGACACTCTCTCCAATAGGTGTTGCTACGGCATTGCTAACTGAAGCTGCATCGGCTCCGGGGTAAACAGCATTCACCTGAACCATAGGAGGAATTATATTAGGATACTGTTCGATGGGTAGCTTACTCATCGAGATCAATCCAAAAATCACCATTACCACAGATAGGGCAATAGCAAATATTGGTCTTTTAATAAAAAATTGCTTCATACTCTTTAGCTATTTGGTTGTAAATCCACCTTCATTCCATTGTGAGCCTTATAGAACCCTTCGGTAAGAACCTTATCGCCCTTTTCAACCCCACTTTCAACTATCCAGAATTGATCATATGGATCGCCAAGCTCAACAGGACGCACCTCTACAACCCCATTTCGAACAAGATAAACTAAATTAATGTTCTGAGTCCTAAATATAGCTTTCTGGGGTATTAGTGTCTTTCGAGAGGGCTCTCCTACGTTGCAATGGATTTTTACAAATTGCCCAGAGCGTAGAGTGCTCTTAGGATTTGGGAAATTAGCAGAGAGTTCAATTGCATTGGTTGAACTGTTGATAGATGATTTTGTGTAGTCGTACTGACCCTCAATATCGTAAAAACTTCCATCCGATAGCTCCATCTTGATATTACTCAACAGAGTGCGATTGACTACGTTTGGTCGAAGAGGTTCGTTATTATAGGTGATCTCTAAGTAGCGACTCATCGGAATCGATATTATTACCTCAATTTTGTCAATCTGTGATATGTAGTTCAAAATAGGGAATTCAGTTCCTAGTCCAACATAATCCCCCTCTGAGGCGTTGGAACTAGAGGCTATGCCCGTTGCAGGTGCATAGATTTTTGTGTAACTTAAATCTAATTCTGCCTGTTTTAGGGATTCTTGCTTTGCACGAACATCCTCCTGAGCTGATAGCCACTGAGCAGTTATCTGATCCAGTGTACTTTGACTTACGGCATTGATTTTGGCTAAAGGAACATTTCTTTGATAATCCAACTCCGCGCGCTTGAGCTCGGCTACACTAGCTGCTAAGTCTGCTTTGGACTGAGCAAGGGCTATACTGTATTGAGAAGGGTCGATAGAGTAGAGTAGCTGTCCCTTTTGAACCATCGCCCCATTAGCAAAATGTCGAACGAGCAGATAACCACTCACTCGTGGTTGTGTGGTGTAAAGAAAATTGGGACGAGTCTCTGCTACAAATACCATTTTGTTGCTTATTGAACTTTCAATAACGTTTGTGTAGTGTAGTTGAGGTGGTTTTGCCGCAGGGGCTTGTTGAGCAGATTTACAAGCCGTAACAAGCCATAGGATAATGGCAAGAGTGGAGATAAGTTTTAGCATATTTTGATTTTTTAGTTCAATATTTTTAGAGCAACTCAATCAAAAAATATACCATATTACTTTAGTGATTTGGTTGGTTGTTCGGCTATTATTGACTATCTTTGTCGGATTAAAAAAATGAAATGATGACGGGAATAAAATTAAAAGCATTTATTGGACTACTGTTTGCGACACTCTTTTGGGGAATGTCCTACGTATTCTCAAAAGGTTTGATTGAGTCTGGAATGAATAATACAACTATCGTATTCTTTCGCTCTGTGATAGCCTCTGTGACGCTTTTGGTGTTGATGTTTGCTACTAAAAATTTCTCATTCATCAAACGTGAGCACCTCAAATCAGTGATGCTTCTGTCGCTATTTCAGCCATTCTTATATTTTATTTTTGAGCTATACTCAATGAGATATAACTCTCCAGTGCTCACATCCTTGATTATCTCACTTGTGCCCCTTTTTGTGCCCTTTGCTCTGTGGATCACAGAACGTACAAAGGTAGCTTCGCGTACCTACATAGCTATAATAATGTCGATTGTCGGTGTGTCGATAATTCTCCTCAGTGGGCAAGATGGTTACAAAAATTTAACAACAGATCCCATTGGTGTAGTTCTAGCATTCTTGGCGACATTCTGTGCTGTTCTGTATAGCTTAGTGGCAAAAAGAGTTACCCAAAACTATGGTGCACTTGTGATAACTACCTACCAAAATATTTTTGGTATGATTCTCTTTGCGCCTCTTTTCCTTACGTACGAATGGGGAGCTTTTAGCGAAATTCCGCTCAACGAACAGACAATAACCTACCTACTAACCCTAGGTGTGCTTTGTTCTGCCATTGCATATATGTTCTATCTTAATGCAGTTAAGTATTTGGGTGTAATGGTAGCAACAATCACCAACAACATCTCTCCAATATTTACAGTCATTGGAGCCTTTCTTATCTTCGGACAAACACTATATCCAATCCAATTATTAGGGGTGGCAATAACTGTGGGTAGTCTGTTTGTGGGAACATTTAATAGAAAAAAGAGTGAATAATTCACTAAAAAATAATATCTTTGCATTTAATAATATAAGTAAAAACAGAATTATGAAATTTTCGGAAATTTTATCAATCTCAGGACAGTCAGGTCTGTTCAAGTATCTAGCGCAAGCAACAAATGGAATTATAGTAGAATCTTTGGTTGATGGTAAGCGCCAAGCAATATCATCTACTGCTAAAGTTAGTGCGTTGATTGATATTTCAATCTATACTGAGGCTGAAGATATGCCACTAGCGGATATCTACCAAATTATGAACGATAAACTTGAGGGCGCGCAATCTATCAACCACAAATCATCTCCAAAGGAGCTTGTGAATACATTCCAAGAGTTTGTACCACAGTTTGACCGTGATAGAGTACACAACTCAGACCTAAAAAAACTATTCCAATGGTATAATATCCTTTCGGCTGCTGGAGTGAGAGACTACAACTCTGAACTACAAGATCCAGAGCAACAACAACACGAGGAGCAAGGCGAGTAATTAAAATTCAAAAGATATGGCAGACGATAAAAAAATAATCTTCTCGATGGTTGGGGTCTCAAAGACATTTAACAACCAGAAAAAGGTACTCAACAACATTTACCTTTCGTTCTTCTATGGTGCAAAAATCGGTATTATCGGTCTTAATGGATCTGGTAAGTCGACACTAATGAAAATAATAGCAGGACTTGAAAAATCATATCAAGGTGAGGTGGTATTCTCTCCGGGATACACAGTAGGATACCTCGAGCAGGATCCTAAACTGGATGATAGCAAGACCGTTAGAGAGAACGTAATGGAGGCTTGTGCCGATGTTGTTGACCTACTAAAAGAGTATGAGGAGGTAAACAATAAATTCCTAGAGCCGATGGACGACGACCAGATGAACAAACTCATTGAGCGTCAAGGTGAGCTAACAGAGCTTATCGAACAGAAAGGCGGATGGGAGCTAGACACAAAACTTAATGTGGCGATGGAGGCTCTTCGTTGCCCTGCTGGTGACCTGCCAGTGACTCATCTCTCTGGAGGTGAGAAGCGTCGTGTTGCACTGTGTCGTCTGTTACTTCAAGAACCTGATGTACTTCTTTTGGATGAGCCTACCAACCACCTCGATGCAGAGAGTATCGATTGGTTGGAGATGCACCTTCAACAATACAAAGGAACTGTAATTGCAGTTACCCACGACCGTTACTTCTTGGATAACGTTGCGGGATGGATCCTCGAACTAGATCGTGGAGAGGGTATTCCATGGGAGGGTAACTACTCAAGCTGGCTAGACCAAAAAAGTCGCCGTTTGGCTCAGGAGGAGAAGCAAGCAAGCAAGCGTAGAAAGACTCTCGAAAGAGAGTTGGAGTGGGTGCGTATGGCACCTAAAGCTCGTCACGCAAAATCCAAAGCACGTCTAGCTGCATACGACAAGATGCTAAATGAGGATGTTAAGCAAAAGGAGGAAAAACTAGAGATATTTATTCCTAATGGTCCAAGACTAGGCGATGTAGTGCTAGAATCTAAATTGGTGAAAAAAGCCTTTGGCGACAGAGTGCTATTTGAGGATCTGAACTTTGTTCTTCCTCCAGCAGGAATTGTGGGGGTTATTGGTCCTAATGGCGTTGGTAAGACAACTCTTTTCCGTATGATTATGGGTCTTGAGGGTGTTGATAGTGGTGATTTTAAAGTAGGTGAGACAGTCAAGTTGGCCTACGTAGACCAGCAACATTCATCTATCGATCCAGAGAAAACTGTATATCAAGTTATATCTGGTGGCGAGGAGAATATCACCCTTGGAGGACGACCTCTTAACTCGAGAGCTTATGCTAGCAGATTCAATTTCTCTGGTGGAGATCAAGAGAAGAAATGTGGAGTTTTGTCTGGTGGTGAGCGTAATCGACTACATCTAGCTCTAGCTCTAAAGGAAGAGGGTAATGTTCTGCTTCTTGATGAGCCTACAAATGATATTGACGTAAACACCCTTCGTGCACTAGAGGAGGGACTTGATAACTTTGCGGGTTGTGCTGTTGTTATCTCTCACGATAGATGGTTCCTAGATAGAATTGCTACACATATCCTTTCATTCGAAGGAGATGGAAATGTAGTCTTCTTTGAGGGTGGATACACCGACTACGAAGAGAATAAACGCAAACGTCTAGGTCTAGGCGAGAACGAAAATAAAAAAGCAAAGTACAAGAAATTAACACTTGACTAAAAATGGCACAATCACCAACAACACCAAAAGGTACACGTGACTTTTCACCTGTAGAGATGATAAAAAGAAACTACATCTTTGATACAATCAAAGGAGTGTTTCGAAAGTATGGCTATCTACCCCTTGAGACTCCATCTATGGAGAATCTTTCAACTCTTATGGGTAAATATGGACAAGAGGGTGATAAGTTACTTTTCAAGATATTAAACTCAGGTGATTTCTTAAAGAAATTGCCTACTGAAAATATAGAATCTCTTACAAGTGCTTCGGCTGCTACAATGCTAAGTGATAAGGGCCTGCGTTACGATTTGACCGTTCCCTTTGCAAGGTTTGTGGTTCAGAATCAAAACTCAATTGTTTTCCCTTTT
>CAYJOF010000022.1:0-13174 GCA_964371765.1 uncultured Rikenellaceae bacterium
AAATTGATACCTCCCAAATCTGACTCAACTAAGTAATCCTTAGCCTCTACCCAACTCTGTGTGGCATAGCCGCTCAGTGCTGCATTAGTAATATAACCTTTACCCGTAACCCAAGATTCAGTTGCATATCCCGATAAGGCAGCATTCGTGATATATCCCAACCCCGCTATATAAGTCTTAACAGAATCCAAGTGCGATAACGCAATCTGCTCGTCAGTTTCCCTAGCAAGTGCCGCCCATACCGCATCTAAGGACGCAGATCCACCCCCTCCAGATTCGGAATCCAGACCTCTGGCAGATAAGAATTGCTCTGTAAATAATCCAGCTTTAGCCTTAATGTTCCCATCTGACCATTCAAACATTCTCTCTAGCTCTGATATCCTAGAAGATAAACTAGTATCAGCAGCCTTTAATAAAACAATATCACTTGTAGCAGTGCTTATTTCGGCTTGCAAGGCCGAACTTAATAAACTTTTTAAGATACTACCATTATTAATATTTGCGCTAATCTGATTACTACTATTAACAGACAAAGATATAGTACTTGTATTAACACCTGTATATATATCAATAAAAGCACTCATTGATACACTTTGCGTACTACCATCTTCTAAAGTTAATATCAAACTTTTTGTTACTGAATCATATCTAAAATTAGTTACAACCTTTTCTAATAATGTATCTATAGTTTTAGTCGTACCATCTATTCTTGTAAATGTAAAAACTCCATTCTTTGAGTTCATTGAAACATCTACAAAACTATCCTCAACATACGACTTTGTAGCATAAGGAGTTAATGAATCAATTTTTAAGAATCCTTGCTGAACGACCCAATTTTCAGTAGCATATCCTTGTAGAGAACTAGATGTAATATATCCTAGTGATCTTACAAAATCTTGTGTTGCATAACTACTTAACGCATCGGTTAAATGTGATTTATTTATTTGCTCATTAGTTCCTGCATATAGCGCATCCCAAACTACATCTAAAGATGCACTGCCTCCACTACCTCCACTAGAATCTAACCCCTTTGCAGATAAATAATAATTATTCCATAGTCCTGCCCTAGCTTGTATGCTCTCTATTCCACCACTATCCCCGTAATGAATAATAAAAGCATTCTTGAAATCAGATAGTAATTTTATCATCTCCTTACCATCTATGCTCTCGCCTCCCTCAATGGCAATGGTAAGATTATTCCACTTACTATATGAATTACCCTCAGTATCCCACCATATAGCTCCACCTGCCATATAACCACTTCCATCCTGCCTAATCAAATACTGCGCACCATTCTCAATAGTCATATTGCCGCTAAAATCAGGTTTCCCATCTATAGGGTTTCCTCCAGCCCAAAAGGCTATAGAAGTAGGCTCAGAACTAGTCCCCCTAATCCCCGCCATCAAATTATATATCCCCTCAGTATCTACATAACCCACACCCATAGCAGAGGTTAATATCAAACCACCTGATATAGTAGTAGAGCCATTAAGCGCAGCCTTTAGGTAGTCATATGAATTAATCTTTTCCTCAACTGTAGTTTCATTATCCCCATCCTTGATTATAAGTTTAGCTCTTATTTCGACCTCTCCTTTTTCAGTGTCTACTAAGATACCTTTGCTCTTATCCTTAAGTCCGATCCAAGCATCTCCATAACTATTAAAGTAAGATTTTTCGCCATTAAATCCAACTTCAAATATAGCTTTATCAGTTAAACTAAAATCATCTATTCCTTTAAGTAATTTATATGATGGAGCATTATTTCCTACAGAAAGTTCTTCTATTGCATTTTGTCTAGTAGTATCATTTTTATTTCCTAATTGTATTATATTATCCCCTGGCATAGGAGCATCATTTGATGTTAGATCTCTTAATGATTTTGATAAATCTATATAATCAATTCCTACCCCAACTACTTCTCTCCAATAATACCTAGTATTAAAATCGGTTTGCTCTGATCGTTTAATATTAGTTATACGACTCATAGCCATATCTCCAATAATAAAATCATTTTTTATAGCGTCATCGCCATCATCCGCTTTGAAATAACATCTATAGAAATCCCAAATAATCTCATTATTATCTTCATCAATGTGCCTATCCTCTACTTTATTACAAATCATATTAGCGGCACTAACTATTCTATTACCACTATTTGCTTGCATTTTGTTTATTTCAATTGTATCAAAATAAGCTTTTAATCGCACATAAATTCTATCTAATTCTAAATTAGTTTTACCATTAGAATCTTTATATAATTTAGCACCCTCACCTAATAACCCACTTATAAATCTACCTACCTCAAATCCTACATCAGATGATAATAAACCTTTTGTTCTATCTGCAACATCTTTTCTTAAAAAGTATTTCAATCCTTGCTTTAAGAAATCTGCACCACCAACTGTACTAAGAATATCTTGCTTAATCTGATTAATAGAATTTTGTAATGCACCACTCTGAATGGTTATTGTATCTGTAATTGTAACAGTAATATCAGGTAAATAAGCATCATTAGTCTTATTATATGTAAAATTAGATATATAAGATGTAATAACCTTATTGTTATATTCTATAGCTATTCTAGCATTTTCATTTAATTGATTTAATATATTAGGATTCTCTTTTAAAAAGATACGACTAAAATTAATAGTGAAATTAAATTTCTCACTATTATTTTCATACATATATTGAATGATAGCATCCTCAAGTCTTTTTTCAGCTGCTACAATATATGACTGTGGTAAATTTATACCTAATATAACAAATTGATCTTCATTGCTAGGTTTAAAATTATTAGTAACATTTGGCATAATAACACCAAAAGTATCAATATCTTTTTTCAAAGCAATCCATACTTCATTTGTTTGAGTGTTTTGCTGTACATCTTGTAAGTTTGTTGGCTTTACTTTATCAGTATAATTACCACTTACAATATTTCCGTTAATATCAACTTGAACAGGATTCTTAAATATATTAGTTGTAGTTTCTACAACACCAACAATAAATTTTGCAGGCTTTAAATTACCAGAATGCATAACTATTGTCATAGATTCTGTATCAATAGCGTGCTCAAATAAATTAAATCCATTTATACCATCAAACTTTTTAAGTTTTGCGTAAAAATATGGATGTTTATATGTAGCTGTAGTTCCATCTGAATCTATTTCAAAATCATCATTATCATCATCATCATAAGCAAACTCTGTAATACTACCAATTAGCTGACCAGCGTTATTTTTTACACCTATTATAGTAGGTTTTATTTCCGTAAAATCAACTTTATGTTGTTGGGGTATAGCTACATTGTGTTGATTCTCAAAATTATAATATTCAGTCGTACTATCAGGTAATAGATATGTATCATTTAATGCTGGATAAAATCTTTGTGCACCTTTTGTTGCTCTATATATAGAGGGCATTAAGTTAGTCACAGGATTTATCCAATCCTCATTTCTTTCTTCACTTTCATTTGGATAATAATATGGGAGATTATCTTCACTTCCTATACCAGTACAAAAAGTAACATTCTTAAAATTTGCATTATTTTTTTGAATAGAAAGTAATGAGTTATCAAGCATTGAGTCTCCATACTTAAAAGTTTCAGTTATTACATTATCTGTATAGCCAAAATGAATTTCTTTACCTTTAAAGTAATGAGGAATATCATATAATTCAAATGAAGTTTGAAGTGCATTAAGAATATATATATCAGTAAAATTTACCTCAATAGATTCTGAGGTAATTCCTTCGTCAATAACAACAGTATAATCCAAATTATTATAAGCTAAATTTGCTCTTAATCTATCTGCAAACTCATTTATATCTCCATAGAAAAATACATTAGTACTATTTGATTGATACTTAGTATTGTCACCATCTACCACATCAAAGAAAAATACATTTTCTAATGTAAAACGTTCATTAACAAATTGCAACTCGTGTTTATATAGGCCAGTTGTGTTATCTTTAGATGAACTAGGAGTTTTAAATATATAATATTTTTCATCATTATAGATAATATATTGCTTTTTATCCCAATAATCATCTAAACACTCAGGATACATTAATGTAGCTGCAATATTTGGTATTGCACCCATTCTTTGAGCATTATACTGATATGCATTTATTTCAATAGGATTATCCTCACTGTAAAATATTGTATCGTTAACCCCATCAACAAAATTATGTATTACAAAATTATTCATCTGAATTACTGTTTTTATGATGCATTATTTACATCAATAGTTTCTGTTTTCTGAGTCTTTACTCTCTCATCTTCTCTATCTTCATCTTTCTTAATTCTAACTTTTTCATCAGGGGCACCAATACCTATACCTTGACCTATCTCTATTCCAGTTTCTTGAGATAAAATACCAGCACCCTTCATTGTGTTAATTGTCTGCATAAGTTCTGTAGTAGACTTAGGCATCCAGGGTATAATCTTTGCGCTGAAATCTAATTTAGAGAACTCCAATACTGCATTTGTGTTAATTTTTTTTTGAACTAACTCTTTAGATAATCCCTCTTTAAAAAGTCGTGTTGCTTTATTTATAGAATCACTCCATTGTATAGACCCCTCAATCGCTTTTTCATTATCACCACTTTGAGTAAGTTGAATAGCTAAACCACTTACATCGCCACTTATACTTACATCTTTAGGAAGTATAAATGTACAACTAGCTGCAATTTGAATTTCATCTTTTAATGATTCTAGCATATTAAACATACCTTCTGGATTTGGAGGAGTTTTATAATTTGCATCACCTTGTCCATCAATAGATGTATCTTGAAGTATTACTGATCCTGCTAATTGCTTAACTTTTGAATCAAACTGACCTTTCACATACAATATTCCCCATCCGTGTCTTTTCATTATAACAGTGAATATATTGTATAGTATTTCATAAACCTCAATTATTGTTTGAGCATCATCCCAAGCTACAGAACCTCTCTCTATAATAAGAGGACATTCACTAAATCCGTGCTCAGATGGTTCATTAAGAAGATACCACCCATTTTCACTGGCTTCTACCTCGTCAGGTTGTTTGTTGGTAAAACTATACATATACTTATCATCATAAGCATCTATACGCTCATTACCCTCAATATCCGCATAATATACAGCATTAAGAAGTTCCTCCCCATCTTTATCTTTATGACAACAAACAATATAACCATCCTCGTATGATAATATTCGACTCTTTATTTCTCCTTTATAATTATGAAAAAAAAGCCATCCTACTACCCCTAAACTTTTTTGTGTTCTAATTGCTGCCGTACGCATCCCGTCTTGATCTCTTTTTCTCCAATACTGCTTAAACATAATAGTATTGGATTGATCTGATTTTGTAGGGTTTTCATTTATTAATGTATGTTCTGTTTTATTACCACATAAATGTAACACATCTTTAGCTAATATTCTTCTTTGGTAAGGAAGTGATAACCTTTTAAATTCAAGTTCTACATAACCTTTTCCATTTGCTAGCTTTTGTGTGATTTTTGGGATATTTTCATCATACATAACCTTATGAGATTCTGGATGTAATTCTCTTAAATAATCCTCTTGTGTTACTACAATATACTTTGTTTTTGGGAGTTTTACTCTATCTGTAGTATTTATTGTAATAGCGCTACGTTTTCTATCAGACATTGGTAAACCATCAATACCTCTAATAAAAGGTTTTTGTTGCAGTATATCATCTGGGTTATCCAACAGTAAAACAACCTCGTCTCTAATTTTTTCATTAAAAGCTATCATCAATCTTAATATTTTTGTTATTATCTATTAAATCCCATTTCGTCATTGCATTTTCTTTTGTGCATACAGAAACCTCTGCCCCACATTTCCAACAAACATCATTAAACTTTGTGTTTACTATTATATATTGCTCATCTGCTCTTTTACTCGTACTAAATTTACTTACTAAGTTAGAACGAATTTGATTTTCTAGTGCAATAGCATCTTTTTCTTTTATTCTACCTTCTTCTACATAAGAATCTAATTTAGTCAATAACTCCACCTGTCCTGCTTTATTATCCTCAAAAGATATATCAGATATAGAATTAACACTTACTAAGTTTAATTCTCTTTTTATCTCGGTTTTCAACCATATTATCATAGGGCTTTCATTAAAGATTGATACTATGTTTTCATCTTTTACATCTCCATATATAATACGATATGCAATTCGTAAATCAGCAATATTATTTAGCAAACAACAATAAGCAAACTCTTTCATAGTAACCTCAAACTTATTACTGCGACCTCTCTCTGTTATTTCTTTTATTTTTTGTAAATCTAACATATCATTAATCCATTAAAAAATCATATACTGATTGCCCACTATTCTCTATTTCTACCTCATTTAAGTATTTCCGTGTGCTATTCTCTATCTCTCTACCATATTCACAATCCAAAAGAGGATACATCCTCATTGCAAAGGTATCAATAATATCAGTACTTCGACCCTTGCCTAACATTTTTTTCATTTCATTTTTTGTAATAAGCCTCAATTTCCCATTAGGCATTTTTACAAATCTAACAACATTACACTCTTCCTGAAATTCAACAAAAAAACGAACATAATCAATTTTATCACTATTCTGTCTCATAATAGGATAATTACTAGTAGCAACATCTTCAGAAATAGTTATATCGCCATTATTAATCATTTCTACTAGTCTTAAAAAACATAATGCTTTCATTTTGTGCGCTGTTCTAGCATATAGCCCTTTAGCCTCAAGAGTTGATATAAAAGGGATTGAATTAGGAATATAACCTTGAATATATCGTGCATTATTAGCATCAAAGATAATATGTGTATTTGCAATTTGATATTTAGCTGCTAAAGCTAATATATTACTTGCATTATCCTCTGGAGTAGTTTTGGGCAAAACTAATTTATCCACTACGTGAAACCCATTCCAAACAATAATTACCATATTATTATTCCCCTCATCTGCTATATCCGCCGTTATCCACCATTCACCAGTAGTACAAGGATCGTTAGAAAGAGTAGATTTAATAGAATTAGGCTTAATAGGAGAGTTCAAATCCTCATCAGGGTCTACATTCCAACATCCCTCAATGTTTGCTTGTGCCCGTCTACTTCCCATCATACCTATTTTGCCTAAGTATGATTTATCTCTACCAAGCATAGCCTTGTTTTCAGTAATATTACCTTTATAAAAAACAGAGGATAATATTACATCTTCATAAGTAGCATTGCCTGTCTTTCCATTTAAGGCTTTTAATCTGGCATCAATAGCTATCTTTGCTTTTTCATAAACATCTTTTTTTGATGCACCCCAAATAATATCCTCTACAGTCTCCCCTGCTTGAAATAAATATCTTACAATACCATCACGCTCAGGTATAATATATCCAGCAGCATCTATATACCAATCAAGATAAGTGCGCAACCAATGTGTTTTTTTGGGATTACAACTACCTCTAATTTTACCAGTCCATTTTGCTGTACCTCTATTACGTGACATCACGATAGCAAAAGTATCCCATTCAAAACCAGTAAGCTCATCAAAATAAATACAATCATACTGCCAACCCTTAACACGCTCAGTTACCACATCAGGTGTTTGGTCTGCCATATGGTTAAAGTCGTGCCTAGATTTACTTGGAAAAACAGCACTCGGTGTTCCAGACCTTTTAATATGTATTAATTCGCCATATAGTGTATCATACTCATCAACAAGTCCACCACCAATAAGAGTGTTACCAAGATTATTACGAAGAAGTAATGCTGCAAAATCTGAATCAAATGACGGTTCTGCCATCATCATAACTGCGGCACTCGATTTTCCAGAACCCAAAACACCGCCATATATTGCTATGTCGCAGTTACTTCGAACAAAATGGTCTTGTCCTCCGTCATAAGGTTTATATATTTTTGCTTTTTCATTCTTCATTCTTCATTCTTCATTAGTGCAAAAATAGTAAAAAAAATATCTATTCTTGTTTTTTTTATAAAAAAATTGTATCTTTGGCGCAAGTATAAATATAATTTCAGACGAAAAATGAAGTTTACATTAGAAGAAGGCTACAACGGAATTGTAGAAAAAATTAAGGAAAAAGAGGCGGAACCTCTACTTAATGAAAGAGGGATTAAAGATTTAATCCAAGATGATATTGACTTTATGACAGAGCACAATATCGAAGTTGAACTTGATGCTTATATTAAAGCGAAACTTAAAAAGTTTCAAAGTATGGATGGGAATATCCGTAAAGTAAACAAGGACAGCATTGATAATGCTATTGATAAAGCAATTGAGGATTATAAGAAAAAAAATCCCAAGCCTGGTCAAAAAAGACAAACAGATGATGAGGCATTCGAATCTATGAAGCAAGAATTAAGAGAGGAGTACGATCTAAAGATAAAAGCCTTAGAGGATAAGGCTATATCTTACGAAGCAGAAAAGAATCTATCTTTAAAAAAAACATCAATATTATCAAAATTTAAGGAAGCTGGTATTGTTGATGAGGAGTGGATTAATGAAACTTTAGATTTCTCTCCTATTTCTACGAGCACAGATGTTGAATCTTATGTTACTAAAGGGTTAAAGTTGTATAACCTAGATAGTAGTAAGCCGCCTCGAAATAAAACTCCTGATAAAACAGGTGGTAAAACTGCAAGGAATGCTCTTATAACGGCTGTTAAAAATATGACTGGGGATGATAAACAGTAATTTTTTAATTATTTACTAATTTATTTTTTAAGATGAACAAAGGACAATTCTTAGGAACAAATGTAGGCGTGAATCAAGTGGTTCAGCGTGCATACGAGACTGGGGATAAAAGGCTAGTAGCAGTTGATTTAGCTGGTATGCCTCTTATTTTCCCTACTCACGGTGGTGCTTTGCAAAATTCTTTTGGTATTGGTGGTAAAATTTTTGAGGGCGACCTTTGTGAATTTGACCTTACTAATAAGAAACTCTATGTTTTAAAAACATTTGAGGTAGCAAAAGCAGTGACTACTACTGATACAGAAGTGCTTATTGTTAGAAATGGGTTCCGCCATCTACCAGAAGCAATGACTGTATTAATGAAATCTCCAAGTAGCCTAACAGGCACTGGTACAGCAGGTGCTATTGGAGCAGTGACAGAGACAACTTATGTTGATGGTGCTAATACTATTGATGTATGGTCTGTTGAGATTGCAGCAGGAGCATTAGGAGCTTTAGCTAAAGGAGATATTCTTGTAGAAGGAGCAGAGGCTGGAACTGGAAAGAAGGCTCTAGTAACTAATCCTAATTCATTCTTCCCGAATGATATTACATTTAATTACCCTGTAGTGAAAGGGAATGACCCATTTACTGGTTCATTAATTTTATTTACTCCTATTTTACGTGGTGTTTATTGGATAAAAGCTATGAGACCATTACCAGCATCGGTATTGGCAAAAAATGAATCTAAATTCCCTGAGTGGTTTATGTTTAAATTTTAATGTTTTAATATTATGAAATACGAAAATATAAATTTAGAGGCATTTAAGGAAATTTGGATGTCAGATGATAGAGCGTTTCTACAAACGTTTATTGATGAATCAGAATTTATGAAAGTAAATTATAAATTCTGTTATGAAAACTTTATACCCCGTCTTACATCTTTAGAGGTTGATGGAGATGGTATAGCTGCTTTTAAAATAGATACTAAAGTTCATACACCTGATGGTATGGCGGATTTCAAAGCTCCACTTGGTAGAAATACTGGCGTAAACTTTAAGGGGAGTGCTGGATACACTGGTAGTGTAGCTACATTTGGTAAGGCATTACAACCTGTTGATGCCTTAGAGGATAGATCTTGGAGAAAGCTAGAACAACAATTTGGTAGTGCTTCTAGGATTATTATGGATTGGCTTCCAAAAGTACAAACATTGCGCAATTATATGGACTCTCGTCTTTCTAATATGGCAGGTCAATTACTTTCTAGTGGTATGATTTTAGGTGATGGTGATGGAAATAATGCTGTTATGTACTTGCAAGATGCAAGAGTACCAGAAGCAAATAAAGTAAAAGCTGGAGCTAAAGTTTGGGAAGATAGTGATTGTGATATACTAGACCAGATGCACAAAATAGAATTAGATTATCGTGAACGCACTGGAGATTTACAACCTTTAGAGTGGATGATTAAATTAGATATGTGGAAAAACATATTTATGACTAATTCAAAGTTAAAAGCATCTATTATAGAGTGGAGGAAAATCAAAGAGCTTCCAACATCTTCTGGTGGTACTGTTTTAGAGGAGTGGATTGTTAGTTATATCAATTCTATTGGTATAACATCACCTATTCGTATTGCAAAAGAAGGAGAGGTGTCAATTGATTCTATAAATGGTGGATTCCAAGATTTAAGAAAAGATGTTCAAGGTTGGGATTCTAAAATTGCCATATTAAAACCAAGAGGATATTCAGGCGAAATTATTAAGGGTGAGATATTAAGGGCTACTCTATTAGACGATGCAAATTCAAAAACAGTTCGCAATATGGTAGCGTATGCTGAGGGTGGATTATTTGCTCTTATTACTTCGGTGGTTGAGGATAATAATGGATTATCTACTTTACATACTGATATGGAGGGATGTTGTGCACCAGCACTATCAATTGCACCATATTTAACTCTTGTAGATACATCTGAAGTCAGTTAATTTTTTTTATAAAGTATAAATATCTATGTATAGTGTTTTAGATTATGTTTCAGGAATTACAAGCTATGTGTTTGATAAAAGTGTACTTTTGCGTGTTATATACGATAGAAAGTATAAATTTGAGGACTCAGCAGATACAATAACTGAGCAAGACAAGGAGTTATTGCTTGCTGATTTATTGTATATTGTTTTTTGTGGCGCAAATAGCTCTGCTAGTTATTCTGTTGCTGATGGCTCTTTTAAGCAAGCTATTGGCAGTCAAACAATAAATTCTAAGAAAGAAATATATAACATTATAAAAGGTATTTACACTAAGTATAGTGATCCAAAATTAGAAGTTATTAATGAAAGCATTGGAGTATTAACTTGGATAAATGAATGTGATTAATTATGTATTACGATAGAACAGCTGTAAGAGAATTTCCTAATACTGGAGAATTTTATCATTTAATAATAAATGATAAAACTTTACCTCCTCGTGAACAAGAGAAGACAGAGGAAATATTACTTACAGTTGAATGTAATATACAAGAGGCACTTTCATCTAAGCAAACTAAAGGTTTTATTGATGCTTCTTTTAAGATACATTTCCCTTATGATATGACTATGCCTTTCACTTTAAAACGTGGTGTTTACTTTCGTGGAAACTTGGGAGGCTTAGTTGTACGAGGTGAGGTAATAGGAATATTCCCCTCTCAATTAGGTAAATGCTCAGTGTATATAAAGGATATTAATGTTTAGACTATGGCTAATAAAGGGAAAATGAAGACAGACATGGCAAAGAAAATGCTTTCTGATTGGCTAAATAAAGTTGTTCCTATGTTGGCTGATGAGGGAGAGAAAATAATCTTATCTGCTTACGATGACTCAAATAATGGTTCTCATATAGGATTAGATTGGGTTAATGTTGATGAGAATGGTTTGCCATCTAATTATCCTACAAGTGAATTTTCTCCACCAAATTGGAAGAATGTTAGTGGAAACTTAAAGGATGCTTATGGATGCGCAGTTTATGTGTATGGTAAGTTACAAGTTGATACAATGAGATTTGCAGGAGCAGCAGCCTCTACTAATACTTACAAGGGAGAGGACCACGATGAATTTAAAGGCAGAGAGGCTATTACCAACTATCTTAGAGGATTCAAGGCAAATGCTAACAAAGTTCTTACATTAGTTTGCGCAAATGCAGCTCCTTACACTAAATCACTAGAGGATGGAGATACTTGGGGAGGTAATGAATATGTGGTAATCTCTCATATACACGATGACATGTCTGATTTGTTAAGCAAGTTTGGGAATAAAGGTAGTTTTAGAAGTATAGGATTGTAATTATGGCACAGGTAAATATAACTGAAATAAGAGATTTAATGTACATATTAATGTACAGAGATGTCTCTAATCATATTTTTTATGATACTTTGCCTAACACAAACCCAGACGAGATTAATAATATGGTTCTTTTAGATTTTAAAGGGCTAAATTTGCGAAATAACAATGCTTACGGGCGTTGTAGTATGCGAATATGGCTATTGGCTTTAGATTCAGATAATGGCAATATTTTAGCTGATATGGAAACTAAATTTAATGATGCTATAGCTAAGTATATGAAATCTAAAGATGCTGCCAAAATAGAGATATATCATCAATATTCTGATTCGGGTCACGATACTAATAAAAAATTAAGGTATTATGTTAAGGGATTAACAATTAAAATTAAGTAAAATGGCGACAAAGAGTAAAAGTACAAGTGTTTCATATACACAAAGTGTACCTACTGAGCAGCCGCCAGTAGAAAGTATAAATTCAAATATTAAAACAAATACTATTATGGCAACAACAAACAAAGTTACACCAGACAATGTGGCATTATCGGGAGTACAGTTACTTCGAATAACACCTTATGTCAAAGGCGTTTTAAGCACAACAGATCATTATGATATGCTAAATTGTGTAGAGGACACTACATCTTTCATAAAAGATGAAAATTCCAGCACCGATATTCTAAACGAACAAGGTGGTATCATCAAGCGTGTTACAACACAAGGTTTGAGAAATTTCAATACAGAAACAGGCGATATTCAAGATTCTATTCTTGAAGGTCTTTTTGGTTACCTAAAAACAAAAGAGGGTAGACTGATTGAGCCAAACTCACTTGCTGAGATTTATTGTAGAATTGAGGTTACATTTCTGGGTGGTACTCATAAAGCTATTGCTCCTAAAGTAAAGCTTGATCCAACAGTAACAATCGAGGCGATTAGAACAGGTATTGCACGTGGTATTCTTGCAGGGGTTTGTGAGGATATTACAGAGACTGTTACACTCCCAGATGATTCAACTAAAGAGGTTAAATGGTCTTTTGCTATTGAACCAATTGTAACACCGTAATCGAGATAAATATTACTAACAAAAGGTAGGGTGGGTTTATACCCTGCTCTACCTTTTTTAATTATAAGATATGGAAAAAGAAAAAAAAGTCACTATCTATGACCCAATCTCATTAGACGACCAAGAGA
>CAYJOF010000023.1:0-13042 GCA_964371765.1 uncultured Rikenellaceae bacterium
ATATGCAGCCAGATTACCTCTTTGAGGTAAGTTGGGAGGTGTGCAATAAAGTTGGTGGAATAAATACAGTTATTGCTACTAAAGCTAAATCTATGTCTGCTCTTATGAAGGATCGATATATTCTTATTGGTCCACAACTCAATATCGATGACCAAATCTCAGGTTTTATCGAAGACAAGAGTGTGGGATATGTCAAAGAGATTTTAGAACTTGTCGATATTGATGCTAGAGTAGGGCGTTGGGATGTTGAGGGTTCTCCTATGGTGGTACTTGTGGATTTTCGTAAGTATTTCCAGCAGAGTGACGATATATTAAAGGAGCTTTGGGATAACTACAAAATAGACTCTCTCAATAGTGGTTGGGACTATATCGAACCAGTTGTGTTTGGTTATGCAGCAGGTAGAGTTATCTCTGCTCTGTGCAGCTCTCTTACTTCGCGATTCCAGCACATAGTAGCTCATTTCCACGAATGGATGACAGCCTCAGGAGGCCTATACCTCAAAAAACGTATGCCTGAGATATTTACAGTCTTTACCACTCACGCAACAATCTTAGGGCGTTCTATTGCAGGTAATCGCTGGGGACTCTACTCCTCGCTTGAGAGTGTTGATGCAGTGAAGATGGCTCAACAGTGTGGTATCGTACCTAAATTCTCGATGGAAAAATCAGCTGCCGCATACTTTGATGCCTTTGCAACGGTGAGCGAGGTGACTGCAAACGAGTGTAACTGGCTACTTGGAGTAAAGCCAACGCTTGTAACACCAAATGGATTTGAGAATGATTTTGTGTGGCAGGGTGAGGAGTTTGTCGGCAAACGTCAGGCCGCTCGCAAAAAACTTATTGCATTAGCTGAGGCCACTAGTGGTCGAAAGTTTAATGCTGAGCCATTTATAATAGGTACTTCAGGAAGATACGAATACTACAACAAAGGCATAGACCTATTCATTGATGCACTTGAGAGAGTTGCTCGCTCTAGAAAGCAGGAGCGAGATATAGTTGCATTTATTACTGTGCCTGCTGGTCACAATGGTGTTCGCGAGGATATTGTTGAACGAATGAAAAACCCGTCGGCACGACTCGAAGGAGATCAACTACCAAATATCACACACCATCTCACAGACTATCATAACGATCCGATTGTTAAGGCTCTTGAGGGCTCTGTGCTACTCACCAGTAAGCGAGTTCATCTTGTGTTTGTTCCATCATATATTGATATTAATGATGGTTTGTTTAATTGTAGTTACTACGAATTGTTGATAGGACTAGATATGAGTGTTTATGCTTCATATTATGAGCCTTGGGGCTACACTCCTATGGAGAGTATAGCCTTTGGAGTGCCAACAGTAACCACAACCCTTGCTGGTTTTGGTTTGTGGGTCAACGAGCGCACTACCAACAATAAATCAGTAACAGTAATCGAGCGAAATGATGTAAATAGCGACTATGTAGCAAGAGAGATATCTCAGCAGATGCTAAAACTTTCGGCACTGTCAGAGGCCGAATTAGATGATATTAGAGCAAATGCAAAGGAGCTATCTCAGGAGTTTAGGTGGGATAAGCTAATACAATATTATCAACAACTCTACAATCAAGTATTGTCTCAGAGTAGAGTGACTATCAATGCAGAGGACAAGAAACAACTCTCTAGCCACCCAAGTTGGCGCAGGATTCTAATAGAGCGAACTGTGCCTGAGCGAATCAAAAAAATTGAGGTGCTGTCGAAAAATCTTTGGTGGTCGTGGTCGATGGAGGGTGATAGACTCTTCAAGATGATCGACGAGACTCTTTGGCGCAATTGTGGTAAGAATCCTTCCGCTTTTCTTGATTTATTGGGTTATAAGCGACTAAAGGAGCTGGCCGAGAATAAAGAGTTTCTGCTGAAGTTAGACACCCTATATGCCGAATTTGAACGCTATATGAGTGTCCCAAAGGATGAATCACGCCCAAAGGTGGCATATTTCAGTATGGAGTATGGTTTGGTGAACTATATGAAAATCTACTCTGGGGGATTGGGAATATTGGCAGGCGACTACCTAAAAGAGGCTAGCGATAACAACAACCCAATGGTTGCTGTGGGTCTATTATATAGATACGGTTACTTTACTCAAAAAATATCGGCTTCGGGAGAACAGGAGGCGAGCTATGAGATTCAGGATTTTTGCAAGTTACCACTTACGGCAATTACCAACGACAGTGGAAATCACGTACATGTGAAGATAAATATATTAGGTAGAGATGTCTATGTTAGAGTTTGGCGATGCGATGTAGGTAGAATACAACTATACCTACTCGATACCGACTTTGAGATGAATAGCCAAGAGGATAGAACAATCACTCACTATCTGTATGGAGGTGATTGGGAGAACCGCCTAAAGCAAGAGCTTGTTTTGGGTATTGCTGGAGTGCGTGCATTAAATGAACTGGGTATCGAGCAAGATATATACCACTGCAATGAGGGACACGCTGCCTTCTTGGGACTAGAGCGTATCAAAAACCTTATTGAACATAGAGGGTTATCTTTCGACGAGGCCTTGGAGTATGTGCGCTGCTCTTCTCTGTTTACGACCCACACACCTGTACCCGCTGGGCACGACGCATTTAGTGAGGATCTCCTAAGAGGCTATCTATTCACCTACTCTATGGACTTGAAAATCGAATGGAGTAGATTCCTGCGACTAGGAAAAAGTAATATTAATGACCCTAACGAGAAATTCTCTATGAGCGTACTTGCTTGTTCGCTTTCTCAGGAGGTGAATGGTGTGAGTTGGCTTCACGGTGAGGTAAGTAAGGATATTTTGGGTTATCAGTGGCCGGGCTACTTCAAAAATGAACTACACATAGGTTACGTAACCAATGGAGTGCACCTACCAACTTGGGCGTCAACATCCCTGCGATCAATCTACAATGAGCAGTTTGAGGCTAACTTAGATATGAACGAATATGAGAAAGCAAAGTGGGAAAACATCTATAATGTTGAGGATTCGCTGCTTTGGGAGCACAGACTTGTGCTAAAATCTAGACTTGTGGAGCATATGAAGGCTTGCATCTCAGACCCTGCTCGTTATCGTAGTCAATCGCCTAGAGATATGATAATGGTGCGTGAGCAATTAAAACCTGATGTGTTGACGATTGGTTTTGCCAGAAGATTTGCGACCTACAAACGTGCTCACCTGCTATTCGACAACCTAGAGCGACTTGATGGAATTGTAAACAATCCAAACCATCCAGTGCAGTTCGTGTTTGCTGGAAAGGCTCACCCTAACGACAAACCGGGACAGGATCTTATCAAGCGCATTATCGAAATATCGAGAATGCCAGCCTTTAAGGGCAAAATAATATTCCTAGAGAATTATGATATGAATCTGGCTCGCAAGATGATTAAAGGTGTGGATGTGTGGCTCAATACCCCTCAACGCCCTTTGGAGGCTTCTGGAACTTCGGGAGAGAAGGCTGCTATGAATGGCGTTTTGCACTTCAGTGTACTCGATGGTTGGTGGGTAGAGGGTTATCATAAGGATGCAGGTTGGGCTCTTCCTCTTGAGGCTACATTTGCGGATGATAGACGTCAGAACGAGGTGGACTCGGAGATGATCTACAACATAATCGAGGATGAGATTGTACCAAGATACTATGAGCGCAATGAGGATAATATCCCGACTAAATGGATTGCATCTATAAAGTCGTGCATAGCGGAGGTTGCCTCACAGTTCAACACTCATCGTATGTTGAGCGACTATGAGCATCGCTACTACAATCCTCTTTGGGAGCGTACCAAATTTATGTATAATAACAATCTAGCAAATGTTAAAGCCCTTGCTGCTTGGAAGTCTCACGTATGCCAAAATTGGGATAGTATGACCCTAGAAAAGGTTGTTCGTTACGACAATATCAAACCTGGTAGTAAGATTGGGGATTCGATACGCATTGAGGTATATATGAACCTAGGCTTGCTTAAGGCAAACGATCTAGGTATTGAACTGATTGTCTCAAAGCAGATTGTAGATTCGAAAATAGATATAGTGCACGCAAGTCAATTTGAGTTGATGGAGGTTGAGGATAATTGTGCCAAATTTGTGCTGGACTGCCCGCTCAACAACACTGGGACATTCGATATGGCAATTAGGGTATATGCGCAAAATTCATTGATGGCACACCGAATGGATTGTGCGCTTGTTAAGTGGATTTAAAGTAGATAATAGTTATGGATAAGCTAAAACTTGATAGAAGAGAGTTTCTCTTCACTTCGCAATCTGGAGGCTACTGCAGCTCCACACTTGAGCTTATAAACCGAAGAAAATACCACTCTATGTTGGTCTACAACCTGGAGAATGAGACCTCGGACAATATCTCAATTGTGGCTACGGTGGACGAGACGATACACTCTTCGGAGGGGAGTTTTGAGCTCGGAAATCATCACTACCCCAATGTGCTACACCCTAAGGGATTTAGCCACCTCAGCTCAGCTCAGGCAGGGAGACTGGTGTACCAAACCCCAGTTGGTGAGTTGACAAAAGAGCTAAGGTTATCAAAAAATGGTGTTCTTTTTATACGTTATAGCGCAGGCGACCTAAAGTCGCCTATCACACTGGAGATTATGCCGCTGTTTAACTATCGTTCAATCCATACTCTTTCTCACAAAAATGATCAAGTTGATAGCTCGATAGAGTATCTCGGTAGTGGTATAGAGCTAGCTATGTATGCTCAAATGCCTCGATTGAAGATAGAGTGTAGTAGCCCTGCCGAATTTTACCACAGACCAGACTGGTACTTAAATGTGGAGTACCCCCTAGAGCAGCAAAGAGGCTATGATTTTAGCGAGGATCTCTTTAGCTATGGCTCTTTTGAAAAGCAGTTATCTAGCGGCGATAGCTTTGTTATGAGCTACCGTATAGGCTCTCAATCAGGCGGAGACACAGCAAAGAGTTTTGAGCGAGCAAAGAGTTGTTTGAACAACTCTGGCTCACTTACAGGTCGTCTATTAAAGTCCGCTGAGAGTTTTGTTGTTTGTCAATCTGGGCGCAATAAAATTGTTGCTGGATACCCTTGGTTTGGAGCTTGGGGGCGAGATACTTTCATCGCTCTGCCGGGTCTTCTGTTGTCAACCAAACCTGACCCGAAGAGGGCTATTCAGGTGATCGACTCAATGATTGAGGATCTAAGAGAGGGGCTATTTGTGAATATGGGTAGTGCATATAACTCTGTAGATGCTCCAATGTGGTTTTTTACTGCAATTCAGGCATTGGAGGGCGTGATAGGGCGAAAGGATGTTGCTCACAAGTATTACGAAACATCCAAACGTATCATAGAGTCTCTCGCGCAAGGAGCAAACGGCGGAATTACGATGCACGATAACGGACTTTTGAATGCAAAGGTACTTGGTAAGGCTCTTACTTGGTGTGATGCTATTGTTGCAGGAGAACCTGTTACCGCTCGTTATGGCTATTCGGTTGAGGTGTGTGCACTATGGTATAATGCTGTTAGATATACGCTGGATATGGCAAAAAGTCAATCCGACACCGACTTTATATCGAAGTATAAGGCACTCCCAAAACTAATAAAATCATCCTTCCAGAGTCTATTTTGGGATAGAGCGAGGGGCTATCTTGCTGACTCTATTGATGGCGATATTGCAGATTGGTCAATACGCTCAAATCAGATAGTTGCAGCTGCTATTCCTTATTCGCCACTTAGCACCCCTCAGCGCAAAAGTGTAATGACATTAGTACAGGAGCATCTTTTGACCCCTTGCGGGCTTAGAACTCTCTCGTCTATTGATCCCAACTATAAACCTAGATGTGTAGGTACTCAAGCTCAACGAGATTCGGCCTACCACTGTGGAACGGTTTGGGTGTGGCAGCTGGAGTACTACGTTAGGTGTGGATTTGAGCTTTATGGACGGGAATTTCTGCCTTCGGCTAAGAAAATTCTAGCGGAATTTGAGCAGCAGATAGATGTTTTTTGTATTGGTAGCATAGCCGAAATTTTTGATGGAGAGCAAGCTCACACGCCAAGAGGAGCAATCTCCCAGGCGTGGAGCGTAGGAGCACTATTGGCAATAAAAAAAATGATTCAAGATAATAAATAGGAGAGATAATATATGAGGATACTAATGTTTGGCTGGGAGTTTCCGCCCCATATCTCAGGGGGATTGGGTACTGCCTGTTATGGAATGACAAAAGGCTTGGTTGCGTGTGGTCACGAGGTGCTTTTTGTTGTTCCTAAAGCCTTTGGAGATGAGAGTGACCACTTGAAAATTGTAAATGCTAGTGAGGTGGGGTTGACTTGCCACACCATCGAACAGCAGCAAATTTTCGATAAAATCAAATTCGTATTGGTTAACTCCTCAATTCTACCTTACACCACACCCGAACGATATGAACAGCTCTACGAAGAGGATATTTCAAAAGGTATTGCCTCAACTGGCAAGGTGTGGAGTCAGAGATACACCTTTAGTGGTGGATATGGTAAGAGCTTGATGGACGAGGTGGCTAGATATGCTGCCTTAGCCTCGCAGATTGCCACCAACCTCGAAGGGCAGTTCGATGTAATTCATGCCCACGATTGGCTAACCTATCACGCAGGAATAGCCGCTAAAGCAAGTTCAGGCAAACCCCTAGTTATACAGGTTCACGCTACGGAGTTCGATAGAGGCACTGGTAGCACAACCAGCACAGTCTATCAAATCGAAAAGCAGGGGATGGAGGCAGCAGATATGGTAATAACGGTGAGCAACCTCACTCGTAAGATAGTTATTGAGAAGTATGGGTGCGATCCTTCGAAAGTGGAGACTGTCTACAACGCAGTTACATTTGACCCCAACAATCGCAAAGAAGTTAGAAACCTATTGCCCGATAAAATAGTCACCTTCCTAGGGAGGGTAACATACCAAAAGGGGCCTGAATATTTTGTGCAGGTTGCAAAACGGGTCTTGCAGTACAACCCAAATGTGAGGTTTGTGATGGCAGGAGATGGAGATATGCTTCCAGAGATGGTAAGGCTAGTGGCACACAACAAAATAGCCAATAAGTTTCATTTCGCTGGATTTTTAAGAGGTGAGGAGGTATCAAAGATGTTGGCAATTAGCGATGTCTATATAATGCCGTCAGTCTCTGAGCCATTTGGAATCTCTCCTTTGGAGGCAATGTACTGCTCGGTGCCAGTTATTATCTCAAAGCAGAGTGGTGTGGCAGAGATACTCCAAAATGCAATCAAGTGGGACTATTGGGATGTTGAAAACATTGCAGATTCTATTTGTGCAATTCTTGAGTATCCAGTACTTCACAAGTACCTTATGGATAAAGGGCTAGAGGAGGTTACACACCTCAAATGGACAAATGTGGCAGCGAACTTAGAGCGAATTTACAATAAAGCAGTGGAGCGTAACAATTAAAATATCTACTTATGAAAAAGATTTCGATTAATTTTAAGATTCATCAACCATACCGACTATCAAGGTATAGATTTTTTGATATTGGAAGCAACCATCACTATGCAGATGATGCGCTGAATAACTCTATTATCAAACAAATAACACAGAGTTGTTACGATAAACTATTCTCAACAATGTTGGATTTGGTTGATAACCATTCCGATAAGATTAAGTTTGGAGTGTCAATCTCTGGTGTTGCAATGAGTCAGATTCGTGACACATCGCCTCAGACCTACTACACAATGCGTGCACTCTCGCAAAGTGGTGCTATCGAGTTCTTGTCGCAGACATACTCAGCTTCGCTAGCCTCTTTGTATAGCACTCGTGAGTTTGCTCGTCAGGCCGATCGCCACGCTGCCTACATCAAAGAGTGTTTTGGAGCAAAAACCTCAAAATGTTTCTGCAACACTTCAATGATATTCTCAAATGAGATAGCAGCAGATCTTCACTCGATGGGTTATCACGGAGCTATGATTGAATCTCGCCCAGATATTATGAAATGGAGAAATCCCAATTTTGTATATGCCTCGTTGGCCGAGCCAGATGTAAAACTAGCAATTCGCAATGAGCAGTTGAGCAACTCCTTTATTTTTCAACCAAATGGAGTGCCGCCAATTCAGCAGGCAGAGGAGTTTATCGAGAATCTTAATCTTCACCACGGAGACGTTAATATAATATATCTTGATGTACTGAATTTTGCTGGAGGAGAGATGAGCGACGATGCAATCCTGTATCTAAGCGCTATCTTTAAACATTTAGCCGCTAGCGACCAATATGAGTTCACTACTCTGGATGATATGATTATGCCTGCACAAGCGAGAGATTTCTTCGATGTCCCATTTGAGATATCGTGTGGAGATATTGACAAAGATGTGTCGGTGTGGCTCAATAACGACCTACAACGTGAGGCTCTCGATAAGCTATATGCTCTTGCCGAGCGTCTTGAACGAACCAACGACGAGGATCTCTATCGAGCGTGGGAGATGTTACAATCATCGGATCACATTCTCTATATGTCTACTAAAAACGATAATGCACGAGGTGTGTATTCTCCTTATAGCTCTATTTATGAGGCGTTTATCAACTTTATGAATGTGCTCAGTGATCTGAGCCTGTCGGTAGATAAGGCTCTTGCGCTAGAGGACAGGGAGGCGAGTTGACTCGCTAAATTTTGACATATATTTTTCATAAAAGAGGCTACCTAGATAATCTAGGTAGCCTCCTCTCTTTTGGTTCTGAGAGAGCTATTTCATACCATACTTAATAAACAGCGACTCCACCTGTGGCTCTCTGCCACGGAAGTCCTTATAGAGCTCCATACCATCCTTTGTGCCCCCTTTTGAGAGTACAGTTTCGCGGAATTTCTCACCAGTAGCTCTGTCGAAGATTCCGTTCTCCTTGAATGCCTCGAAACCATCTGCCTCTAGCACCTCAGCCCATTTGTAGCTGTAGTATCCAGCAGCATAGCCACCAGCAAAGATATGCCCAAAGGCTGGAGACATAGCTACACCCTCTTGTACAGGCATAACGTTTACACTCTGCATTGCATTTTTCTCAAACTGCTCTACATCAAACTGACCCTGAGTGTCGATAGTGTGCCAAGCCATATCTGTTAGTCCAAACGATAGCTGTCTAGCGTTAGAGTAGCCTGCATTATAGTTGCGGCTTGCATTGATTTTCTCAATCAACTCGTCGCTAATCAATTCTCCAGTTTGGTAGTGGCGAGCAAATAGTGCTAAGAAATCTTTTTGAGTTGCCCAGTTCTCCATAATTTGAGATGGTAGTTCAACAAAATCTCGTGCAACGTTTGTTCCAGCTAGTGATGGGTATGCTCCCGTAGAGAAGATTCCGTGAAGAGCGTGCCCAAATTCGTGTAGGAAGGTCACAAGCTCGTAGTGTGTCAGAAGAGATGGGGCGTTATCTGTTGGTTTTGAGAAGTTGCAAACCACCGTTACTAGTGGGCGAGTCTCTTTGCCATCGACAATCTTTTGCTCTCTAATAGAGTTCATCCACGCTCCACCACCCTTACTCTCTCTAGGGAAGAAGTCCATATATAGTACACTCAAAAACTTGCCATCGGCGTCAGTAACGTCATATATCATTACATCTTCGTGGTATGGTTCTGCAGTAGTGTTTAGCGTAAATTTAATCCCAAATAGTCTATTACACAGTTCAAAAATTCCGTCCCTTACACTCTCTAGTTGGAAATAAGGTTTCAGAATCTCGTCGCTTATGCTGAATTTTTCCTCCATAAGTTTATTAGACCAATAACCGAAATCCCAAGGCATTATCTGGTAGTTTGCTCCGCTCTTACGTGCAAATGCCTGAATGGCTGCAACATCACTTTTGGCATAGCTAACAGATTTGTCGCTTAGCTGTTGTAGGAAATTGCTTACCGTCTCAGGCGTTTTTGCCATATTTTGCTCTAGAACATAATCGGCGTGAGTGTCAAAGCCCATCAAATTAGCCATCTCTAGGCGGATATTAACGGTCTGGTTTATGATTTGAGTGTTGTCCCACTCGCCACCAAGACACAGAGAACTCTTTGCACGATATAGCTCTTCCTTCTTTTCTCTGTCGCTAGAATATTGCATAAAAGCACCATAGCTAGGTGCGTGAAGAGTGATAATCCACCCCTCTAGTCCCTTTGCCTTAGCATCGCTACTTGCCATATCCTGAACAAACTGAGGTAGCTCTTTGACATCCTCTGCGCTAAGTTGCATCGAGTAGGCGTTTGTTGCAGCTAGGTTGTTCTTATCGAATTGAAGAGATAGTTGAGCCAGCTTTGTTGATAGCTCGCTGTACTTCGCTTTATCCTCTGCCGAAAGCTCTGCGCCTCGTCTTCTAAACGACTTATAGTAGTTGTCGGTGAGCTTCTGTTGGATAGGGTCTAAGGTTTGACGATTAGTCCATACGCTCTTTACTCTCTCAAATAGTTTTTCGTTCATCATCGTGTAGTTGCTCAACTCTGTAAGCATTGGGCTTACCTTGAACGATATATCTTGAAGAGTATCGTTTGTGTTGGCAGAAGTCATATTGAAGAATATTGACGAGACACGACTAAGGTCTGCTCCAGAGAATTCAAGTGCTTCGATAGTGTTCTCGAAAGTTGCAGGCTCTGGGTTGTTTGCAATTTGGTCAATCTCAGTTCGGTTCTTCTCGATATATTTCAAAAAAGCAGGATAGTAGTGCTCGTTCTCTATTTTTGAGTACTCTGGAGTAGCGTACTTAGCCGTAGACTCCTTCAAAAGAGGATTTTGTATTGTTGAGGTGCAACTAACTGCACCAGCTGCGCATAGCAACATAATTAGTAGTTTTTTCATGGTTTATAGATTCTTTAAAACTGATTTTAGAAGCCTCCAGGCCTCTTCAACGGCTGGAATTAGTAGTTTTTCGTCTGGTGAGTGCACTCCGCGTAGAGTTGGACCATAAGATACCATCTCAAGTTGAGGAAACTTAGCCAAGAACAGGCCACACTCTAATCCAGCGTGAACAGCCTTTACCTTCAGCTCATAACCCAGTACATCCTTGTGCTGCTGCTTGAATACATCCAGTAGGTGGGAATTCAAAACAGGAGTCCAACCGGGATAGCCCTCGCTTTGAGTGACCTCCGCCCCATATTTTTCAAAATGGCTGCGCATTACCTTAGCCCAGAAAATCTTGCGACTCTCCACAGAGCTGCGTTGTGAGGTAGATATAACAATCTTTCCATCAATCTCCTTAATACTAGCGAGGTTAGTTGATGTTTCAACAAAATTTTCCATATCTTGACTCATCGCCAACACTCCATTTGGAGCTGTTACAATTGCACCTACAAGAGTGGCTGTTGTCTCTGCTGAGAAAGTTTCAGTGGCTGACTTTGTTGTGCTTTCGAGCTGGAAATCTACTGCTGCATCGCTAGTGAATAGCTCCTTTTTTAGTATTTGATTGTACTGTTTTGCCTTTTCTGCTAACTCTTGTTGTATTGAGGCAGGATAAGCGATTGTTGTTGTTGCCTCGCGAGGAATGGCATTACGGAGATTGCCACCATCAATATCAACAATTCTTACTTGAGGATTGTCCAGAAGAAATCTCGCCGTGATTATGTTTGAATTGCCATACTCCTTATTAATATCGTCGCCTGAGTGACCTCCTTTAAGTCCTCGTACACTTATCTGAGCTAACTTCCAATCTGCCATTAGAGGTTCTTTGTCAAAAGTAAACTTTGCAATGGTGTCGATGCCCCCTGCACAGCCGACGAATAACTCTCCTGCATCCTCAGAGTCGAGATTGATAAGATACTTAGCGGTAATCATACCCTCCTCAATTCCGAAGGCTCCCGTAAGACCAGTCTCTTCGTCTACTGTAAAGACAGCCTCAATGGCAGGGTGTTCAAGTTCGTTAGAGTCTAAAACTGCCAACATCAATGCACATCCAATGCCGCAATCCGCACCAAGGGTAGTGCCGCGAGCCTTTACCCACTCCCCATCAATGTAGCTTTCGATAGGCTGAGTCATAAAATCGAAAGGCGTGTCGCTATTAGCCTCACACACCATATCCACGTGTCCTTGAAGTGCCACAACGGGAAGACCCTCCTTGCCTAGTGTTGCTCCTTTTAGGATGACGATATTTCCCGTTTTGTCCTTACGGTACTCCAATCCTCGACTTTTTGCAAACTGCTCCAAATACTCCAAGATTCTCTCTTCGTGCTTCGAGGGGCGAGGAATTGTTGTAAAATCATAGAAAAAACTCCACACACTCTGTGGAGATAAGTTTTTGATTGAATTCATAATAGTATATTAATTGTTTAGTCTTATCTGCTGAGTCTCTCTAGGAGTTTGTATAGTGCCCATCCCACAAGCGAACCAAGTGCAGCTCCCGCCAACACGTCTAGCGGAAAATGTGCTGCTAGATATATTCTGCTGTATGTGATAAGCCCAGCCACTGTAAGCACAAAGATACTATACACTCTATTTTGGATTATTAGAAGCGTAAATACGGCTACCACAAACGAGGTGGCTGCGTGTGCCGATATAGGGCCATAAAGAGAGCTTTGTACGTACTGACTTACGATATGTGCATCTAACTGCACATCTGCGTCGTATAGTGGGCGAAACTTATGAAAGTTGTACTTAATCACATTAGATATTTGGTCGCAAATACCAATCCCGATACCAATACCTGCAAGGGTAACTAAGGCGTAGCTTAGATTGTACTTCAAAAATACGATTATACCAGCCAGAATGCCGATTATTACAAATATATAGTGTGATGTTAGGAATAGGAAGATTGAGTCTATTACGTTGCCACCATCGCCATTGAGTAGCAGAAAAAGTTTTTTATCTAGTTCTAGCATATCCGTTTTATAAAAAAATTGTATCTTTGTATTAGTTTCTTTAGATATAAGAAAGTATACCCGAAGAAATTTTTACAAAAATATTAATTTTTATTGTAACTTCAAAATGTTTTATATTCGCCTACTACTTACGCCCCTATATCCACTTCTAGTTTTAATAGTGGCAGTGCGCAACTTCCTCTACAATAGAGGAATTAAGCGAAGTTACTGTGCGAAGGTTCCGACTATTTGTGTGGGCAACGTTAAAGCAGGAGGCACAGGTAAATCGCCCTTTGCAA
>CAYJOF010000024.1:0-4405 GCA_964371765.1 uncultured Rikenellaceae bacterium
GAAACGCTGCCTTTAAGCAGCATTTCGGCAGCGTCCGTGCCGCTGCTGATTGTGGGTTTGTCTTGTCCGCCTTTTTTTCTTTACTATTCCCTTTCCTTACAATTACCTTTACGATTCCTTTCTTTTCCTAGATACTCAGCCGAATTTTATATTTGAATAAATTAGTATGATTTGCTAATATTGGATATAATATGTAATTTTGTAGTCTGTTTTACTATGATGGATTACTTGTGAGGTTTATGAAATATTTTGTTTTACTATCGATTTTTGTGGTTGTGATCAGTTGCAGTAAGAGTGGAGAGCCATCTTCGCTTACTGCCCAAACGCTTGAGGCTTCTGCTCTAGGTGTGGAGGATACCAATACAAAGATCTCTTTTGAGCAGGATAGTCAAACTTTAGGGCGATTGAATATTTCTTGGCAGGAGGGAGATGAAATTTCTGTTGCGAATGCTAGTAGTCTGTTTTTTGAATCAGTTTTTCGAGTGTCGAGAGTTGATGATGTGACGGGAAGGGCACTGTTTGTTAAAGTGTCTGGCGAGGATCTTCGAGATGATGGTACCTTGTACATAGCTGTGTACCCTAAAACTGATTTGACAACTGTGAGCTCTTGGAGAATTGCCGATTTTGATACTCAAACTCAGAGCTATGATGCAGCAATAGATCACTTAGCCGAGAATACAATGATGCAAACAATGGAGTTTGTACTAGGCCAAAGATTGTCATTTGAACATCTTTGTGCTGTGCTAACGATCAACTTTAATGTTGCTGATGTAGCTGCACTTACTGCTGTAGAATTGGTAGATGGGAATGTGAACTACCCTATAACTCTTAATGGGCTCAAAGCGGGGCAGAAAACATATCAGGCAAATATGATGATTCGTCAAAGTAGATACGCCCAAAGAGAGGTAGTGGTGAACAATGGAGATATTACTCTTTTTTCTAAACCGACGACAACGCTATTTAGTGCAGGTAGACATTATACAATTGATATTAGCTCTTCTCTAAAGCTGTCAAACATCAACAAAAACTCAGTTCCTCAGGGAGATACGTGGGAGATTGGTGATAGTGAGGCTTCATCAGCGGATTTTTCAAATCTTGAAGATGCTCTGCGTACCATAGAAAAAGGGCGTACGATTAACCTAATATTTCCAAACCTCAAATCATTGCCCTATGAGGCATTTGCAAGATTACAAACTGAGTGTAGTTGGACCCTGACTGCAAATAGTGTTACAACGCTCGAGCAGGGAGTCTTTCATATGAGCTCTGGGGTTAGCTCTATCTCGCTTGCTAGTGCAACAGAATTAAAGGGTAGTTATATGTTTGCTGAGGCTAATAGTTTAACCCATCTTACAATAGCAAGCCACGCTAGGGTAACAGAAGCCTCACCATCGCTTTTTAGTGTTGCTCCATTATCGCAGATTACTCTTACGACACACCCAAGTAATATTAATGGCAAGTATTTTCTACTCCCAGATGGAACAAATGTTGGCCCTTTCGATATGCTTATCTCTAGCGTGAATTAGTGCAGAATGAGAGATTGTCTAAAGATAAAAATCTTTAGTTAGCTTTCTATATTGCTCGGTATATTGATGACGCACATCTGTCTCTATGACTAGTTGTGTTATGTTGAGTCCTAAATTAGGATCTTTGGACAGCCTCATCATAACTCTCTTGACAGGTTTTTGTTCAAGGCCCCTTACCTCCATCATCTCGTAGGGATATAGACCGTGCTGATTTGCAATCGAGCAAAATATTTTTGATTCCTCAAATGGTAGAATAATTGATATTATCCCTTTATCTTTGAGCATTAATGCCACCGATCTACACAGATCGTCGTAGCTAAGAGAGTCGGTATGGCGGGCTGTTGTTTTTCGATTGTCGTTATTTTTTAGGGAGTTATTAAAGTAGGGAGGATTGCTTACCACATAATCTATCTTACCTTGCATACTCTTAGCCAGTTCCACAATATCTGCATTGACAATCTCTAGTCTCTCTCGAAACTTACTCTCCGAGAAATTCTCGCTACATTGGCTAGATGCTTCGGGATCAATCTCTACTGCTGTTACTCTTGCCTTAGTATTACGCTGTGCTACAATCAACGATATAACGCCACTGCCAGCACCAATATCGACAATACGACACTGCTCAGTGCCAAGTTCAGCCCAAGCACCAATCAGGACTCCATCTGTGCCAACCTTCATTGAGCATCTATCTTGATTTATCAAAAATTCCTTAAATTGAAAATAGCTATTTGCCACCGTTTACTCCTACTCCAAAAAGTGAATAATCATATTTGACAGGGTCATTACTGTCAAAAACTCTTAGATTTTGAGTGATTTCCTCAACTGCTCGCCAGTCGTTCTGTTTGCGTTGAAGTAATCCAAATTCGCGCCCAACTCTAGCAGAGTGTATATCTAAAGGCAGGTAGAGAGCCGATGAGGGAATCTTTTTCCATAGTCCAAAATCTACCCCATTGTTGTCTTTTCTTACAAACCAACGAAGCGACATACATATCCTCTTACAGGCTGCCCCTCTGTCGATATTCGATAGATGGCGCATTGTACGAGGAGGAGTCTCGTCGTTAAAAAACACCTCTCTAAACCTCGAAATAACAACTCTTAGATCACTGCTTTCCAACCAATTATCCTCAAAAAATTTACCCATCGAACCGTAGCTTTGGTAGAATCGTCTAAGTAGGCTAATAAAGTTTGTAAAATCTATCCCGTTGAACGTTCTGTGAACAAAACAATTCAGCTCCTCTAGCTGTTGGGGAGTGTGGTTCATCACAAAGTGATATGGTCTTCTTTCCATAAAATCAACCATTCGATTGCCATTTCGAACAATCATCTTTCGGTTGCCCCACGCAATTATAGACACCAAGAATCCTGCAATCTCAATATCCTCTTGCTTTGAGAATTGGTGAGGAATTGAGATTGGGTCAAGCTCAATAAATGAGGGATTGTTATATTTTTGGTAGAGATACTCTAGCGTCTCTTTTAAGTCATTTCGACTAAGTTCTTTGTGCTCCATCAATCAATACAATTTTGCGATCTGCTAGCTCTGCTAAGGTTTGATCGTGTGTGACAATAACCACAGTTAAGTTGTTCTGTTCTTTGAGCATCGAGAGTAGTTTATGGAGTTCATCTCTATTGTGAGAATCCAGATTTCCACTAGGCTCATCGGCAAGAATCAACGATGGTCGGTTGATAAGTGCTCTGGCTGCTGCTACTCGCTGTTGCTCGCCGCCAGATAGCTGGCTAGGCTTATGATCTATCCTATCCTCCAGACCAATCTGTTTGAGAAGTTCTAGAGCGTCACGATATGCCTCCGAGCGACTTGTGCCTCCGATGAGTGCTGGTAGCATAACATTCTCAATAGCCGAAAACTCTGGGAGTAGGTGATGGAACTGGAAGATAAATCCAATTTTGTTGTTGCGAAAATCTGCCAACTTGTTATCTTTCAGGGTGCTAATATCAACCCCATCAATAAACACACTTCCTTGATCACTCTTCATAAGTGTGCCTAAAATTTGTAGTAAAGTACTCTTTCCCGCTCCGCTGGGACCTACAATAGCTACCATCTCTCCACGAGACACCTCAATATCTACACCCTTTAGGACCTCCAATTCGTTGAAGTTTTTTTTGATTCCTATTGCCTTTATCATATCTATGCTATTTTAATATTCCTAACTCTATTAGTGGTTTCATTACAAAATCCCTTTGGTGGATAAGTGGATGCGGTATTGTCAGTAGTTGGGTGTTGATTTTTGACTCTCCGTAGTAGAGAATGTCAATATCCATTGCCCTTGCACTATATCCTATCTCTCCATTCTGGCGTTTTGTGTATTTTGCCAGCTCCTGATCCTTAGTCCCTCGCTCTCTGCCAAAGAGACGTTCAATACTCCAAATCCTTTCTAAGATAGTCTCTGCATCTAGCTGGGTTACTACCACCAAGACTTGATTGTGAAAAGGATCTGAGTCAAATCCCCAAGCCTCACTCTTGTGTATGGTCGATTGACGGATAATCTTGCCTATTGACTTCTGTATATGCTCTCGAGCCGAAGATAGGTTGGCAATCATATCTCCGCAGTTACCCCCGAGTAGTAGAACGGTCTCTATCATCTTTTTATTGGTTTTATGAACTTTGTGGCACTGAGGGCGAAATGTGTCATTACAATTTTAATGTTTCCATTACGTGAGATATGTCTCTTTGCAGTCTCAAATTGATTCATCAACTCCTCAATATTTTCGTTACCAATAAATGGATAAAACTTCGAAATAAAATCTCTCTGTGCAGCAAAAGAACTATTTAGACTTTGAACTCCCAATCGTTGCATATAGCTACATCGCAGAATCTCTATTGAGTTATCAAAGAAAATATCTATCTCCTCACGCTCTAGCGAGGC
>CAYJOF010000024.1:4415-6061 GCA_964371765.1 uncultured Rikenellaceae bacterium
CATCGACCCACTCAAGTAGTTTGAGGTGTTGGTTTTGGTAGCAATTTCTCATCATATCCTTAAACATCTCAAACCATTTCTGTTCACCACTATCATCTCTCTCTAGTGCCTTAATAGCTCTGGTTATGCTTCCTTTGGCAGCAGAGAGTACACTGGATTGCTCCTCTGGTGTAAGCCCAGGGTAGTTCTCCTCAAGAAAAGTTCTCATCTGAGTTTGAGATATTGGCGCAAGTACAACAGTCTGCACTCTTGAGAGAATAGTTTTGATTATCTTGTGGGGCCGTTGCGAGACAAACAAAAACAGTACGTCACCTGTTGGCTCTTCAAATAGCTTCAGCAGAGTGTTGGCTGCCGACTCGTTCATAGTCTCAGGAAGCCATATTACAACCACCTTATATGCTCCCTCAAGAGCAGTAAGGGTTAGTTTCTGGATAATCGAATCGGCCTCTTTTTTGTTTATTATCGGTTGTAAGGTTTTGCCAGAGAGCTGCATTGCTCGTTGCCAAGCCTCAGGAGTTATATAGCCGTAAGGCTTAGATTCCGTTACGAACTCCCTAAAGGTAGCCATCAGATTATCACTCACAGCAGGAGAGCTCTTCGATTGACCCTTTGCAAGTTCCGACTTGTTTACAGGAAATACAAAATGAACATCGGGATGTTGGAGTGTGGCAATCTTTTTACAAGATGAGCAAACGCCACAACTATCGTGGTTTACTCTGTTGCGGCAGTTGATATATTGAATATAGGCAATAGCAAGTGCAAATGAGCCATAACCACCATCTCCCTCAATGAGTTGAGCGTGTGCTATTCTGCCACTATCGACGCTATTACGCATAAAATCAATACTCCTTTGATCGGCTATTAGATCCCTAAATCCCATAATTTTCATATTTTAAAACAAAAGTATCAAAAATATCGATAATATTTTATATTTTTGCAATAAATATAAAAAATAAATCGAACGTATGAAGATCGCAAAACGTGAAAAGTATCTAGATGCTATCTATAAGCTTATATTGGACAATGGAATATCCAATCTATTGATGGAGGATATTGCAAAACAGGTTGGAGTGACTAAAATGACACTATACAACAATTTCTCTACCAAAAATGAGCTAATCAAGGCGATTATATCATATCGTTCTAAGAAATTTTTGGAGTATATCTCCTCTCAACAGAACCACACAGAGAATGCTATTGATGAGTTGATGAATGTACTTAAATTTCAGCAGCAGAATCCTCTGCCTGAGCTGCCAACGTTCTATAAGTCCTTTCTTCAGAAGAATCCTCGTGCTTTTAGTCTCTATCTGGCTAGATTTCGTAGAATATTAAAAATCTTTATTGTCAATAATATCAAAAAAGGAGTCGAACAGGGGATCTATCGTCAAGGAATCGACGCCGACAGTATAGCCCAGTTTAGTATCAACACGATGGATAGTATGATAAATAGGTGGCTTAAGAGCGATATAACGCTGGATTTGAACACAACACACGAGCATATCATAATTTACCACATTCGTGGAATTGCATCGCCTAAAGGCCACGAATACCTAGAGATAGTATTAAAAAATGATTAGATATCAGAGATCAGTTTTAGATAATGGACTAACAGTCCTATCCAATCAAGATACCGCAACCCCTATGGT
>CAYJOF010000024.1:6071-7540 GCA_964371765.1 uncultured Rikenellaceae bacterium
TAATCTAATATATAAGGTGGGTTCGGTAGACGAGACACCTCAATACACAGGTATTGCCCATCTCTTCGAACATCTTATGTTTGGAGGTAGCAAGAATGTTGAATCCTTCGATGTGCCAGTTCAGATGTCTTGTGGAGATAGCAATGCTTTCACTACTCTCGACTACACCAACTACTATATGGTTCTTCCTAAGGAGAATATAGAGATAGCTATGTGGCTTGAATCGGACAGAATGTGTGCTCTTAATCTCAACCAACAATCGCTCGATGTTCAGAAGCAAGTGGTAGACGAAGAATTTAAACAGAGATACCTAAATAAACCCTATGGAGATTTGTGGCATCTGCTCAGAGAGATGTGCTACACACGTCATCCATACAGCTGGCCTACAATTGGAAAGATGGATTGTACGTTTAAGAGTGTGGATCTAGATTTTATGCAAAATTTCTACAACAAGTATTACTCTCCAAGTAATGCAATTCTTTCGGTATCGGGTGATCTGTCTCACCGAGAGGTGCTTGAACTATCACAAAAGTGGTTTGGTGATATTCATAAACCAATAGATGAGATCTCCAGAGCAGAGGATGATGAACCTATCACCTCACCTCGAAGATTGGAGGTGGAGAGAGAGGTGCCTGTCTCTGTAATTTATATCTGTTTTAGATTGGGTCATAGAATGAGCAGAGAGTTCATCGTATGTGACACTATCTCAGATTTGCTCTCAGGTGGATCTTCCTCGAGAATGGTTCAGTCGCTAGTCAAAGGACAAAAACTATTTACATCTGTCAACGCTTATCTCTCTGGTGAGATTAACCAAGGGCTATTTATTCTTACGGGGCAGCTTGCCGACGGGGTTGATCCTAAGCGTGCCGAGGAGGCTATCTGGCAAGAGATAGAAACTCTTCAACAGCAACAAGTCTCTGATTATGAACTTCAGAAGATAAAAAATAAGTTTGAGGTTAACACCGCTTTCGGTGAGCTTAATGTAATGAACAAGGCGATGAATCTCGGATTTTATGAAATGTTGGGCGATATAGACTATATCAATCAAGAGTTAGAGTGTTACAAATCTGTAACTAAAAGCGAGATACAGGAAGTCTCACAAACTCTATTTAATCCTCAACATAGCGCTACACTAATCTATAAAGCAAAGAAGTAATGGGAGATACAACTAAATTTGATAGAGGTATAATGCCTCAAATTTTTCTGCCGCAGAGTGTAGATATTACTCATGAGCTTAAACACTCATCCTCAGAGGGAGTTCCAGTATATTCGCTCCATTTTCAACAGTATGATGTAATTAGACTCTCTTTGGTCTTTAAGGCAGGTACAAAATATCAATCAAAGCCCTTTTTGGCAAACTCTGTACTATCGATGTTAAGCGAAGGTACAACTAATCATAGCGCAAAAGAACTATCTGAGCTTATCGATTACTATGGATTATTCCTAGACGTTTCAATCGATAGAGACTA
>CAYJOF010000024.1:7550-12166 GCA_964371765.1 uncultured Rikenellaceae bacterium
ACTATATGCTCACTTACAAAGTTCTTCCCAAATGCAATGGAGTTGCTACAAGAGATTATTCTAAATCCAATATTTAGTGAAGAAGAGCTTGAAGTGTTTGTTGCAAAGCGCAAGAATACGCTGCGAGTTGAGCGTCAGAAGGTCGATTATATAGCCCGAGAGGAGTTCACTAGAACAATCTATGGAGAGTCTCATCCTTATGGTGTGAGTTATCATCAAGATTACTATAACGATATAACTCGTGATAACTTAGTTGACTTTCATAAAAATTTCTATCTAAGGGATAATCTCTTTGCGGTTGTAAGTGGTAACTTCTCAGACACTGAGATAGAGATGATTAAGCAGTTGTGTGATAGTCTCCCTAGTGGCAGCTTTTCGCATATCGCAGCTCCAGAACCATCTTTAGAGCCTCAAACTAAGCACATAGATCACGCCTCCGAGCACCAGAGTGCTCTTCGCATCGGTAGAGTTATGTTCGATAAGATGCACCCAGATTATATCCCAATGCAAGTTGTGGCAACTATTCTCGGAGGTTACTTCGGCTCTCGACTCATCGCAAATATTCGTGAAGATAAGGGCTACACCTACTCTATATTCTCAGCAATGATTAATATGGAGGATAGTGGTTATTTTGTTATTACAACCGAAGTTGGACGAGAGTATCTCAAGCAAACCATCGAAGAGGTCTTCAAGGAGATGGCTCGTCTGCGTGAGGAGCTTGTTACAGATCAAGAGCTTGATATGGTTAAAAATGTGATTGTGGGTGAGATGCTACGCATTTTGGATGGCCCTTTTGGAGTTGCCGACGTTACAATAGAGATGATACAAAACCATACCTCAAATAGCTACATAGAACAAATGGTTCAGCGAGTGAAGAGTGTTACACCTCAGCAAGTACAGCAATTAGCAAATAAATATCTCCTCTCTGAGAAGATGAGTGTAATTTCAGTTGGATAGTATGGGAAAATTAAAATATTACCTATTGGCAATAATAGCCTGTTTGGGTTGGAGTTGTCCATTCCTGCTTATCAAAATAGCACTGGAGTATACGCCAGTATTCCAACTCTCTGGCTTGCGTTTTATTGTGGCAGGCTTAATACTACTGCCCTTTATGTTTGGCAAAAATCAAGATTGGGGAGTTATGCGTCGCCAATGGAAATTTGTGCTCCTGTTTAGCTTCTTCCAGATATTTATGCAATATGCTTTTTATGTTTATGGCATAAAATTAGTCCCGCCATCAGCCGCTGCAATACTTGTAGGAGCGTCCCCACTGATAGTCTTTATAATGGCGCATTTCCTGTTGCATAACGATAGATTTACCCCATCTAAGATAATATCTGTGACGCTGGGTGTTGCAGGAATTTTGGTTATGACGCTCAGAGGTGGAGCAGTTATCAACGATAACGAATTCTATCTTTTGGGACTATTTATGATCTTTGCAAGTGTAATGGTTAATAGCTATGTGAATATAATTGTGGCTAAAAACCCTCACCCAATATCGCCAATCTCACTTACAGCTTCATCCAACTTTATTGGAGGGGTTATGCTTTACATCTGTTCAATATTTGAACCCGATAGAGTCTCTGAGTTTTCTCTGCCCTTTGAATTTTGGGTATTGCTCTTCTCGCTTGCGCTTGTAACATCAGTTGGATTTGCTTAAAGTGCCCGAGTTGAAGGTATCGGAGATTAATATTTGGAAATTTATTGTGCCTGTCTTTGGTGCTATATTAAGCTGGATTTTCCTCGATACAGACAATCCTGACTTTGAATCTATCCTAGGTATTGTTCTCATTACAATTGCAATATTTGTGTTGCAAGTCCCAGCTCTGTGGGCTCTTCGTAAAGATAGGAAGTCAAATTAATTGTGTAATATCAAAAAAATGGAGCGACACCTCAGTGGCATCGCTCCATTTTTTTGCTTTGAGAGCTATAACTCTATAATCCTAGTTCACTCTTCACTGCATCTGTAATAACAGTCACCTTTGATGGATCGTAATATAGGAATGGTTCGTTACCAATACCCATTACAAAGTGAATACCTTGAGCAGCGCAAACTTTCTTTACAGCTGCTAGTATTTTGTCGTATACAGGCTGAAGTAATGTGCCTTGATACTGCTGAAGATCTTGCATTGCAATCTGCTGGAACTCCTGCATTGCTCTGTTGCCTTCGTTGATCTCTTTCTCTTTTTGTTGGCGCATCAACTCAGAGTATTTAGATACATTTTGTTGATATTCTGTTCCCTTTGCCTGAAGTTCAGTTTGCATATCCTGTAGCTGCTTCATATAGTCAGCTTCTCTTTGAGAGAATTTGATTTCGATAGAGTCCATATCTGGCATCATTGTCATAATCTCATCGGTGTTTACCGAACCAAACTTGATAGTTTGGGCATTTTATGTGAATGCAATACCTACGAATGCAATCGCAATTAAAAGTACTTTTTTCATTAGTTTATTTTTTTTAATTAATTATCATTATATCCCTAGAGCTTGTTTTACCTGCTCAGTTATGTTTATTTTCTGAGATTGGTAAATTGTGTTCTTTACGATCGTCAGATCAAACACTAGATCATACCCCTCAGATTGAGCAATGGTGTTAACGGCTGCTACTAGTTCATTCTCGATAGGCACTATCAACTGTTTTTGCAGTTGTTCTAGCTCCCCACCTTGATCAAATATCTTCTCTTGAAGCTCATTTGCCTCATCCTCTGTTTGAATTATTAGAGCTTTCATCTCCTCAGCATCGCTTGAGTTCATTCGCCCTTGTGAATTTGTGTAGACGCTGTAAAGCTTCTTCGCAGACTCTAGTTTAGAGTCAATCTCACTCTGCTTCTCATCAATAAAACTCTTAATCTTTGCTTGTGCCTCAATATATTTAGGGTGTTTCTCGAAGATCTCACCGCTATATAAATAGGCTACCTTTGATTGTGCTGATGCAAAACCTACTACCGTAAAGCTTAGCAAAATTAACAAAAATTTTCTCATATTCATAATTTTTTCTATTAATAATTAGAACTGCTGTCCCATTGAGAAATGGAATTGGAATCCAGATGGTTCCGTTGTCTGTGGCAGTCTATCAAATCCATATCCAAAGTCTAGGCCAAGCATACCAACAATCGGAAGGTAAATTCTTAAACCAACACCTATAGATTTCTTTAACTCAAAAGGTTTGAACTCTTCCCAGCCATAATAGGCATTACCAGCCTCTGCAAATAGAAGGGCAAATAGGGTAGTTCCGGGGGTGTTTACAAATGGATAACGTAACTCCATAGTGTATTTTGAGTATATCCTAGCTTGATCTCCATAATCGGCCAAAGGCGTAAGTGATCCGTCAGGGTATCCTCTTAGTCCTACATAAGTTATACCATAGAGGTTATATCCGCCAAGTCCGCTACCACCGACGCTAAATCCTTCGAAAGGTGAGATAGCGTGAGGGTTGTAGTGCCCAAGGTATCCAAAGTGGGCTGCTGCGTGGAATACAAGCTTGTCTGTACCTGCAATGTTTTCGTATAGTCTAGCCTTGAGGTCTACTTTATAGAACTCTACCAATTTGTATCTTTCACTATCGCTTAGACTAGGATTTTCGTAATATCCATCTGCTTTAAATAGAGAGAATGGTGGAGTAGCCTGAAGATTAACGGCAAACTCTGAGCCTTGTGATGGGTAACGAGGTGAGTTTAGTGAGTTTCTCGAAAGTGCAACATTAGCTGCAATAATATGAGAGATACCTGTCTGAATAATGAAATTAGGCCAGTTATTCATATCGTAGTGTTGGTATGAAAGACCACCACTAAAAGTGAAGTATGGATCTGGCCAACTCAATCGTGTACCGAATGTTGCAGAAGCACCAAGAGTAGCAAACTGTGAACTACCTGCATCGAATACAGTGTATCCGTTTGTTTGGGCAGAGTAGTGGAAACTAACTGCAAGAGAGTTTGGTTTGTTGCCTCCTAGCCAAGGTTCAATGAAACTAAACGACATATTTTTATAATAAGAGCCGTTTGTTTGAACAGTTACATTTAAGATTTGGTTATCTCCAGCGGGGTAAGGTCTCCATGCTCCTTTGTCGAACATTTTTTTGAGCGATAGGTTCTTAAAGGTGACTCCGATACCCAATACAAAAGTTCCTGCACCAAATCCTCCCGAGAAACTAAAGCTGTCGGTTGATGCCTCCTCGAGGCTGAATGTTAGATCTACCTCGTCGCTTGATCCTGCAACTGGCATAATATTAGGGAATGTGCTCTCTTGAGCAAAGTTTCCTAATGCGCCTAGTCGTTGAACGGAGTTGATTAGCATAGCCTGAGAGTATAGATCTCCAGGGCGCACAAATAGCTCTCGACGCACGACTTTGTCGTGTGTTTTTGTGTTGCCGTGAATATTAATTGCGTTTATTGAGAATTGATCTCCTTCGAGAATTCTAATAGCAATATCAACAGTGTCTTGAGCGACTTCGTTTTCAATATCAGCAACATCAGATGTTAGGTAACCATCATCTTGATAGAGTCCTCTAACATTTGCTATACCCTTCTGAACAGCCTCATTATTAAGACCCAGTCTAGTTTTTAGTGTTTTGTTGTCGTATACATCACCCTTTTGTAGCTGAAGAATAGCCTCCAGAT
>CAYJOF010000025.1:0-9191 GCA_964371765.1 uncultured Rikenellaceae bacterium
ACGAACCTAACATCTGGTTTGTCGATACCCATACCAAAAGCGATTGTAGCAATAATTACATCAATCTCCTCTTTAAGGAACTTATCTTGGGTAGTGGCTCTAACTGTTGCATCCATACCAGCGTGATACGGCAGGGCATTTATGCCATTAACTTTCAACAACTCTGCTATCTCTTCCACCTTCTTACGGCTTAGGCAATAGATGATTCCAGACTGTCTTGGATTTTGTCTTATGAATTTAATAATCTCCTTATAAACGTCATTCTTAGGACGAATTTCGTAGTATAGGTTCTCTCTGTTGAATGATGATTTAAATACAGTTGCATCGCTCATACCGAGGTTTTTCTGAATATCCATCTGCACTTTAGGCGTAGCGGTTGCCGTAAGTGCAATTATTGGAGCTTGCTGAATCTCCGAGATATTTGTACGTATACGACGATACTCGGGGCGGAAATCGTGACCCCACTCTGATATACAGTGAGCCTCATCTATAGCATAGAACGAGACATTAACATTTTTAAGCAATCGCACATTCTCCTCCTTAGTCAGCGACTCTGGAGCAAAATACAGCAGTTTGGTTTTGCCGCTAAGGACATCTTCATGAACACGATTGATAATCGTTTTAGTTAGAGAAGAGTTGATAAAATGAGCTATTCCCTCCTGAGAGGAGAATGCTCTCATTGCGTCAACCTGATTTTTCATTAAAGCAATCAGTGGTGAGACTACAACAGCAACACCATCCATCAGCAGAGCAGGAAGTTGATAACACAAACTCTTACCTCCGCCAGTTGGCATAAGCACAAATGTATCCTTGCCGCTCATCAAATTTTCGATGATCGCCTCTTGATTACCTTTAAATGAGCTAAAACCAAAATAATTTTTGAGCTCACTTGACAAACTAATATTATTAGCCATAATGTTTAATACTTTATTAATCAGCCTTTTGCAAAACTTTAGTATAAATTATTAATTATTATCTCCCCTTTTTCAAAAAACAAAGTTATCTTTGCGAAATAAAATAAGGGGATGTTATACTCTTAATTTTACTCAAAGGTAATATATTTTTTCGATAATACATAATTTTTCAAGATTTTTTTCTAATTTCGTCGAAAATATAGTGTATCACGTCTACAACTATCTCACAAAGGATAGAAAGACATTATTTTGGAGGTTATTAAAGTAAAATAATATGAAATTAAGGACTGAAGACTTAGTTAAACAATACAAATCGAGGACTGTTGTCAATAAGGTTTCTATCGATGTTAATCAAGGTGAAATTGTAGGACTTTTAGGCCCTAATGGTGCAGGAAAGACCACAACATTCTATATGACAGTAGGACTAATCAAGCCAAATGATGGTAAGATTTTTCTTGACGATCAAGACATTACAGATATGCCAGTTTACAAACGTGCGCAGCTTGGTGTTGGCTACCTCGCACAGGAGGCTAGCGTATTTAGACGCTTATCAGTAGAGGACAATATTCGTTCGGTACTTGAGATGACTAACTACACTAAGGAGTATCAAAAGGATCGATTAGAAACTCTAATAGAGGAATTTAGATTACAAAAGGTACGAAAGAGCAAGGGCATACAGCTCTCAGGTGGGGAGCGTCGTCGTACTGAAATTGCTCGTGCAGTGTCAATAAATCCTAAATTCATCCTTCTTGATGAGCCTTTTGCGGGAGTAGACCCCATAGCGGTTGAAGACATTAAGAGCATTGTGCGCTCGCTCAAGGACAAGAACATCGGGGTAATCATCACCGACCACAACGTACAGGAGACCCTAGACATCACCAACAGAACTTATCTTCTATTCGAAGGCAAAGTTCTAAAAGCAGGAAGTGCCGAAGAGCTTGCTGCGGATGAGATGGTACGTAAGGTATACTTAGGAGAAAGCTTTGTACTGAAAAAAAACTATTAGGGAGCCGATTGCTCCACATAAATTAGATTATCAACATCATAACCCCTTCTACGAGCACTTTCGACCAACATCGAAAGTGTTTGTTGTTTCATAATTGGCTCTCTGCTTAATATCCATAAATATTCGCTATTGGAACTACCTACAAGCGCATAAGAGTAATCCTTTTGATCGAGCTCTAGGATCCAGTAATCACCCCAAAACCATAGAAAAAAAGACACTTTAAGTTTAGCTGGGATATTCTTATTGGGTATCTTTACCCTACCCTCAGAGCTACTTCGTTTTGTAGCATCAGATTTAAGACCACTATTAAGCACTTTAATTCGCCCTTTATGATCAAACCAATACTCTGCCGTGACGTAGTTCATCCCTCTCTCAAAGCGGTTTTCAAATCGAGCAATCTCATACCATTTTCCCATATATCGCTCAATATCAACATCTGCTACTACACTCTTATCTATACTATCTCTTTGGGCGGCACACGCCACAATAGGCAAGATTGCCGACAACAACATCATTATTTTTCTCATAGTTTTTTTGCTAACCATTCATCAAAAAACTTGCCACAAAAAAGGTTGTTTCGAAATATTTCGAAACAACCTAATTTGTACAAAAACTGCATCAAGAATGTTTTTGAGACAGTTTTTTTATCTTTTTTGTTTATCCTACTATTTATCTTTAAGTAAATATTTATCGTATAAGAACAGCGCAAAAGTTGCCGCCATACCCAAGGCAATAATTGTTATCCATAACTTAGAAGGGTCATAGGTCTGCCAAAGAGTATTGGTCAACTCAGCTGGGCTTAGGTTCATCTTCATAGCCACCTGTTCAAAATACTCTGCGTGAGGGAGGTTTGCATCTATTGAAAGTCCATTATCTTGAGCAAACTGCTTGGTGAAAGTCACCTTATCAGAGGTTTGTTGATAAACAGGCCCAGAGATAACACCTGCAAAGATACTACCCAAAAACACAGGAATAAACGAATAGCCCATATAAAGTGCTTTCTTGTCGGGAGGGGCTATTCTGCCGATATATTCGGTAACCTTTGGAGAGCCAGCCATCTCACCAATTGCAAAAACTAGGATAGCTACCATAGTAAAGACTACATTCTGAGAGACTAGTGTTAGAGCCATACCTATTGTACAGACAAAGAATCCTGACATCATTGAGCGAAGTGGTTTCATACGCATAACAATACTCGACACCACAATCTGGAGCAGTATTATGTAAAGTGCATCTAGATTGGTTATAAATTCTGAATCCATTACCCCTGGTGCAGGACTATAATTTTTAGCAAAGAAAGGAAGGTGATTGCTAAAGAATGTGTACATTGAGCTTGTATCTACCCACTGAGAGATAAACACAGGCAGGGTGTAGAAGAGCTGGTAATACATCGACCAGAAGCCTGCAATAATCACCAAAAAAATTGCAAATTTCCAATCACGAATAATTGTTGTCATATTACGAAACACCTCCACAAAGGACTGCATTAGGCTACCTTCACTAGGTTTTCTCTCACCAGGTTCGGTATAGAACAGAAGCATAATAAAGTTTACCGATACGATAGCTGCCGATATGTAGAATATCATATCGGTATTACCTTTGAAAAGAAGTGTCACTAGTGGGCCAAAGAATGATCCAATGTTTACCATCATATAGAAAATACCGAAACCTATTGAGGCGGTCTCATCTGTGGTGGTTTTGGCTACGGTAGCCGAGATGATTGGTTTGAAAAGAGCTGCTCCAATTGCCAGATAGATGTACATTGCAAAAACACCTGCAAAGGATGTAAAATGAGGAAGGAGAATAAATGCCGAAGAGTAGACAATAAACGACAAGAAAAGGATTTTCTTATATCCATACCTATCGGCAATTGCACCTGTTAGTACTGGAAGGAAGTACAAGATACCTGTACCCACACCCATAATAATACCTTTTTGACTTTGAGAGAATTCGAGTCCTCCATCTGTAAGATAGTTGGCAAAAAGCATAAAAAAGCCATACCACGCCCATCTTTCGAACAGTTCTATAATGTTTGCCACCCAGAACGTTCTTGGAAATTTGTTAAAAATATTCATATTATCTTTTTTATTGATTTCTTATGCAACTCACAAAGATAACAAAAATATTTTAGTTTCAAAAATAGCAATTCCGAAAAAACAACAAGAACTAATTATAGATAAAAAGCAGGTTATAGGGTGCCTCGATGGGTAAGTGTTAGTGTCACTCCAAAATTATTAGCAAACAACTCCCCAAAATCTCCATACACACCAACATCTACCAAAAATGGAAATTTATTGCTTCGGACAACTCCTGCCTCTAGTCCAAACGAAAACTGTTTAGGCTTATCTTCTAGTGGTGTTACGTAGGTACCATAATTGATTGAATAAGACGCGCGAAATTTGTAAGGCATTTTTTTATAGAAGTAGCCTTTAATACCAACATAGTGCGCCACTACTCTATTGTTGTTTGTACCAAGCGATATTCCATCTTTGGTCAAAGCCGTTGGAGTAATAAATGGATTTCCTATCACTCTACCATAGTATGTCCACCCGCTTAGATACTCTCCATTGTTGAAGTAGTTATCAATGCCACCCAAAACAATTTTCCCATAAGTGGGTGAATTCGGGTCTTGCTGAGCCATCTCCTCTGGAGTAGCTGGGCGTTCATGGAGAGACCCTGACTGATTTTTACTATAAAAAAATTCATAAGTGGCATCTGTAATAAAACTCTTCTGCGAACTTGTAGATCCATAATATATCCCCCACGTTCCATCGGGGAAATTTTTAAAGCTAGCGCCTGAACCATCCTCAAATATGGTATCGTGGTACAAAGAGAGCTTAAATTGTCTCGATTTATAGTTTATCTCGAAATGCTCTTTGCCAAGGTGATTCCCTAGAACATTTCGTTGATCGTTACCAGTTGCATCACTACCACCAGAACTTCCCAAGAAGATTCTCCAATAATCATCCAAACCACTAGGCTGTTTTCCATATACGGGAGAATTTCCTGCCCATTGTGCATAGTGCTCAAATCCACCAACAAACTCTAACTGTTCGATTGGAGTAATCTTGAAATATATTGATTTATGGTGCATAAGTGTATTTTCTACATATCGATTATCTATCATTTGATAATCCGACAAATTAAATTTGAAGGCAAGAATACTCTCCGTAAAAGGGATATCGATATACTCTGAGTGTAGATTATATCCCGGCATTGAGCGACTGTTTGTAGACTGAATAGCATTTCCATTTTGAGCAGAAATACCTCCAAACTGCTCTTGAGGATGTATCATACCCAGATCCAATCGCAATTTTTCCCATCTTGCACTCACATATAGTTCGTCTAGGATTACATTATTATCGAGCTGAGTAAGGTAGCCAGCAAACGATGCACCGTAAGATAGTTGCAGAGTTTTCTGGGTGTTAAAATCTGAGAAAATTCCAGCTTGCATTAGCCCTCCTCGACTATTTGGAACAACTCCAAATTTGTTGGTTGTAGCCCAAAATGGGAGGGTCTCAGCACTTGATCCTAGAGCTGTAAGGGAACTCGTGTAGTTCCATTCACGTTGCGCATAAAGCGTTATAGATGACAGCACTAAAAGCGTTATTAAAATTATATTTTTCATATAAATTGACATCAAAGTTTTGCCAAAAATAGTTATTATCTTCTATCAATCCAACTTTCCTAACAATCAATCAAAAAAGAGACTGTATCGAATTAATGAAGTATCCCCCAAAAGTTGGACAGCTCATTTATTCAATACAGTCATATTTTGTATAGCTTCGTATCAAATACATTTTTGATACAAGCTCACTCAAGTATTAGCAACAATAACTTATTGCTGCTCCAACGAGGCGTGAGCAGCCGCTAGTTGAGCAATTGGCACTCTGAATGGAGAACACGAGACATAGTCTAGACCTGCATTATGGCAGAACTTAACACTTGCGGGATCACCTCCGTGCTCACCACAGATACCACACTTTAGATTTTCACGAGTTCCTCGACCAAGTTGAACCGCATTTCTTACCAACATACCTACTCCTTTTTTGTCGATAGTTTGGAATGGATCGGCAACCAAAAGCTGTTTTTCTAGGTATACTGGCAAGAATTTATTTATATCATCACGAGAGAAACCTAGAGTCATCTGTGTAAGGTCATTTGTACCAAATGAGAAGAACTCTGCAGTCTGAGCAACATCATCCGCAGTGATTGCCGCACGTGGCACTTCAATCATAGTTCCCACCATATAATCTATTCTCTGGTTACGCTCTCTAAAGATTTCATTAGCTATTCTATCTATAACATCCTTCTGGTACTTCAACTCTCGATGATTACCAATAAGTGGCACCATAATTTCAACCTTTACGCTCTGACCACTAGCCTGAACATTTAGAGCAGCCTCTATGATGGCTCTAGTTTGCATTTCGGTAATCTCTGGGTATGTATTACCTAGACGACAGCCTCTATGACCTAACATTGGGTTGACCTCCGATAAACCCTCTATCAGAGAGTGCACATCTTCGTACGAGATATTTAGTTTTGCCGCCAACTCACGCTGCTCTTTTTCGAAATGAGGAGCAAATTCGTGTAGAGGTGGATCCAGAAGACGAACAGTTACAGGATGCCCATCCATAGCCATAAAAATACCCTCGAAGTCGCTACGCTGCATAGGAAGTAGTTTATCAAGAGCTTTGCGTCTACCTGCCTCATCGCTAGATAGAATCATCTCACGAACAGCGTCGATACGATTACCCTCAAAGAACATATGTTCAGTACGACACAGTCCTATACCTTCTGCACCAAAGCCAAATGCCACTTGTGCATCAGCGGGGGTATCTGCATTTGCTCTTACTTTCATATATGAGTATTTCTTAGCAAGCGCCATCAAGGTTCTGAAGTCATCTGACAGCTCGGCATCACTTGTATCAACTTTATCTGAATATATCTCGCCTGTTGTACCATTTAATGAGATCCAATCGCCCTCTTTCAACTCAAGTTGACCGATATTCATCTTGCGATTACGATAATCAATCTTAAGCTCCCCTGCACCAGAAACACAACACTTACCCATACCTCTAGCTACAACGGCAGCGTGAGAGGTCATACCTCCACGTGCAGTTAAAATACCTTTAGCTATAACCATACCTTTAAGATCCTCTGGTGATGTTTCGATACGCACAAGGATAGAGTCCTCAAATTTATCCGCATCATCAGCAAAGAATACGATTTGTCCTGTCGATGCACCCGGGCTGGCAGGAAGTCCTTTTGCAAGCACAACTGCATTAGCCATAGCATCCTTATCGAACACTGGATGAAGAAGTTCATCTAGTTTCTCTGGATCTACTCGCTTAACTGCCATCTTCTCATCGATCATTCCTTCGTTGAGCATCTCAATTGCCATACGAACCATAGCCGCACCCGTGCGTTTACCGTTACGAGTTTGTAGCATCCACAATTTGCCATCTTGGATTGTAAACTCGATGTCCTGCATATCTTTAAAATAAGTTTCGAGTTGTGTTTGGATATCGTATAGTTCCTTGTAAGCCACTGGCATAACCTCCTCCAGAGATGGATACTTCTCAGCACGTTCTTGCTCCGAGATATTTTGCAGTTTAGCCCATCGGCGAGATCCCTCAAGGGTGATCTCTTGTGGAGTACGAATACCTGCCACAACATCCTCTCCTTGAGCATTGATTAGATACTCTCCATTAAAAATATCCTCGCCTGTTGAGGCGTCACGAGTAAAGGCAACACCTGTAGCTGAGTTATCTCCCATATTTCCGAACACCATCGCTTGAACATTCACAGCAGTACCCCACTCAGCGGGATATTTGTGCATCTGACGGTAAAGAATAGCTCTTTCGTTCATCCAACTATCAAACACCGAGCATACAGCTCCCCAAAGTTGTTCGTAGGGGCAAGCAGGAAACTCGTTACCCGTTTTGGCCTTAACAGCTGCTTTAAATCTCTCAACTAGAGTCATCAGATCTTCAACTGTAAGGTCAGTATCGTTCAGCACACCTCTTTCGTATTTTAGGTGGTCAATAATCTCCTCAAACGGGTCCTCATCCTCTTTTGATTCTGGCTTAAGCCCCAAAACAACATCGCCATACATCTGCACAAAACGGCGATAAGAATCCCAAGCAAAACGAGCATTTCCACTCTTTTGAGCCAAAACCTTCACTGCCTCATCATTTATTCCAAGGTTAAGGATTGTATCCATCATACCAGGCATTGAAACACGCGCACCCGAACGCACAGAAACTAAAAGAGGGTTCTCATTATCGCCAAATTTATTTCCAGTTGCCTTCTCAATCTTCTCAAGGGCAGCCATAATTTCAGGACGAATAAGTTCAATCACTTTTTCCTTTCCTAGAGAGTAATACTCACCACACACATCAGTTGTGATTGTGAATCCAGGAGGCACAGGCACTCCAATAAGGTTCATTTCAGCTAAGTTGGCGCCTTTACCACCCAACAGTTCTTTCATCTTTCCATTTCCTTCGGCACTCTTATCACCAAAGTAGAATACTCTTTTCACGTTTGTCATAATAACTGTGTTTAATTCTATAATAAAGTTGTCAAATTCTATGTATATAATACTGATTTATAACATATAAGAAATGGGGTTTGCCGACACTGAATTGGCAATTGGTTTCTTAATATTATAAAATTTAATTATTTTATTTACATTTAAATATACAAATAAAGGTAATTACTTAACATTACAATAGAAGGGTAGCAAACCTTCATAGTTGTTTGAAAGTGTAAAGATAGTAATTATTTTTTAAAATACGTATTTTTTTTTAAATTAATTAGCAATTAGTTGGGATTAAAAGAGAACATCAATCACCATAAGTAGCTAATTTGAATTGAACTTACTATATATTAAGGAAAATGAACTATCTTTGTGCTTTAAAAAAGAAACCAAATTAGAGATATGAATCTATCAGAACTACAAAATGGGCAGAGGGCAATAATCACAAAAATAAACGCCACAGGCGAATTCCGAAGAAGAATAACTGAAATGGGATTTATAAAGGGGCAAGTTGTTACTGTTGTAAAAAATGCACCACTAAAAGATCCAATTGAATACATAATAATGGGTTATGAAATTTCACTTCGACGCAGCGAGGCTGCAATGGTTGAGGTTGAGATGGATATAGAAAACATAGATCATCATACAGAGGCTGAGACAATCAAATTTGACAATCAGCAACTATCTTCCGCTAATACTACAACAATCAACGTGGCACTAGTGGGAAATC
>CAYJOF010000025.1:9208-12158 GCA_964371765.1 uncultured Rikenellaceae bacterium
ACGAACATGTGGGTAACTACTCTGGTGTAACAATCGACTCAAAGAGTGCAACCATCAAACACAAGGACTACAATATCGTATTTACAGATCTTCCAGGAACTTATTCTCTTTCGGCCTACTCCCCAGAGGAGGTATTCGTAAGAGAGCATATAGTTGAACAGAAGCCAGATGTGATCTTAAACATACTAGACGCAACAAACCTAGAGAGAAATCTATATCTAACCACACAGTTAATTGATCTTGAGTCGAACCTTGTTGTTGCACTCAATATGTACGACGAATTCCAACGAAGTGGCGATCTGTTTGACTATCAAGCTATGAGCGAGATGTTGCGTACACCAATCGTTCCAATATCGGCAAAACGCCATCGAGGAATAAACCAACTCCTAGACGTTGTTGTGGAGCAGTATCAAGCAGCTCAGAAACCTCGCACAAGTGTAAGGATAAGCTATGGGCAACACCTAGAGGATGAGATAACATCTACTCAAAAGGCAATAGAGAACCAGAACAGCACTCAATTCCCAGATAGATTTGTAGCAATCAAACTGCTTGAAGGAGATACAATCTTTACAAAAAAAATTGATAGCCAGCAAGTAGATAAGCTTGTTGAAAAACAGCAGGCAAAAATCAAAAACCAATGGGGCGAGGAGAGTCAAATGATTCTTACCGATGCTCGCTACGGGTTTATCAATGGAGCTTTGAGAGAGACCTACAAGAAGGGAGCAAAGGATAGAAATCAGACCAGCAGAGCAATAGACTTAATTCTTACGAATAAATTCTTAGGATTCCCTATATTCTTGGGAATAATGTGGTTGATGTTCTATAGCACCTTCACTATTGGAGAGTATCCAATGATATTCTTGGAGTATTTAGTAGGTGAGCTACAAACACTCTCTAGCTCATTGCTGCCCGAGGGTATGGTAAATGATTTAATAACCGATGGCATTATCGGGGGCGTGGGTAGCGTGATTGTATTTCTTCCAAATATCCTTATACTATTCCTATTTATATCGATATTGGAAGACACTGGATATATGGCTCGTACTGCCTTTATTCTCGACAGGATAATGCATAAGGTGGGTCTACACGGAAAATCATTCATTCCTATGGTTATGGGATTTGGCTGTAGCGTACCTGCGGTAATGTCTGCAAGAATTATCGAGAATCGAGAAAATAGGTTCGTTACAATGTTTATCACTCCATTTATGTCGTGTAGTGCAAAACTACCTGTATATGTTCTATTCCTAGGCGCATTTTTCCCTGAGAGCGCAGGAAATATGATGTTTGTGATATATATATCGGGTATCGTATTTGCTGCTTTTACAGCACTCGTTCTCAACAAATTTGTATTCAAGAGCCGAACAACCCCTTTTGTGATGGAGCTTCCTCCATATCGTGCACCATATTTTATGAACACTCTTCGCCATATGTGGGAAAAGGGATCACAGTATCTTAAAAAGATGGGTGGTGTGATATTGGTTGCAGTTGTAATCATATGGACGCTTGGATATTTCCCTCAAAACAAACAACTCATAGAGAGATTTGAAAGCGAGAAGGTGATAGTCGAGAATCTTTACAACTCACAGATTCTAGCGAGCCAAAACCCTGAAGAATTAATCCAACAGCGTGATTCAGTAATTGGTGATATGTCTCTAACTCTTGCAGCTCAGCAATTAGAAGGGAGCTACTTAGCTCAGATTGGATACTTTATCGAACCTGTATTCAGACCTCTTGGTTTTGATTGGAAGATGAGTGTAGGACTCACAACAGGTATAGCTGCAAAAGAGGTAATAGTCTCGACAATGGGGGTTATCAACAACATTGATGCCGACTCAGACGAAGGGCAAGCCGCTCTACAAAACAAGCTTAGAGAGGAGAAATATAGCGATGGTCAGAAAAAAGGCGAATTTGTATATTCTAAGGCAGTGGGCCTTTCATACCTAGTCTTTACCCTAATCTATTTCCCTTGTATTGCAACAGTAATTGCAATCAAACGAGAGACTCGCAGCACTAAATGGATGTTCTTCCAAGCTGGCTACTCTACAGTAATGGCGTGGGTATTGAGTTTCATTGTTTACAATATTGCTAAAGGAATTTTTTAAATATAACTATGCTTGAGAAAATTATAACAGGAGTAATCATAGTTGGAGTTATTTGTTTAGGATTGTGGATTAATCGATCTAAGGGAGGCTCTAACAAAGGGGGCAACTGTGGAGGCTCTTGTGGATGCCACTGATCGGGTGGCAATAAATACAGCAATTAACCATTAGACAAAAAACGGGTTCTAGTATCTTAATTTAGGTACTAGAACCCATTTTTTTTAATAAACATCTATAACTAATTAAAGTTATAAATAAAAACACTATCTTTGCTGTGTGTATATCTATATACGGAATCCAAACAACTCAATAAATAAAATATACTATGATGAATAAAAATCTATTCTTTCTCCTGTTGGCAATACTTGCTATGAGCTGTGTTGACAACGATTATTCCCTAAGGGACGTAAATACGGACAACTCCGTGATTGGAGCTGGCAGTATTGTTGTGCCTTTTGGCACCATCTCAGGACTAAAGTTAAGCGAATTTGTAGATATAGAGAACATCGAAGAGGTCAAGCTTGATCAAGATGGCAACTACATCTTTACTCTTGGCGATGTGCTAGATATTCCTACCATCGAACCAATAGAGCTAGGAGATCTCAACATAAACTCTAACCTAACAATCCCTAAGGGTTTAATCCCCGAAATTATCAACCTGCCTAGCCCACTTCCAGAGATAAAAATTGGGTCGGTGAGCAGTCGAATCATTATTGATCTTCCAAGTGAGGTAATCTCTATTGATTCTATGATAATGAACACCTCTACACCTACAAACTCAATTTTTAGGGTTAACTTATCTATGGTAGGATTTATTGCCGAGGGTGTAGATGGAGTGGTAAGCGTTAAAG
>CAYJOF010000026.1:0-5714 GCA_964371765.1 uncultured Rikenellaceae bacterium
AAATCAATATCGTTTATCAAAGCTACATTATAGACTGTGTCTTGAATGAATTTATGCATAGCATTTCTAAAAGCCACCAACTCCTCAGCACTAGCAATAGTAGTGTATACTATTCCACTAGGAGCCAAGGACTCTAGAGGCATAGTGTAACGGTAAGCCTTATTGTAAGTAACATCAGTCACTACATCTTTAATTTCTGAGGTATTGTCTGTATATTGAACTATGAATTTCAGATTACGGCTTCCGCTATTAGGGTGAATTGGAACATAAGACACAACGTTTTGTTGATCTATATTTTGATAATTGATTGTGTATCTCTTATCTTGATCCTCACCATCGTGAAAAATCAACGACTTGAAATTTTTGCCAACAACTACTGGTAGTGTAATTTTGGCAACAGCAGTCTCGTGTTCGAAAACTAATCTCATAGCATCACTGCCATCATATTTAAAGGTGTCGCTGATCATCCTCACAGCATCTGATATAGATGATATATCTTCTGATTGACTCTGGTTGATAACGCTCAAAACCTCTGCATTTCTTTCTTCCAAAGTAAGAGCTTTACTAGCTGGATATACTGCAATATATTCATCTGTTGAATTCATACTACCTATTGATGCAGCTGGTGTGAATATCGCAAATTTAGAGTGATTGTCACTGCTATTAATCATATCACCTATTTTCTCGTTACGAGTAATGTTGTATAGTGAGATTCTATCCACTTTATCATTCTGAGGATCATTTCTCCAAGTTACTGAAATCCCCGACTCGTTATCTTGCAAATTCACTTTTGTCTCACTCGATGGAACAGATGCATAAATTGCAAAGCTGCCATCTACCAACTCCACTGAAGGCTCTTTCTGACACCCTACAAGTGTAGCAATAGCTACTACTGCTACATAAAACAGTTTGTGTATCTTCATTAATCTATTATTAAAATCCATTATTACCATTACCGAAATCTGGCGCAAGTCCAGAAGTTGCGTAACCACTCTCGATTACAAGCTCAACAATCTCCACTTCAGGAGCTATATAGCTACTCTTCTCCATAATTATTAATTAAAATTAAAAAAGTGCTGGGCAGGACACTTCTCAAAAGAGAGGTGCTTGCCCAGAACTAATATTATATAATACTACCAAGCAAATAGAGGGAAATCTGCCATAAGAGCATTTACCTCTTTACGTACTTGAGCAATCGACTCCTCGCAATCTGGTGCAGAAAGAGTTCTATCGATTAGATCAACAATTGTAGCCATTTGTGACTCCTTTAGACCTCTTGTTGTGATTGCCGAAGCACCTACACGGATACCTGAGGTTGTAAATGGAGTACGTGAATCAAATGGTACCATATTTTTGTTGATAGTAATATCAGCCAAAACTAGAGTATTCTCTGCCTTCTTACCTGTAAGTTCAGGGAACTTAGAACGTAGGTCGATAAGTAGAAGGTGGTTATCAGTACCGCCCGAGATAATTTTGTAACCCTTAGCAGTGAATGCCTCTGCTAGTGCTAGAGCATTCTTCTGAACCTGAAGTTGGTACTCTTTGTATGATGGTTTAAGAGCCTCACCAAAAGCAACCGCCTTAGCAGCGATAACGTGCTCTAGTGGTCCACCTTGAATACCTGGGAATACAGCCGAGTTGAAAATCTGAGACATCATCTTAACAACACCTTTAGGAGTTGTTAGACCCCATGGATTCTCGAAATCTTTACCCATAAGGATAATACCACCACGTGGTCCACGAAGAGTTTTGTGAGTTGTTGAAGTTACAACGTGAGCATACTTAACTGGGTTGTCTAGCAGACCTGCAGCAATAAGACCTGCTGGGTGAGCCATATCTACCATCATAATTGCACCACAAGCGTCTGCAATCTTACGAATACGAGCATAATCCCACTCACGGCTATATGCACTTGCACCAGCTACAAGTAGCTTAGGCTTGTGTTCCATAGCTAGAGCCTCCATCTCGTCGTAGTCTACCTGACCAGTCTCTTCCTTAACGTGGTAAGAGATTGCTTTGTATACCATACCCGACATATTAACTGGAGATCCGTGTGAAAGGTGGCCACCGTGCGCTAAGTCAAGTCCTAGGAAAGTATCACCTGGCTTAAGGATAGCAGTAAATACTGCCATATTTGCCTGCGCTCCTGAGTGAGGCTGTACGTTTGCATACTCTGCACCGTAAAGCTCACATAGACGGTCGATAGCCAACTGTTCAACCTTGTCTACTACTTGGCAACCGCCATAGTAACGAGCATTTGGGTAACCCTCAGCATATTTGTTTGTTAGAACTGAACCCATAGCAGCCATTACTTGTTCACTAACAAAGTTCTCCGATGCAATAAGCTCAATGCCGTGCATCTGTCTCATTTTCTCCTCTTCGATAAGTCCGAAGATTTCTTGATCTTTAATCATTTCTATTTTTTATTTATTGTGTTTTATAATTTTCTAGTACTCGCCCCAACTTCTGATTTGCATATCCTCTTTTGTAAGCTTACAGAACGCAGTGATAAAGGCGTTTGCCAGACGCGCGTTAGTAAGAAGAGGGATATTGAAGTCGATTGCACTACGACGAATTGTGTAGTCGTTGTTCAGTTCATCCTTCGACAGATTCTTAGGGATATTAACTATAAGGTCTATCTTTCTCTCCTTGATGTAGTCAAGACTATTTGGCAAAGAGCCATCCGTCTGATCTGGCCAAGCAAGAACGCTAGCCTCGATTCCATTCTCTGCTAGGAACTGTGCTGTTCCTTTGGTAGCATATAGATTGAAGCCTTTCTCGATAAGTAGTTTACACGGATTGATCATCTCCACCTTGCTCTTAGCATCGCCTGTTGATAGGAAGATGTTTTTAGCTGGGATACGATAGCCTACCGATAGCATAGCCTTTAGGATAGCCTCGTGGTAGCCCTCTCCGATACAGCCTACCTCACCAGTAGATGACATCTCTACTCCTAGTACTGGGTCTGCTTGTTGTAGACGAGAGAATGAGAATTGAGAAGCCTTAACTCCTACGTAATCCAAATCAAATGCAGATTTAGATGGGGTTTCAACATTCTCACCCAACATAACTCTTGTAGCTAGTTCAATAAAGTTCACTTTTAGCACCTTAGACACAAATGGGAATGAGCGAGATGCACGCAAGTTACACTCAATAACCTTAATATCGTTATCTTTTGCCAAAAGCTGCATATTGAACGGTCCCGATATATTAAGCTCCTTAGCGATAGAGCGTGATATTTTCTTGATTCTACGGATTGTCTCTGTGTATAGTTTCTGCGCTGGGAATACGATTGTTGCATCACCAGAGTGAACTCCAGCAAACTCAACGTGCTCCGAGATAGCATAAAGAACCAACTCACCATTCATTGCTACTGCATCAATCTCGATCTCTTTAGCGTTTTCAACGAACTCCGACACCACAACCGGGTGCTGCTTAGAGACCTCAGTAGCTAGAGTTAGGAAGTGCTCCAACTCCTCTTTGTTCGACACTACGTTCATCGCTGCTCCCGAAAGAACATAAGACGGACGAATAAGAACAGGGAATCCAACCACGTCTACAAACTCAAAAATATCGCTCATCGAGGTAAGCTCCTTCCATCTAGGTTGGTCTACTCCAAGAGCATCAAGCATAGATGAGAACTTGTGGCGATCCTCTGCCTTGTCGATATTCTCAGCCGAAGTACCTAGAATTGGCACATTTGCACTGTGAAGACGCATAGCAAGGTTGTTAGGAATCTGTCCACCTGTCGATACAACAACTCCTTTTGGAGATTCCAAGTCGGTAATATCCAACACTCTTTCAAATGTCAACTCGTCGAAGTAAAGTCTATCACACTGGTCGTAGTCAGTCGATACTGTCTCTGGGTTATAATTGATCATTATTGAGCGGAAGCCCTTATTGCGGATAGTGTTCACTGCATTAACACTACACCAGTCAAACTCAACCGAGCTACCGATGCGGTATGCTCCAGAGCCTAGTACGATAACTGATTTATCATCATTATGGAAATCTATATCGTGGCTAGTGCCGTTGTAGGTTACATATAGGTAGTTTGTTTGAGCAGGGTACTCTGCCGCCAGAGTATCGATCTGCTTAATTACTGGAGTAATACCTACCTGCTTACGGTAGTTACGCACCTCCATCATTCTATCTGCAATATCTAGATCGCTACATTTTAGAACCGAACGAGCAATCTGGAAATCTGAGAAACCTTTTTGTTTAGCCTCACGCAACTGCTCAACAGGCACACTATCAATAGTGTTGAACCTCTCAAGAGAGTGGTCAAGTTGAATGATACCTTCTAGTTTACATAAGAACCACTTGTCGATACGAGTAAGTTCGTGAATTCTGTCTACCGAGTAGCCCTTCTTTAGTGCCTCGGCAATATAGAAGATACGCTTGTCGGTTGGCTCCGATAGGGCTGCATCTAGGTCGTCGGCACTAAGGGCTTTGTTGGCAACAAAACCGTGCATACCCTGACCTATCATACGTAGACCTTTCTGAATTGCCTCTTCGAAATTACGGCCAATTGCCATAACCTCACCCACAGATTTCATACTTGAACCAAGCTTACGAGATACACCCTTAAACTTACCTAAGTCCCAACGTGGGATTTTACATACTATATAGTCTAGTGCTGGCTCGAAGCAAGCAGTAGTCGTTTTCGTTACTGAGTTTTTCAGTTCGTGAAGTCCATAACCAAGACCTAGTTTTGCAGCAACAAACGCTAGAGGATAACCAGTAGCTTTTGATGCAAGAGCAGAGGAACGAGAAAGACGTGCATTCACCTCATTCACTCGATAGTCCTCGCTATAAGGATCAAGAGCGTACTGAACATTACACTCACCTACAATACCTATGTGGCGAATAATCTTGATAGCAATCTCACGTAGTTTGTGGTACTCCGCATTTGTAAGAGTCTGAGAAGGAGCAACAACGATACTCTCTCCAGTGTGAATTCCTAGAGGGTCGAAGTTCTCCATATTACATACTGTGATACAGTTATCGTACTTATCACGTACAACCTCATATTCAACCTCTTTCCAGCCCTTTAGAGATTTCTCTACAAGGATTTGAGGAGAGTAAGAGAATGCCTTATCGGCCAAAACGTCCAACTCTTCGTCGTTGTCGCAGAATCCTGAACCTAGACCACCAAGAGTATATGCAGCACGAATGATTACAGGATAACCCAACTCATTTGCCACACGGCGCGCGTCGGCTACCGAGGTAACTGCCTCACTTTTGATTGTTTTGACATCGATTTGATCGAGTTTCTTAACAAATAGATCTCTATCTTCGGTATCCATAATCGCCTGAACTGGTGTACCCAATACCTTTAGGTTATATTTCTCAAGAACCCCACTCTTGTATAGTGACACACCACAGTTTAGCGCAGTCTGCCCACCAAAGGCAAGAAGAATACCATCTGGACGCTCTTTTTTGATTACGTCCTCAACGTACTCTGGCGTAACTGGCAAGAAATATACCTTGTCTGCAATCTCCTCAGAGGTTTGAACAGTAGCGATATTAGGGTTGATAAGGATGGTGTAAACACCCTCCTCTTTGAGTGCTTTAAGGGCTTGTGAGCCAGAGTAGTCAAACTCTCCAGCCTCGCCAATCTTTAGGGCTCCAGAGCCCAAAAGGATTACTTTATTTATCTTTTGCATTTGCTATCTCCTCAATAAATTTGTCAAACAAAAAGGCTGTATCTA
>CAYJOF010000026.1:5736-12096 GCA_964371765.1 uncultured Rikenellaceae bacterium
CCTCAGGGTGGAACTGAACAGTAAAGAAAGGTTTGGTTTTGTGGCGAATACCTTCGCAGGTATCGTCGTTAAGATTGATAAAGTATGGCTCCCACTCCGAAGGCAGGTTTGTCATATCCACAGCAAAACCGTGATTCTGAGAGGTAATAAACGCATTGTTAGTACCACACATCAATGCTGGTTGATTGTGACTACGATGGCCATATTTTAGTTTGTAGGTAGAAGCTCCTGCCGCAAGCGACACAAGTTGATTACCTAGACATATTCCAAAGATTGGTTTTCCGACCTCAAATGCTTTTTTGATATTCTCAACAGCCTCGCCACACATTGCTGGGTCGCCAGGGCCATTCGAAAGCATAAGACCGTCGTACTGCATAGTTGTCATATCGAAATTCCACGGAACGGCAGTAACAGTACAATCACGCTTGATAAGTTCACGAATGATATTATACTTAGCACCACAATCCAACAAGACAACATTGTGTTTACCACTTCCATAGACCTTTGGCTCTTTGATAGAGACAATATCAACAAGATTCTCGCTGTTTTGATCGTGATAATCCACCTCGCTTGCTCCCTCTGGAGTAAGTTTAGCCAACATTGTTCCTCGCTCACGAATGATTTTGGTGATCTGACGTGTATCTACACCAAAAATCCCCGGAACGTTGTGCTCCTTAAGCCATTGATCAAGGCTTTTGATTGCGTTCCAGTGGCTATGCTCGAAACAGTAGTCCGACACTACTAGCGCCTTGATGTGAATTTTGTCCGACTCAAAGAACTTGAGAAGTCCATCTTCCATATCCATTGGCGGCACGCCATAGTTACCAATAAGAGGGAAAGTTAATACTAGGATTTGACCACTATAAGAAGGGTCGGTAAGGCTTTCTGGATAACCAGTCATAGCGGTGTTGAAAACTATCTCGCCAGACACTGACTGCTCGGCTCCGAAAAGCGTTCCTGAGAACGTTGAACCGTCCTCCAGTTTTAGAACTGCTAATTTTTTATCAATCATTTTTAGAATATATTTTTCTAAAATGCAAAGGTAGTACTTTTTGGCAGATTACCAAAATATTAGGCTTTTTTTTCTGAGTTTTCTACTCTTTAGTTTTATTTACTACAATAGAGGGGAAAAATGTGGCAAAAAAATTGTGACAATACTACACATAATCAAAAATTTATTACTTTTGCAAAATAATCAATTGTTATGAACATAGACTTCAACCAGATACTTTTTGCCTTATTGTTAACTCTTTTTGCAGGGGCTGCAACTGCCATTGGAAGTGTCATAGCATTTTTTGCTAGACAAACCAACAAACGCTTCCTTTCCAGCTCGTTAGGATTCAGTGCTGGTGTGATGATATTTGTGTCATTTGTGGAGATCTTTCCAGAATCCATAGAGGCATTCTCAGCCACAAACTCCCACTCTAAGGCAGAGATATACACTACAATATTTTTCTTTATCGGCATTGCCTTAATTGCCATTATCGACAATCTAATCCCTGAGGCAGAAAACCCTCACGAACCTAAGAGTATCGAGCAGATGGAGGATGCCGACAAGAGTAAGCTCCTTAGGCTTGGCACATTCTCGGCTCTGGCTATCGGTATTCACAACTTCCCCGAAGGTGTTGCTACATTCTCCGCAGCAATCATAGACCCTTCGGTTGCTATCCCAATAGCCATTGCTATTGCAATTCACAACATCCCAGAGGGCATCGCCATATCGGTGCCTATCTACCACGCAACGGGTAGCAGAAAGAAGGCATTTCTGCTCTCTGCCATATCGGGTCTCTCGGAGCCAATTGGAGCTATATTTGCCCTTGGAACCTTGTCTTTATTTACCGAAATCGATAGTTCGGTGATGGGAGCAGTCTTTGCCATAACAGCAGGAATTATGGTATATATTTCACTCGACGAACTACTGCCTTCGGCTGAGAAATATGGCAATCACCACACATCAATCTGGGGATTCATCTCAGGTATGGCCGTGATGGCGATTTCGCTTTTAATCATATAAAATATTTGAGATATGATAACAAAACAGGAACTACAAAATATCAAATCACTGGCTACAAAAAAAGGCAGACTTGAGCAAGGAGTTTTTATGTGTGAGGGAGAGAAAATATGCCAAGAGCTCATCCAAAATAACTTCCCTGTCTCAACTATTATCTACACCGAACAGGCCGACACCTCTCTTGTAGGAAGTGTCGTTCGCTCTGGTGCGCAGAGCCACTTAGTTGGCTTGTCGATCATAGAGAGAATATCGCAATTAAAAAGCCCTCCTTCGATGATTGTTCTGTGTCCGCTACCGAAGTGGAAATTAACTGATACAAAGGAACAGGAGTTGATTATCGCGCTCGATTCTGTTCAAGACCCCGGCAACTTAGGCACCATCATACGTCTTGCAGATTGGTTTGGAGTTAAACGAATAGTTTGTAGTGAGGATTGTGCCGATGCGCTATCTCCAAAGGTGATTCAGGCTACGATGGGCGCAATTGCTCGTGTTGAAATACACTACACCACGCTAGAGAGGTGGTTATCGCAGCAAAAAGTCCCTATCTTTGGAACATTCCTAAACGGAGACAACATCTACACCGAGTCGCTCCCTAAGGGGGGGATATTGGTGATGGGCAATGAGGGCAGAGGCATTTCGCAGACAATCGAAAATATGATCTCTAGGAAATTATACATACCACCCTACCCTATTGATTCTCAAAGTGTTGAATCACTCAACGTTGCAGTTGCAACATCGATATGCTTATCGGAATTTAGAAGACCTAAATAGTAGATTTAGACAAAAAAAAACCTAGGTATGCAATTGTTAGACAAAAATTGCTAATTTTGTGGAAAATTAATTCAAAAAAAAATATGCTTACACTCAAAGATATAAAGAGCAACCAAGAGGATATTATCAAGCGCCTAAAACTTAAAGGGTTTGATGCAACACAAGCTGTTGAGACACTAATTTCGTTAGACGAGAAAAGAATCGAACTACAAGTAGAACTTGACAACACTAATGCTGAGCTGAACTCAATTGCAAAAGAGGTTGGAATGCTCTTCAAACAGGGAAAAACAGAAGAGGCAAATCAAGCAAAGGAGAGAACCTCAACACTAAAAGATAAGGCAAAAGAGATTGAAGCTCTTATGTCGCAGACAGAAGCAGATATTACCGCAATGCTTATCACAATACCTAACACCCCACACCCACAAATCCCTCACGGTAAAGGGGCAGAGGATAATGTGGTGGTAAAGGATTGCGACTTCCCAGTTGAGCTACCAGAGGGACATCTTCCACACTGGGAGTTAGCAAAAAAGTACGATATTATCGATTTTGAGTTAGGAAATAAGCTTGCAGGAGCAGGTTTCCCTGTTTATAAAGGTATGGGAGCTAGACTTCAGCGCGCGCTAATTTCATACTTCCTAGATCACAACACTAAGGCAGGTTATCAAGAGATGATGCCTCCAATTGTAGCAAACGAAGATTCGGCTTATGGTACAGGACAACTTCCAGACAAAGAGGGACAGATGTACCACATCACTGCCGATAATCTATATATGATACCTACGGCCGAGGTACCTCTTACTAATATATTTAGAGATACGATTGTAAATCAGAGTGACCTTCCAATCAAAATAACAGGATACACTCCTTGTTTTCGTCGTGAGGCAGGCTCATACGGTAAAGAGGTTAGAGGTCTAAATCGCCTACACCAGTTCGACAAGGTTGAGATAGTACAAATTCAGCACCCAGACAACTCTTATAACGCTCTTGGCGAGATGGTTATGCACGTCGAACAACTACTCAAGGAGCTGGAGTTGCCGTATCGTATTTTGTCGCTTTGTGGCGGCGATATTAGTTTCACAAGTGCAATGACTTTCGACTTTGAGGTCTACTCTGCATCTCAAGCTAGATGGCTTGAGGTATCGAGTGTATCGAACTTCGAAACATTTCAGGCCAACCGCCTAAAACTAAGATTCAGAGGCGAGGATAAAAAGAATCAACTTGTTCATACTCTTAACGGCAGCTCACTTGCATTGCCAAGAATTGTTGCATCACTTCTAGAGAATAATCAAACAGAAGAGGGAATCAAGATTCCTGCTGTTCTGGTACCTTATATGGGTGGCGTTGATATGATAAAGTAATAGATATGGATATTTCAGTAGTTATACCAGCATACAATGAATATGAGTCAATTCCTGAATTAACAACTTGGATTGATAAAGTGCTTGGCGAGCATAATCTCAGCTATGAGGTAATTCTCATTGACGATGGCAGCAGCGATTCAACGTGGGAGGCTATCGAGAGCTGCTCAAAAAGCAACTCAAACATAAGGGGCATTAAGTTTAGTCGCAACTACGGCAAAGCGGCTGCCCTACATTGTGGTTTTGAGCGCGCCAAAGGCGATGTTGTGATAACTATGGATGCAGACCTGCAAGACTCTCCTAACGAGATTGCTCCACTCTACGATATGATTATGAGGGAGGGCTATGATTTGGTTTCGGGGTGGAAAAGGCGTAGATACGATCCTCTAGGAAAAACCATACCGAGCAAGCTCTTCAACCGAACTGCAAGAGTAGTATCGGGAATCAAACTCCACGACTTTAACTGTGGACTAAAGGCATATAGACTTAATGTGGTTAAAAACATTGAGGTCTATGGAGAGATGCACCGCTATATACCAATCATAGCAAAAAGGGCAGGTTTCAGAAAAATTGGCGAGAAGGTAGTCGAGCACCAAGCAAGAAAATATGGCGTTAGCAAATATGGAATTGAGCGAATGTTAAAAGGTTATCTTGACCTAATTACCGTAACGTTTATGACTCGATTTGCAAAAACACCTATGTACCTATTTGGAACGATGGGTACACTTTTGTTTATTATAGGTGGAGTGATTGCGCTGTTTATCGTGTCACAAAAGATTTACTTTCAACAGATTGGACAGACAGTGCGTGCAGTGACCGACCAACCACTATTTTTCATAGCACTCTCAATGTCTATAATTGGTTCACAACTATTCTTAGCTGGTTTTTTAGCTGAGTTGATTGGCCGAAATTCAGCAGATAGAAATAGTTATAAAATCGATAGCGAAATAAAGTGATAACGACAATAAAGATTCAAACGAACCAACTTTGTAGCTGTCCAAATGGGATTTTCAGCAAACTTGGCACTTTGCAAGGTGTATTTTCTGTATCAATAGACTACAATAAGGGGGAGCTTATCGTTACACACACCGATGAGGTATCTTCCATTGAGATCGAGGAGTTTTATAATAAAATAAGGGAATAATTATGCGTAATTTATTTGTGGTAACATTTTTGTTATGTACAGGGCTAGTATTTAACAGTGCCCTCGCACAACAAAAAACAAAGAAAATGAAACCAATCGAAATTTCAAGCACAAGCCATTTTATCGAAAAAATTTCCGATTTCAAAGAGGATCCCACAAAAATATATTTTGTAGGAGATAAACCTGCAATTGTAGATTTTTATGGCACCTGGTGCGGCCCTTGCAAGCAATTTGCGCCAATCTACGCCGAATTAGCATCGCTCTATGGAGACAAAATCGATTTCTACAAAGTAGATGTCCAACAACAACGAGAGATAGCCGATGCCTATCGCATAACAGCTATCCCGACCCTATTCTTTATCACAAAAGATGGAAAACCATCTATGATAGAGGGTGCTCCAGACAGAGAGAGTATGATAAAAATCATCAATGATTTGATAAAATAGCTCAACAGTTTTAAACTAGGTATAGAGGCTGTCTTGTTAGTTAACAAGACAGCCTCTAACTATTTATTATCATCAAGAAAAACATTAATTATAAAACATCCATTTTTTCGGAAATTTTTATTCAAAAATAGTTGTGTCATCAAAAACTTATTGTAACTTTGCGAAAACACAACTATAAAACACCTTTACTATTGCAGACAAGCTCCGCAATATGCAGGACAATTATTAACCTAAAACACAATACTATGAAAAGTATAATTTTAATAATAATTGTAGCTATTTTAGCAAGCAATGTAAACGCACAAAATCAGCCAAGCATTAAAATTGGAACTCTTGAAATATTTCAAGAAATGACAGACCAAATGGTTAGAGATTACTTTGGAGAGCCAGAGAAAACAAGGCGAGTTGACACAGAATTTGATTTTGAAAGGCCTCGTCTTTATGCAACAGTTTATGAATTTGATACTGATAAAGAGCGTGATTTAATGATTTACAATGTATCTATAACTGATGAAAATAGATTTAGAAACGTTACTGTTCGTGTGAGAGACCCTAAATTCGCACTGGCTGGCACCGTTATGGTGGGGGATCATATCAGCAAATTCAAGGAGTTGGGCTTTGATAATTTAA
>CAYJOF010000027.1:0-11832 GCA_964371765.1 uncultured Rikenellaceae bacterium
TGAGTTTGAGAATCCACCAACAAACACAATAAGGTTTAGATCCTCAAGTGTTTCTCTACCTTCGATAAGGTCTGTCATATGAACATCTCTCACGTCGAAACCTGCAAGGTGCATAAACCACGCCATCTCACGCTCTCCGTTCGAACCTTTCTCACGAATAATGGCAGCCTTAATACCACTAAGTCCTTGACGTTTTGCACTAAGTCCATACTGAGCAAGTGTACCTGTGAACCCATCTGGGAATTTATACTCCAATGGTTGGTTCTTGTAGTTATTGAAACGCTCTGTAGCAAGGTGCTCCGTGCTTTGTTTGCAATCAAGTAGGTATGAGGTTTTGAACCACCTATCTCTAAGAGAGTTAACATCAAGTGCTAGGTTAAAGTCGCCTTGTGTTACTGTAAATTCACGATTTAGGTTTACGCTACCAATCTCAATAGCCTCAACACCTGCTTGCGCTAGTTTATCTATTACCGACTTAGCCGACTTAACCTGCAACACGATAGATGGTCTCTCGCTGAATAGCAGCTTAGTAATATCCTTCTGATCTAGTGAATCAAGGTTGATATTCATACCGATTTTATTCGAAGCAAACGACATCTCGAGTAGTGCAGTGATTAGACCGCCTGCCGAAATATCGTGACCAGCCAACACTGCTCCCTCACCAATAAGGGCTTGAACAGCATTGAATGCCTTTTTGAAATATGCTGGATCTGCAACAGTTGGTACATCATCAGATATACGGCTCTTTGTTTGAGCAAAACTACTACCACCCAAACCCCACTCGCTACGAGAGAAGTCGATATAGATAATTTGGCTATCTGTGTGCTTAGCAGCAACCGATACGCTCTTTTTAATATCACTTACAACACCTGCCGATGTGATTATCACCGTACCCGGAGAGTAGACCACCTCGTTAGGATATTTCTGAGTCATCGACAATGAGTCCTTACCGGTTGGGATATTAATCTCAAGGGCAAGAGCAAACTCACTTGCAGCCTCAACTGCACTATAAAGTCTTGCGTCCTCTCCACTATTCTTACAAGGCCACATCCAGTTTGCACTTAGAGACACACTCTTAAGTCCCTCCTCTAGTGGGGCAAATACTATGTTTGTAAGCGACTCTGCAATTGCAAGCACAGAGCCCTTTGGAGCATCTGCCATTGCTGCTGCTGGTGCGTGTCCAAGTGCCGTTGCCATACCTTTATGGCCCTGATAGTCAAGAGCAACTACTGCACAGTCGTTTAGTGGGAGTTCAATACGACCAGTCACCGAGCGGTCTACTTTATTTGTTAACCAATCCTTACAAGCTACGGCCTCAAGCGACAATACATTGTCAAGATCGTTCATAATCTCTTGCGAAGAGTACTCTACTGTCTTAAATTTCTCCTCTACCGTTGAGTCTGTTAGTAGCGTTTTTGGCGCCTTACCGAACATATACTCTAACTGAATATCAATAGGTTTCTCGCCTGTGTTGCGGTTCTCGAATGTAAACTGCATATCGCCTGTTGTTTGACCAATAACGTAGAATGGCGCACACTCACGCTCTGCAATTTTTCTTACTCTTTCGATATCTTTCTGCTCGATCACAAAACCGATACGCTCTTGTGATTCGTTTCCAACGATCTCTTTAGCCGACAGAGTTGGGTCTCCTACTGGAAGTTGATCGATGAAGATCTCACCTCCTGTTGCCTCAACTAGCTCCGATAGACAGTTAAGGTGTCCACCTGCACCGTGGTCGTGGATAGATATGATAGGATTGTTATCCTCCTCAGAAAGTGCACGAACAGCATTATAAGCACGTTTTTGCATCTCTGGGTTAGAGCGTTGAACTGCATTAAGCTCGATAGAGTTGTCGTACTGACCAGTAGCCACAGATGATACTGCGCCACCACCCATACCGATGCGGTAGTTATCTCCACCCACAAGCACAACCTTGTCTCCTGGTTTTGGCTCGTCTTTTAGACTATCTACTTTCTTACCATAACCAATACCACCTGCAAGCATAATCACCTTATCGAAACCGAACTTTTTATTGTTCTCCTCGTGCTCAAAAGTGAAAAGGCTACCACAGATTAGCGGCTGACCAAATTTATTGCCAAAATCTGAAGCACCGTTCGATGCTTTTATAAGAATCTCGGCAGGAGTTTGGTAAAGCCACTTACGAGGCTCTGCGCTCTCCCACGCTCTACCCTGCTCTAATCTTGGGTATGATGTCATATAGATTGCAGTACCTGCAACTGGGAAGGCTCCCTTACCACCTGCTACTCTATCACGAATCTCACCTCCTGTACCAGTTGCCGCTCCGTTGAATGGTTCTACAGTTGTTGGGAAGTTGTGAGTCTCTGCTTTGATTGATATAACAGATTCGAAATCTTTAGTTTCGTATAGGTCTGGTTTGTCGTGTGTAGCAGGGGCAAATTGCTCCACTACTGGCCCCGCAACAAAAGCACAATTGTCTTTGTATGCAGAGACTACACTATTTGGGTTTGTTTTTGTAGTCTTTTTGATAAGTTCAAAGAGTGTCTCTGATTTCTGCTCACCATCAATTACGAATGTACCGTTAAAGATTTTGTGACGACAGTGCTCAGAGTTCACTTGCGAGAATCCAAACACCTCAGAATCAGTAAGCTCTCTACCCAGCTTTGCTGGAAGAGATTTTAGGTACTCTATCTCCTGCTCGTTCAGAGCTAGTCCCTGCTCTTGGTTATAGCTCTCGATGTCGCTTATGAACATCACTGGCTCAGGCTTAGTTGATAGAGTAAAAATATCTTGTGATATGCCGTTATACAGACGGCTCAGCATCTTGTCGTAGGTAGCCGCCTCACTCTGAACTGCGTGAAACTCCTCAATGCGAAGAATGCCCTCAATACCCATCTTTTGGGTAATCTCAACTGCATTAGTACTCCAAGGGGTTATCATCTCCCTGCGTGGGCCAACAAAGAAGCCCTCTACGCTCGAAGATTCAATCTGTTTAGCGGAGCCGAACAACCACTCCAATTTTTGTAAGTCGTCTGAAGATAGTTGGTTTTGTGCATCAACAGCAAAAACAACATCTTGATTTTTGAACAATAGTATCATTTGTAAAAAATATTTTTCTGCACTGCAAAGATAGTGTTTTTTGTGCTGAAAATGAAATTAGTTGAACTATAATTGGAGGGCACTACTCTTTAGAATCCACAAAACACTGTTTATTAAACTTTTAACATTGGTTATATTTCATATTTCACCCTCATAATCACAACTTTATGCAACTATGAGGGTAAAATATGTATTGTTTATAATTTGGTCGATCCAAAGAATATATTACTCACTTCGTAAATATACTCTAACAAGGAGGATTTATTGGATGCGCAACATAAGTTCTCCACAAATCAACACCAAAGGAGCTTACTACCAACAGAATCACAAAAAACAAAATGAGTAGTGGCACTCTACCCTTGGGGTTAAGTGTTGCGTAATAGTATCCTACTACTATCGACAGTATGCTTATGAGGTATTCGTAGAAAGAGAATATTGTAGCTGGAAAGTTTAGCCCGTGAATTGGAATTGGAAACAACGACGCACCCAGCAGAGCTAACCATAGCGTAGTACAGGGCTTAATACCTCCATAGGACTTTCTAATTAAGAGTACTATAACAGCAAAATAGACTATTGCACCCACAAAAACATCGACTTTAATACCTGCAATTTCAGGCACAGTTGCTAAAACTGACAGAGCCGCAAATAGCAAAACAAAATACAAAATCACTAGAATCTTTTTCATAATTTTATGTTTTAAAGGTTAATTCCTAACGTTTAATGCAAAATTATTATTAATTGTCAGGATATGCAAAAAAAAAATCGATATTTCGTCTACATTAATCATCATACACATTTATTGATCTGTACTATAATTATCAAATTTGACTCATTGAGGGTACAATTTGGGAAACTACATTATTTTAACTATTTTTGTGCTATTAATTGAGACATCTAGTAGTATGAGCAGTAACACATCGCCGATTGGAGTGTTTGATTCGGGAATTGGAGGAGTAACTATACTTCGAGAATTGGTAAAAATATTGCCAACAGAGGACTTCATATACCTATCAGACGACGCTAATTGCCCTTATGGACTAAAGTCAAATGAGCAGATTATAGAACTAGCTAAAGTCAACACCAAGTGGCTTTTGGATAGGGGTGTAAAGTTGATTGTTGTTGCGTGTAACACTGCCACTATGGCATCTATTGCCACACTAAGAGAGCAATTTAAAGTTAAGTTTGTAGGCATAGAACCTGCTATCAAGCCCGCAACCTTCGGCACGAAAACAGGAGCAATTGGAGTTCTAGCAACCGAGTCATCGGTAAACAGCAAACAACTAAAGTCGCTATGTGATATTCACGCACAAGACAAAGTGGTGGTTCGTACAGCTGGCGTGGGGCTTGTAGATATTGTAGAGAGAGACATTATCGACACTTCGGAAGCAAAGGAGCTATTAGAGAGTTACCTCGAACCTATGTTTGAGCAGGGCGTAGATCATCTTGTGCTGGGATGCACTCATTACCCTTTTCTTACAAAAAAAATCGAAGAAATTATCTCAAACAGAGATATAACCATCATAAACCCTGCTTGGGCAGTTGCTAGACAAGCAAAAAACATCCTTCAGAGCGACAATAAACTCAACACCTCTGGAGGCAAAGTGGAGTTTTTCTCCACAAGCGAGAACACTCAGAGTACGAGAGTTCAGCGAAGATTTAAACAATATTGTGAAATAGATTCAAAAGAGTAGAATGAGCATATTTAAACGAAAACCAACCTCAACCAGAGGTGCTGCCAAACCAGCAGCAAAGCCAGCTGCTAAGCCTAGAGCAAAAAATAAGACAAAAGAGCCTAGCAAGGGATGGGCAAACTTCAAGATGATATTTGGAGTTTTACTATTCTGTATGTCAATATATTTATGTCTTGCCTTAGTTTCGCATCTATTCAACTGGCAGAGCGATCAGCTCTACACCCAATGGAGCGAGCTTAGCAAGATAGAGAGTCAAGCTGCTGAGATTGCACAAGAGCAAAAATTATCTGACTGGGGAGCTCAAAATATTGCAGGGCCATACGGCGCATTCCTAGCAAATACAATAATCGGAAAGTGGTTTGGACTTGCAGGTATACTGCTACCATTGCCGCTCTTTGCCATTGCGCTGCTTATAATGAGTGTATCGGTAAGGATGATGCTAAAGATAACTATCTCTACCACATTCGGACTACTTATCCTACCTGCAACGATAACATTAATAACCCCTTTGGCTGATCCAACAACACTTGGGGGAGGTTACGGAGGAGGTTTCGGCAACTACATATATAACATACTACAATCTACTATTGGAGTAGCAGGTACTGTCATAACCCTACTGTTTTTTAGTTCCCTGTGGTTGATATACACCTTCCCATACAGTTTTAGGTGGTATGTTGGGATGTCGCGCTGGCTCAAAAACTCAGCAAGTGCCGTTGGCGATAAAATAAACGAAAGCACTCTGAATGAGGCTACTATAAAAAAACCAAAACCTCAAACGGACACAGAACAACAAGTGCAAGACCAAGAGCAAGACCACACTCCAGAACTAGATTCGACAGAGCAGAGTGCAGACAGTCCATTCAAAGATGAAGATATAAATATTGAGGAGTTTTTGGAGGACAAGGAGGAGTTTCTGGAGGACGTGGCAGCCTCTCTCGATAGCGAGATAACTCTCAAGATAAACACTCCAGAAAAAAATGAGGAAATTACTGTCGATGAGATACTGGCCCAAGAGCCTCAAGAGTACCTTGCCGATGATTCTCATACAAAAAATAGTGAGCAGAGATTAGATAGTGTGGTAGATAGTTACCTTAGCGAGATGACAATAAATCAAACTGAACCAGAGATCCAAAGCCCACCTAAAGAAGATACTGAGGATGATATTTCAATAAAGGTATCTATAACAGACAATGCGATTATTGAGAATCCTGAGGAATTGGAAGACACAAATATAGAGGTCAATCAACAGGTGATGATAGATGACGATCAGTTCGACCAATCTATCTTCGACCCAACTCAGGAGCTTGCGAACTTCAAACTACCCCCATTGTCTTTGTTGAACGACGTGGTCTCAAAGGTTAATGTGACGCAAGAGGAGCTTCGTGAGAATATCAGCAAGATTGTAAGTACACTGGAAAACTTTGGAATAAAAATCCAAGGTATCGAGGCTACAATTGGCCCTACTGTAACACTATATGAAATTAAGCCAGCACCGGGCGTAAGAATATCTACAATCAAACGCCTTGAAGATGATATTGCTCTAAGCCTCTCTGCTCTAGGAATTCGAATCATTGCTCCAATCCCAGGCAAAGACACAGTAGGTATTGAGGTACCAAACAAGAACAAGGAGATTGTGTCAATGCACTCTGTAATTGCTAGTGCCGATTTTCAAGAGAGCGATGCAGAGCTTCCAATAGTACTAGGCAAGACTATCCAAAACAAACCCTATGTGGTAGACTTAGCAAAGATGCCTCACTTGCTTGTTGCAGGAGCAACAGGACAGGGTAAGTCGGTTGGATTGAATGCAATAATCACATCATTGCTCTATAAGAAACATCCAGCAGAGCTAAAGTTTGTGATGGTAGACCCAAAGAAAGTAGAGTTCTCGCTATACAGCGCCCTAGAGCGTCACTATCTAGCAAAACTCCCTGACGAAGAGGAACCAATTATCATTGATACTCAAAAAGTTATCTACACCCTAAACTCCCTATGTTTAGAGATGGACAACAGATATGAACTTCTAAAAAAGGCAAAAGTTAGAAACATTAAAGAGTATAATGCTAAATTCAGAGAGCGTAGACTCAACCCAAACAAAGGACATAGATTCCTGCCATATTTTGTGGTTGTGATTGATGAGTTTGGTGATTTGATTCTAACAGCGGGTAAAGAGATCGAAACACCTCTTACACGCCTTGCTGCTCTTGCGCGTGCAGTTGGTATTCACCTAGTTATTGCCACTCAGCGACCAACTACAAATATCATCACAGGTAGTATCAAAGCAAACTTCCCAGCTCGTATGGCATTTAGAGTTATATCGGGTATCGATTCGAAGACGATTCTCGATTCAACGGGAGCTAGTCAGTTGATTGGTAAGGGAGATATGCTTATTCTTGCCAACAACGACACTACTCGTGTTCAGTGCGCCTTTATCGACACTCCAGAGGTAGAGGAGATAACCGAATTTGTAAACTCACAGATGGGCTTTGGTTGTGCTTACTCTCTGCCTGAGATTCCACTAGAGGTAAACGAGAACGATTCAGGTTCAAAAGGCGGCATTGTAGTTAGAGATGCTCTATTTGATAAAGTTGCAAGATATGTAGTCTCTAATCAGCAAGGTTCAGCCTCGACCATCCAGCGAAACTTCGAGATAGGTTTCAACAGAGCTGGTAGAATTATGGATCAGCTTGAGAAAGCTGGAGTTGTTGGGAAACAACAAGGCAGCAAGCCTCGTCAAGTGCTTATTGGGGATCTAACCTCACTGGAACTACACTTAATCGATTTAGACAGATATGCTTAGAACAATTATTATAGCTCTCTCACTTTTATGGGGAGGGATTGCTTTGGGGCAAACTCCAAACGATGCGAAGAGTAGACTATCAGAAGTATCTGAACAATATCGCAACAACGATAGCTATCGAATAGCTATCGAGATAGCCTACATACAGAACTACCAAGAACCTCAGTGGCAAAAAGGAGAATTGACGATAAGCGGACAGAAGTACTTACTAGAGTATGGAGATGAAGAGATTTTCTGCGATACAGAGAACAACTACCGCTACAACAGAGTCAACAACGAAATAGTAATCGAACCCATTGTAGCATCCTCTACCCAACTATCACCGCAGGCATATTTGGCAATCAACACCGAAAATTACACTTGCCAACTAATCTCAAATGAGGTGGGGATAGAGCGTTACAAGCTAACCAACAACAAGATTAAGGGCATAGGCAGGGAGGTTGAAATTGAGGTAAGGGCTAATCAAATAGGCGCAATTATCATCCCAACAGATTCATCTCAAAAATTGGTTATACGAATTGTAAAAACATATTTTGGAGAGATAATACCCGATTCACTATTTGAATTCGACGCATCGAAATATGCCGATGTTGAGGTAATTGATTTCAGAGATTAAACTCCAACAGCTATCCTACTACCAGAAGCAATTTAGGAGAAATTTAAGCAATAGAGGCTGTCTCGAATGATTCGAGACAGCCTCTGCTGCAAGAAATTTATATCAAAAATGATTTTGAGACAATTTCATTATTAAAGATTTTAATCTAGTTTGGACAGATGTGCATTAGTTTTAGCCTCAAATCACTGCGTGGAGTACACGTGTACTTGAGCAGTGACGCTCTTAGAGCGGGCTTGAGGTTAAAAATGATGTGCAGCTGTTCAAACCGAAATTTCCTCAGACACTAATAATTTTAATCCTCTTTGTCTTCGTCCACATAAGCTTTAAGCAGTTTATCCTGAACATCAGACGGCACCTGCTGGTACGAGTCGTAGGTCATAGAGAAGGTCGCACGCCCACTAGTTATAGAGCTAAGTGATGTCGAGTAGCGATACATCTCAGCTAGAGGCACCTTAACGTTCAATACCTCAAATCCTTTAACGCTAGAGAAACCCTCAACTATTGCTCTGCGGTTTTGTAGGTCACTCATTACATCACCCATCTTATCTGACGGAACAAGAACCTCAAGACTATATATCGGCTCCATAATCTTAGGACCAGCATTACGGAATGCCTCCTTAAATGCGTTACGAGCAGCTAGCTTAAACGATATCTCATTTGAATCAACTGGGTGCATTTTACCATCGAATAGAGCAACACGAATATCACGAGCGTATGATCCAGTAAGTGGTCCATTCTCGATCTTCTCCATAAGTCCCTTAACGATTGCTGGCATAAATCGATTATCGATAACTCCACCTACAATACAGTTGTAGAATACAAGTTTTCCTCCCCAGTCAAGTTGATGCTCCTCCTTGCCTCTCACATTGAGAACAATATCTCGTCCATCAACTTTGTATTTAGACATATCAGGCTCACCTTCGTGGTATGGATCAATAACGATATTAACCTCACCGAACTGCCCTGCACCACCAGATTGTTTTTTGTGGCGATAAGAGGCTGTTGCAGGCTTAGTGATTGTCTCTCGATAAGGAATCTTTGGAGCAAATAGATCTACATCCAACTTAAATTTATTTAGAAGAGTCCATTTCATAATATTGATATGGTGCTCCCCTTGACCAGATACAATAGTCTGCTTCAACTCCTTAGAATATTCGGCAATAATAGATGGGTCTTCAAAGTGAATCTTATTAAGTGCATCACCCAATTTTTCATCCTCACCCGTAACCTTTGAACAAATAGCGGTATGGAATCTAGATTTTGGGAACTCGATTGGCTCGATTTCCAACTCACAACCAGGACTAGCTAGGGTGTGGTTTGTACGTACGGACTTCAACTTAACTGTACATCCCAAATCACCTGCATTAAGCGACGAGATTCTTTGACGGTTCTTGCCTGCGGCTAGGAATATTTGAGAAATTTTCTCTTTATTTGCGCCAAAACCTAGATTTATAAGCTCTTGACCCTCCGACACTTTACCAGAGATAACTCTAAAGTAGCTAACCTCTCCAAGGTGCGGCTCAATAGCAGTTTTGTATACAAATATAATAGTATCTGCATCTGCCTTAGCTTCAATACTCTCTCCAGTAACTGCCTTAAACAAAGGAGCTTTAAGCGGACCTGGAGCAACTCTGGTGATAAACTCCATCAGACGTTTAACACCTACCACATTCTTACCCGAACCGCAAAAAACAGGAGCAAGTGAACGCTGCGATAGACCAATTTTAAGACCCTCACGCATCTCATCCTCTGTAAGTGTACCTTTCTCGAAATATAGCTCCATAAGAGCCTCATCGTTCTCTGCTGCCGTCTCTACTAGGGTATTGTGAAGTTCTTTAGCTCTCTCAATTTCATTCTCAGGAATATCAATCTCGGTACGTGTACCAACGTTGTCGGTAAAGGTGAAACACTTCATTAACAACACATCGATAAATGTATTGAATCCCTCCCCGGGATTAACGGGATACTGCACGATTACAGGCTTTACGTTTGAAGATGCCTCTAATGATGCGTATGCCATCTCCCAATCTGCCTTAGGTGAGTCTAGTTGGTTAATATGGTATATGATTGGTTTGCCGTTCTTCTCTGCATAACGGCTCTGGATTTCTGTACCTGTCTCAAATCCTTCTTGAGCATTGATAAACATTACACCCAAATCGGCAACCTTAAAGGCCGAGAATAGATTTCCGCAAAAATCGTCCGATCCCGGGGTATCGATTATGTTTAGTTTATAGTTATTGAATTCGGAATATAGTACAGATGAGTAGATTGAGCGTTTGTACTGCTGCTCTATTTCGGTGTAGTCCGAAACTGTTGAATTATCCTCGATAGTACCGATACGGTTGATTACTTTACCCTCATAGGCCATCGCCTCGGCGAAAGTCGTTTTACCAGAACCTGCACTACCTAGTAGGACAATGTTCTTAATCTCCTTTGCTAAATACTCTCTCATTGTGTAAAAATTTAAAGTTGTTAATATTATTAATTATCGTATATCGCATCCAATAATCTCGAATAATAGTACTCACACTATACTAATACTTAACCCACTAAGATTTATCCTCAAAAGGGACTGGGGTTAATCTGCTTATCACGCTCACGCGCTTTACTAGGGTGGTATCTCAACTCAATTCACAACTAAGTGCTACTATTTAGCTACCTTATCACAAGGCTCGCACTTCTGACCACCCTCTACTCTACTAAATTCATCTCTCTATTTACTATTATTATCGATTATTTGGGGGCTAAATGCCCCCTCTCACATTTTTCTTTCTGTTACTACTTTGAGTATGTTGTAAACCAACTACCCTCGTGTTTTAGCTGCATCTCTACGGCCTCTTTGCTGTATCTGTCTTGGTTTGGTGATTCAAACATCAAGAAGTCTCTACCACGCGAGTGGTAAGTGAACGGCTTTTCTCCTCTATCAAGCATTCGCTCTAGCTCATATTTGTAGAATCCCGGCTCATAGAATGTATGAACAACTAGGTATAGCTTACCCTCTTGCGGTGAATAAGGGTCGTGCTTAGGAGCTGGTGCTGGGGCAGGTGCTGGTTTAGGGGCTTCAATCACCTCCTCTACCACTACTGGCACTGGGGCAGGTTCAGGGGTCTTTTCTGTACCAAAAATCAGGTAAAGAGCTACTGCTCCACAAACAACTGCAACTGATGCCAATATTTTTGGCATATTATTACTTTTTTTCTCCTCTTTCTTTTCCATTATTTATAAAATTTTCCTAAAATTAAAAATTATTTTCCACTCTACCAAATAAATTTCAAATTATTTTTGTCTCAATCAAATAATACATCACTTATCACATTGATTATAAAATAGTTAATTACAACTACAAATTTCAATTAGATAAATACTATTGATTAGAGTACCAAATTACAATAGCGATTAAAGATGCGACAATAATAACTATTGATAAAACACTCACCACTCTACCAACAATTGAGGTAGTTTTATGCTCCTTTATAGAGGGTTGATCTAGTTTTGCAGCAGGAGGATGATTTTTAATTTTGCGATGCTCAGGCGAGTTATTTTTATTAAATCTCAACGAAGGATCGAGAAATAGAAGCAGCTCAGCCAAAGGGAAAATCTCTCTCTTTGATTCTGACTTATCTATTTCTACCCTCAACACATTCTTAATC
>CAYJOF010000028.1:0-11674 GCA_964371765.1 uncultured Rikenellaceae bacterium
AGCGTAATACGCGACATAATTGTTTCGATATAAGACGCGGTCTCAGCACCTGGCTTAATACCCGGGATAAATCCACCGTTTCTCTTAATATCCTCTGCCATCATATTAGGACTAATAGTAATTGCAGTGTAGAAGTAGGTAAACATCATTACCAAAATCGCAAATGTAAAGTTATACCAGAAACCAGTATAATCTGCAAATGCCGGAGCAATACCGCTAGTTGCCTCAAACTTGCCAAAAAGCATAGGTATGAACATCAATGCCTGAGCAAAGATGATAGGCATAACGCCAGCTGCGTTTACTTTTAGTGGGATGTACTGACGTGCACCACCAAATTTAGTGTTACCAACTACTCGCTTAGCATACTGAACTGGGATCTGACGAGAACCTTGCACAAGTGCAATAGTAGCTGCAAATACCAAATAAAGTAGAATCAACTCAACAACTAGTAGTACAGGACCACCAGTCTGCTCAGTGAAACGTGTGTTAAGCTCTGCAATAAATGCGTGCGGAAGACGAGCGATGATACCTACCATAATAATGATAGATACACCATTACCGATACCTTTGTCAGTAATTTTCTCACCTAACCACAACACAAACATAGTACCTGCAATAAGCACAATAGTCGAAACTACTGTAAACCAGAAGGTACTTCCCATAACAAACGCATCAGCGCCAAGTTGGCTATGAAGGTTTGCGATATAGGTTGGCGCTTGAATCAACAATACAACTATTGTTAGATAGCGCACCCACTGATTTAGCTTGCGTGTACCACTCTCTCCCTCTCTCTGGATTCTTTGAAAATATGGAACCATAATTCCCAAAAGTTGAATCACGATTGAGGCCGAGATGTATGGCATAATACCTAGTGCAAAAATAGAGGCGTTAGAGAATGCTCCACCCGAGAAGATGTTCAATAGTCCCAAAAGACCATTGCCATCAACTTGGTTTTGTAGAGCTGTAAGCGCCCCTGGATCTATACCAGGTAGGGTTACGAAGCTGCCTAATCGATAAATAGTTACAAGACCTAATGTGAAAATTATCTTGTTTCTAAGTTCTTCAATCTTATAGATATTCTTGAGCGTTTCGATTAGCTTTTTCATAGAGTGTTAAAGTTTAATTGCTTTGCCTTCGTTCTTTTCGATTGCCGCAATAGCACTCTTCGAGAAAGCGTGAGCTGAGATTTCAAGTTTTTGAGTTAGTATACCATCACCTAGTATCTTAATCAAGCTGTTCTTTGATGCAAAACCAGCCTCTACCAAAGTCTCAATAGAGATCTCAGTTACGTTAAGTTTCTTAGCCAACTCTTCGATTGTTGCTAGGTTAATTGCCTTGTACTCAACACGATTGATGTTTGTGAAACCAAACTTAGGCAAACGACGTTGAAGTGGCATCTGACCACCCTCGAAACCTCTTTTGCGAGAGTAACCTGAACGTGATTTAGCTCCTTTGTGACCACGTGTAGACGTACCACCACGACCAGAACCTTGTCCACGTCCAACTCTTTTATTTTTTCTTACCGAACCTGCTGCCGGTGTTAGATTACTTAGATTCATTGTTCTCTAATTGTAAAATTATTAACTACTTTACTTCTTCTACTATAACTAGGTGCTTCACCTTAGTAACCATTCCAAGAATCTGAATCGATGCATCGTGCTCAACAGTTTGATTGATTTTCTTCAAACCTAGTGAGTCCAAATTAAGTTTTTGGTTTTTTGTTGCACCAATTCTGCTTCTTACTTGTGTAATTCTTATTCTTTCCATAGTAATACTCGAATGATTAACCGTTAAATACTTTAGTTAAAGAGATACCTCTTGTCTCAGCGATTGTGTGAGCATCACGAAGCTCTGCAAGAGCAAAGATTGTAGCTTTCACAAGGTTGTGAGGGTTAGAAGAGCCTTTAGATTTTGCAAGAATGTTGTGAATACCAACACTCTCGAAAACAGCACGCATCGCACCACCTGCAATTACTCCAGTACCCGGAGCAGCTGGTCTAATCAAGACTCTTGAGCCAGAGAATTTGAACTCTTGCTCGTGAGGTATTGTTCCGTTTAGGACAGGAACTCTAATCAAATTTTTCTTAGCATCTTCGATACCCTTAGCGATAGCAGCTGTAACCTCGTTTGCTTTACCCAAACCGAAACCAACTACGCCCTTCTCATCACCAACCACAACGATTGCTGAGAAGCTAAAAGTACGACCACCCTTTGTTACCTTAGTAACACGGTTGATGCTTACAAGTCTATCTTTCAACTCAAGATCACTTGTTCTAACTCTTTTTATGTTATTGTTTACAGACATAATTTTTAGAATTTAAGGCCGCCCTCTCTAGCAGCGTCAGCCAACGTTTGAACTCTACCGTGATATAGGTAACCATTTCTATCAAAAGAAACAGTTTGGATACCTTTCTCAGTAGCAAGTTTTGCAACAAGTCCTCCTACCAATGCAGCAATCTCTTTATTAGTTTTGTTAGCCACTTCTGCTACCAGAGCTTTGTCCTTAGACGACGCTGATACTAAAGTTACTCCCGCTACATCATCAATTAGCTGCACATATATTTGTTTATTACTTCTGAATACTGACATACGTGGTCTTTCAGCCGTTCCGCTAATATGTTTGCGGACACGCATTTTAATGCGTCTTCTTCTTTCAATTTTACTTAGTGCCATAATTTTTACTATTTAGCATTTGCAGATTTACCAGCCTTACGACGCAATACCTCACCTACGAACTTAATACCTTTACCTTTGTATGGCTCAGGCTTACGTAGAGAGCGAATCTTAGCTGCTACTTGACCAATTAATTGTTTGTCACTAGATGTTAAAGTAACGATAGGATTACCCTTTTTCTCAGTTAGAGCCTCCACCTTCACCTCAGATGGGATCTGAAGATAGATATCGTGAGAGTAACCAAGACTAAGCTCTAGGATTTGTCCGTTTGCTGTAGCCTTATATCCAACACCTACAAGCTCCTGTTGTGTTTTGTAGCCTGTTGATACCCCTACTACCATGTTGTTCACAAGTGCGCGGTACAGTCCATGCATAGAACGGTGACGAGGTTGGTTTGTTGGACGAGTAAAAGTAATAACACCCTCTTCGATTTCTACAGTGATATCAGAATCAATCTTCTGACTCAACTCACCAAGAGGTCCTTTTACGCTTACCACGTTGTCGGCAGATAGAGTCGCCGTTACACCTTTAGGCAAGTTTACAGGTTGTTTTCCAATTCTTGACATTGTTTAAAAGTTTAAGATTAATAAATGTAACATAGTACCTCACCACCTACGTTATCCACGATCGCCTGCTTGTTGGTGATAACACCTTTAGGAGTTGATAGGATAGCGATACCAAGTCCGTTGATAACCTTAGGCATTTCTGCTACTGAGGTGTAACGACGAAGACCTGGACGTGATACACGTACTAGATTCTTAATTGCAGGTACACGAGTTTTTGGGTGATACTTCAAAGCAATCTTTATCACCTCGTGACCTCTCTCGTCTGTCGAGAATTTGTAAGCTAAGATATAACCTTGATCGTGAAGAATCTTAGTCATCTCTTTCTTAATGTTTGATGCAGGAGCTTCAACCACCTTGTGGTTTGCTTTCACTGCGTTTCTAATCCTTGTTAGGAAATCCGCTATTGGATCAGTCATTGTTATAAATATTTAATTGATTAAAAAATTATCAATATTTACCCCTAGATGAGAGATCGATAAACATCTACATTCTCATCATCGGGGTTTAGGCTATTGCTATTACCAACTAGCTTTCTTAATCCCTGGTATCATACCGTTAGAAGCTAACTCACGGAAAGTGATACGGCTAATACCAAAATCTCTCATATATCCTCTTGGACGACCTGTAAGTTTGCAACGGTTGTGCAGACGAATAGGGTTCGAGTTTCTAGGTAGTTTAGCTAATCCCGCATAATCACCAGCCTCTTTTAGCTCTGCACGTTTTGCAGCGTAGCGATCTACTAATTTTTGACGCTTCGCCTCACGCGCTTTCATTGATTCTTTTGCCATGCTTTCTTAGTTTTAGTTATTCTTTTTAAAAGGTAGACCGAATAGAGTTAGCAATTTGCTTGCCTCCTCATCTGTTTCGGCTGTTGTAACGAAAGTAATCTCAACACCTAGGATTTTGTTTACCTTATCGATATCGATCTCTGGGAAGATAATCTGCTCTTTGATACCCAAAGTGTAGTTTCCTCTTCCGTCCAACTTAGCGTTGATACCTTTAAAGTCACGAACCCTTGGTAGAGAAATACGAATCAATCTCTCTAGGAACTCATACATCTTAACACCACGCAACGTAGCACGCACACCAATTGGCATACCCTTACGAAGTTTGAAGTTAGAAATATCTTTCTTTGAGTGAGTGATTACAGCTTTCTGACCAACGATCAACGATAGCTCTTGCTGTGCAACATCAATAATCTTCTTATCGGCAACTGCTTGTCCGATACCCTGATTAACTACTATTTTTTCGATCTTTGGCACTTGCATTGTGCTCTTATAACCGAACTCTTTTACCAAAGCAGGAATAATCTCTTCCTTATACTTGGTTTTTAATGAAGGTATATATGCCATTACTTGATCTCCTCACCTGATTTTTTAGCGTAACGTACTAATTTTCCTTGACTATTCTCTTTGCGACCGATTCTAGTTGGCTTACCAATCTTAGGATCGATTACCTGCAAGTTTGAGATGTGAATTGGGGCCTCTTTTTTGATAATACCGCCTTGTGGAGCACTTGCCGATGGTTTAGTATGCTTACTAATCATATTAAGTCCTTCAACCACAGCACGATTCTTATCAACCAATACCTCAAGCACATTACCTTGCTTTCCCTTTTGGCTACCAGCGTTTACGTAAACAAGGTCACCTTTTTTGATATGTAATTTAGACATCTGTGTAACTTTTTATTTGTTTACAATACTTCCGGTGCAAGAGAAACAATCTTCATAAAGTTCTCTCGAAGCTCACGAGCAACAGGTCCGAAAATACGGGTTGCTGTCATATCGCCCTGTCCGTTTAGCAATACAACCGCATTGTCATCAAAACGGATGTAAGAGCCATCTGGACGACGCACCTCTTTCTTTGTTCTTACTACAACTGCATTATACACTTTACCCTTTTTAGCATCGCCATGTGGGGTTGCGCTCTTTACAGTCACTTTGATTTTATCACCGATAGACGCATAACGCTTCTTCGTTCCGCCTAATACTCTGATACATAGTACCTCTTTTGCACCACTGTTATCAGCTACCGATAGTCTACTTTCTTGTTGTATCATAATTATTTAGCTCTTTCAATTATTTCAACTACCCTCCAACGTTTTGTTTTGCTAAGAGGTCTTGTTTCCATAATGGCTACTGTATCGCCAATACCACAATCGTTCTTCTCGTCGTGAGCAACGAACTTTGTAGTTTTGTTAACGAATTTGCCATAGATTGGATGCTTAACCTTTCTCTTAACAGCAATAACAACAGATTTTTCCATCTTGTTGCTAACAACAACGCCTATTCTCTCTTTTCTAAGATTTCTTTCCATTTTCAAATGTTTTTAGCGTTTATTTTTGCTTCTCAGTAAGAATGGTTTGCATACGAGCAATATCCTTACGTAGCTTGTTAATTGTAGTAGGATTCTCTACTGGAGTAACAGCGTGTTGCAATTTCATTGTGTTCAATGCAACCTTCTCTGCCTCGATTCTCTCTTTCAATTCCTCGACTGAAAGTTCTCTTATTTCTTGTGCTTTCATTTCTTATTGGATTAAATTGAGTTTTGAGTAAAATCTTTTCTTACAATAAACTTAACCTTGATTGGAAGTTTCTGAGCTCCTAGGCGCAATGCCTCTTGAGCTACCTCTAGTGAAACACCCTCAATCTCAATCAAGATACGACCTGGGGTAACTGGAGCAACAAATCCCTCTGGAGCACCCTTACCCTTACCCATACGTACCTCGGCTGGTTTCTTAGTGATTGGCTTATCTGGGAAAATCTTAATCCAGATTTGTCCCTCACGCTTCATATAACGTACAATTGCCTGACGAGCTGCCTCGATTTGGCGTCCTGTAATCCAAGCAGAATCAAGAGCTTTAAGACCAAATGACCCGTAAGCCAACTGGTTGCCTCTTTGAGCCAGACCTTTCATACGGCCTTTCTGCATTCTTCTGAATTTTGTCTTTTTTGGCTGTAACATATTTATTACTTTTTAGTCTGACTACTTCTTCTTAAAATTTTTGTTATTGTTGCCACGACGTGGTTTTGATTGTGGTCTGCCACCTTTCGCAGAAGGAGCAGCAGCTACTGCAGCCATACCCTCAAGTGGTGAAAGGCTACGCTTACCATAAACCAAACCGTTGCAAATCCACACTTTAATACCAAGCAAACCAACCTTTGTTAGTGCCTCGCAAAGTGCATAATCCACATCTGCACGGATAGTGTGTAGAGGAATTCTACCCTCTTTGTATGTCTCTGTACGAGCCATCTCAGCACCACCAACACGACCTGCGATCTGAATTTTAATACCTTCTGCGCCCATACGCATTGAAGATGCAATTGCAGTCTTAACAGCACGACGGTAAGAGATACGACCTTCGATCTGACGAGCAATGTTGTTACCAACGATTGTTGCATCTAGCTCAGGACGACGAACCTCAAAGATGTTGATTTGAATATCCTTCTTAGTGATTTTCTTCAACTCCTCCTTTAGTTTATCTACCTCTTGACCACCTTTACCAATAATCAACCCTGGACGAGCTGTACTGATAGTAACTGTTATTAGTTTAAGTGTTCTTTCAATAATAATTTTTGAGATACTTGCCTTTGCTAGACGAGCTGTCAAGTACTCACGGATCTTAGCATCTTCTACAAGCTTTGTAGAAAAATCTTTCTTGCTTCCATACCAAGATGAATCCCAGCCTCGGATTACTCCTAATCTGTTCGATATTGGATTAACTTTCTGTCCCATCTAACTTTGTGTTTTTGTTTGTTTTCTCAACTATTTTGTCTACTACAATTGTAACGTGATTTGAACGTTTGCGGATTCTGTGAGCTCTACCTTGTGGAGCTGGTTGAATACGCTTGAGCATTCTGCCACCATCAACAAAGATCTCCTTAACACATAGTGGAGTATCCTCTAAACGCTCTTCTGGATTTTTAGCTTCCCAGTTAGCGATTGCTGAACGCAACAGTGTCTCTAATCTTGTAGATGCCTCTTTCTTGCTAAAGCGAAGAATACCCAAGGCTCTGTTAATCTCTACACCTCTGATAATATCAGCGACAATACGCATTTTGCGAGGTGAAGTTGGGCAATTTCTGAGAATAGCAATAGCTTTACTCATCTTCTCAGCCTTTAATTGCTCGGCTCTTTTACTTTTTCTTGCACCCATTATTTAACTTGTTTCTTATTTACACTATTTTTTCTTATTACCACCATGTCCACGGAAGTTTCTAGTAGGAGCGAACTCACCTAGCTTGTGTCCAACCATATTTTCTGTTACATAAACAGGGATGAACTTGTTTCCGTTGTGCACTGCAATAGTATGACCAACAAAATCAGGTGAAATCATACTAGCACGAGACCATGTTTTGATAACTGTTTTCTTACCGCCTTCATTCTGTGCGATAACTCTACCTTCTAATTTAGGCTCTATAAAAGGGCCTTTTTTAAGTGAACGGCTCATTTCGTAACTAATTAAATGATTTACTTATTCCTTTTTGCTATGATAAACTTAGAGGTCTGCTTCTTAGGGTTACGAGTTTTGTAACCTTTAGCCAATAGACCCTTACGAGAACGTGGGTGTCCTCCCGATGAACGACCTTCACCACCACCCATTGGGTGATCTACAGGGTTCATTGCAACACCACGTACACGTGGACGAATACCTAACCAACGCTTACGACCAGCCTTACCATGAGATTCAAGGATGTGGTCTGGGTTAGATACTGTACCTATCGTAGCACGACATGTAACTAGCACCATACGAGTTTCGCCTGAAGGTAGCTTAATGATTGCGTATTTGCCCTCACGAGCCAATAGCTGTGCATAAGAACCAGCAGAACGTGCCATAACTGCACCTTGTCCTGGGTTAAGTTCGATGTTATGGATAGTTGTACCTAGAGGAATCTCCGATAGAAGAAGGGCATTACCCATCTCAGGAGCTACTCCAGCACCACTTTCGATAACTGTTCCAACTTTAAGACCGTTAGGCGCAATGATATAACGCTTCTCACCATCTGTATAAACTACTAGTGCGATACGTGCCGAACGGTTCGGATCGTACTCAATAGTTTTAACAGTAGCTGGCATATTGTCTTTATCACGCTTGAAGTCGATCAAACGATACTGTTTTTTGTGGCCACCACCGATATAACGCATTGTCATTTTACCAGAGTTATTACGACCACCACTACGCTTTAGTGGAGAAAGTAATGATTTCTCAGGTACTGAACAGGTTATATCATCAAAAGTACCTATAACTTTATGTCTTTGACCAGGTGTTATTGGTCTAAACTTTCTTACTCCCATCTTTTCTAGATATTACTGTAAAAATCAATTGTGTCACCATCCTTAAGGGTTACGATAGCCTTCTTAGCTCTACCCGCTGTACCTGATAGAAGTCCAGCTTTTGTAAAACGGCTCTTAACCTTACCCTTGTAGTTTAGCGTATTAACGTCGGTAACTATAACGTTATACATAGCTTCTACGGCTGTTTTTATTTCGATTTTGTTGGCTCTTTTGTCAACTACGAAGCCGTAACGATTCATTTTTTCGCCCTGAATCGACATCTTTTCTGTAAGAATAGGCTTTTTCAAAATTTCCATTGCTCTGTATTCTTTTATAGTCCAAACATTTGATTAACTACGCCCACAGATGCAGAATCAACAAACAGAATATTTGTGCAATTCATTACATCATAAGTGTTGATGTTAGCTGCATCAATAACTTTAACCTTTGGAAGGTTTCTTGCAGATAGCTTAAGGTTGTAATTTCCAGCCTCTACTACTACTAGAATCTTCTTATCAGTCAAGTTAAGATTTTTAACCAGTGAGATGAACGCTTTGGTCTTAGGAGTATCCATCATAACATTTTCAACAACCGTGATTGCTTCAGCCTGAGCTTTGTATGAAAGAGCACTCTTACGAGCCAATTGCTTTAGTTTTTTGTTTAGCTTAAAGCTATAATCTCTTGGAACTGGTCCGAATACTCTACCACCACCAACAAAAAGAGGAGACTTAATGCTACCACAACGTGCACCACCAGTACCTTTTTGTTTTTTTAGTTTGCGAGTTGATCCAGACACCTCACCACGCTGCTTTGCTTTGTGAGTTCCTTGACGTTGATTTGCTAAATACTGCTTAACATCTAGGTAGATTGCGTGATCGTTTGGCTCTAGACCAAAGATCTCATCCTTCAGAACTACTTTGTTTTCGGTCTGAAGACCTTCTGCATTTAATACTACTAATTCCATCATTAATTCTCCATGATTAGATAAGAACCTTTAGCTCCTGGTAGAGAACCCTTCACAAGAAGAAGATTGTTCTCAGGGATCACTTTAAGGATCTTGATGTTAAGAACTTTAACTTGATTTCCACCAGTGCGGCCTGCCATGCGCATACCTTTGAACACTCGTGATGGGTACGAAGATGCACCAAGAGAACCTGGAGCACGCAGACGATTGTGCTGACCATGTGTTTGGCCACCTACGCCGGCAAATCCGTGACGTTTCACAACGCCCTGGAAACCTTTACCCTTTGAAATACCTACTACATCGATCCAGTCACCCTCGTTAAACGACTCAACAGTAACGGTGTCGCCTAGTGAAATTCCTTCTTCAAAAGGGAATTCTACTAGCTTACGCTTAGGAGTGGTGTTTGCTTTTGCAAAATGACCTAGTAGACCTTTGCTGGTGTGTTTTTCCTTTTTCTCGTCATAGGCAAGTTGAATTGCAGAGTAGCCATCGGTCTCAACAGTTCTGATTTGCGTAACAACACATGGACCAGCCTCAATAACAGTGCATGGAATGTTTTTTCCCTCGGCACTGAAAACGGAAGTCATTCCGATTTTTTTTCCAATTAGTCCTGACATTTTTACAGTTAATTATTAAATTTTTTGTTCTTCAGAGGGAACTACCCCCCTATTATTAATTATTTAGTTTTCAAATTTATGGAGATATAGCATCGTCAAAACCTTAAATTTCAACGACGCCAACAACTCCTATATCTCTGTATTTTAGCAACTTACAAAAGTCACCAAAATATCCAAAGCCCACTTTTCAGCAAGATTCAGACCACAAAGATATAAAAAATTTTTATATTTCGCACTATAACTCAATAAATTACGCTATTTTTTTTATTTGACTATTGAATCTCTTCGCCTAGCAAATTGGATCATCGCACTGAACAAGTGAGCACAATTCCAAATAATGACAAAAATATGGCAAGTGCTTAATAACAAAGTTGATACTATATATAATAGTAGTGCAAGAGAAAAACTTTAATGGTCGGCGAAAAAATTGCAAAATTTGTAAAATATTGACAACACTGAATCGTCTACTAATGTATAAACAAACCAAAAAAGGAGAAAAAATATGCTTCATAAGCTAAAAATGAGATTCAAGAAACCAAAAAAAGTTGAAGTATTAGAGATAATAGAAGAGAACTGTGTAGGGTGCGCAAAATGTGCTAAGATGTGCAAAAGAGAGGTATTCAGCATGATTAACGGGCACGCAGAAGTGACAAATTTTGATGCCTGTGTAGGTTGTGGTAAATGTGTCAAAAAAATGTGTAACTTTGCTGCAATAAACTTAATTCTATCACAAAACATGAGTAAAAATGAGAACTAAAGCATTAAAACCTATAATTTATCTAGCAATATTTGCTATCTCAGGGCTAGTGGTGATGTATTTGTGGAACTCTATCATACCGTCGGTAATAGGTTGGACAGAGCTAAATTATTTACAATCATTGGGAATGATAGTACTATCCAGACTACTCTTTGGAGGGTTTGGGGGGATAAAACACAAATCGGAACACAGAAAAATAAGAGATGAGCTCAAAGAGATGTCTAAGGAGCAAAAGAGAGAATATATCAGAGAGTATATGAATAAGCGCTCAAAAAATGTCGAAAAATAGGGCAGAAAGTATCTTCAATAGATACTCAACAGCACTAAAAAGCTTTATCACTAAGCATTTGTCCTCGGACTCTGAGTCTGAGGATTTGTTACATGATCTATTCTACAAATTTATAATAAGCGATGGCGAGCAACAATCTATCGAAAATGCTTCAGCGTGGCTTTATAAAGTTGCAAGAAATATGATAGTAGATAGATCACGAAAGATGCGAGAGAGCGATATGCCACATATTACTAGAGGTAACAATAATGAGGTACTAGATATCCCTCTAGCAGAATTTTTGTCAGACGAAGATAGTACTCCAGAGAAAGAATTAATAAACAGTATTATTAGAGAGGAGCTAAGCATCGCATTGAAAGAGTTGCCTGAACAGCAACGTAATATATTTGAATTAAACGAGTTACAAGGAGTGTCATTCAAAGAAATATCTGAGGTAACAGACATTCCAATCAACACATTAATCTCGCAAAAAAGATACGCAGTACTGCATTTAAGAAAGAAATTATCAAAGCTTTATGCAGAAATGAACTGACAT
>CAYJOF010000029.1:0-11643 GCA_964371765.1 uncultured Rikenellaceae bacterium
GTTGATTTTAAGCTATAAAGGTTCTGATAACGGACGGGACTCGAACTCACGTGCTAGAGCACGTGGTTGGGCGACTATGTTTTATGCGCTTGCTTTACAAAGCAAGCTTTTCGGGGGTCGCGGGATTTGAGAGCCCCGACCATAACGAAAAAAGAGAGCCTAAGCTCTCTTTCTTGCGGTATGGACGGGACTCGAACCCGCGACCCCCTGCGTGACAGGCAGGTATTCTAACCAGCTGAACTACCACACCGTTCGTTTGTGGTGCAAAGATACGACATCTTTTCTCTTCTGCCAAAATATTTTTACACTTTTTTTAGAAAAAATTGCTAATCAGCTGTAAATCAATGATATAATTTTATATTTTTTGTGAGACTTCCTAAATTGTGCTTTTTTATCCGCTATACTGGATAAATAGTTGTATCTTTGCAGAATAGTTTAAGAGGTAATCCGCCACTGATACAGTGGCGCAAAAGCCTTGATTAATAATTTTTTGGGGCTTCGCCTCTAACGTTTAGAAATGGAACAATTTTTTTTGATGCTTGCCGTCGCTGTCGTAGCCCTTGGGGTGATGATGCTGGGGCTAGCAATCACTCGCCTAAGAAAGGGCAGAGACCTACAAAGCGATGTGGGAACAAATGACAATATGAAGCAACTTGGGCTTGTCTGCACTGCAAAAACAATTATGCAGGAAGAGAAGCGACTAAAGGGCGTAAAAGAGGATAGTAGTTGCGATAGTAGCTGCTCAGGTTGTGGTGTGAGCCACTGTTAATTTACAATAAAAGCCTCACGACGAGGCAGAGAAGATAGAAGATAATTATGCAGAATTTAAGAAACATAGCAATTATTGCGCACGTAGACCACGGAAAAACTACCCTTGTAGACAAGATGATTCTTCAAGGACTATTTCACTCGAAAGAGACCGCAGGGGAATTAATCCTCGACAACAACGACCTCGAAAGAGAGCGAGGAATTACAATCCTTGCAAAAAATGTGTCTGTAAAATACAAAGATTATAAAATCAACATTATCGACACTCCAGGTCACTCAGATTTTGGGGGTGAGGTGGAGCGTGTGTTGAATATGGCCGACGGGGTACTACTGCTTGTAGATGCCTTTGAGGGAACAATGCCACAAACACGCTTTGTTCTTCAAAAAGCAATATCGATGGGTAAGAAACCTATCGTGGTGGTGAATAAGGTTGACAAGACCAACTGTCGCCCAGACGAGGTACAGGAGGAGGTCTTTGATCTAATGTTTTCGCTTGATGCAACTGAAGATCAGCTAGATTTCAAAACGGTTTATGGTAGTGCAAAGCAGGGTTGGATGTCGCTCGATTGGAGAGAACCTACCGACAATATTATACCTCTACTAGAGACTATCATCGAGGAAATTCCTGCCCCACAGGTGGCGGAGGGAACTCCTCAGATGCTAATCACCTCACTTGAACACTCTCCATACATTGGGCGTATTGCAGTGGGTAAGCTTACTCGTGGAGAGCTAAAATCTAATATGCCAGTCACCCTAGCAAAGCGTGATGGGCAGACACTTATCAAATCTCGAATCAAAGAGTTGATGCTTTTTGAGGGTCTTGGTAAGGAGAAGGTAGAAAAGATTGGTTGTGGCGAGATTTGTGCAGTTGTAGGTGTTGAGGGCTTTGAGATTGGAGACACAATCACAGATTTCGAAAACCCAGAAGCACTAGAGCCAATTGCTATTGACGAACCAACAATGAGTATGCTATTCACCATTAACGACTCTCCATTCTTTGGTAGAGATGGTAAGTTTGTTACCTCTCGCCACCTAAAGGAGCGTTTGGATAAGGAGCTAGAGAAAAATCTTGCCCTAAGAGTAGAGCAAGGCGCAACTGCCGATAGCTTTATTGTCTTTGGACGAGGCGTTCTTCATTTAAGTGTACTTATCGAAACTATGCGTCGTGAGGGTTATGAGTTACAGGTTGGTCAACCAAGAGTTATTATAAAGGAGATCGATGGAGTTAAGTGCGAGCCAGTTGAAGAGTTGACTATCGACCTGCCAGAGGAGTACTCGGGACGTGCTATCGAGTTGGTCACTAAGCGCAAGGGTCTACTCCAAAATATGGAAACAAAGGAGGAACGTACACGCTTGATGTTCTCGATCCCATCTCGTGGTATTATTGGCCTGCGTAGTAATCTACTTACTGCAACTGGTGGCGAGGCTGTAATGACTCACCGTCTTAAAGGTTTTGAGCCGCACTTTGGAGATATTGAAATGCGTATCAATGGTTCATTAATTGCAATGGAAACAGGCTCAACATTTGCATACGCAATCAACAAACTACAAGATAGAGGCAAGTTCTTTGTTGCTCCAAACGAAGAGATATACTGTGGGCAGATTGTAGGCGAGAATACTCGTTCTGAGGATATGGTTCTAAACCTAACAAAATCTAAAAAGCTTACAAATATGCGTGCAAGTGGAGCAGACGACAAAACAAGCATCGCTCCGCCAATCATATTCTCCCTTGAGGAGGCTTTGGAGTATATCAAAGGTGATGAGTATGTAGAGCTGACACCAAAGGCTATTCGACTGCGCAAGATATATCTATCGGAGGTAGATCGTAAGCGAATGGCTAGTGTTATTGGATAGAAATATTATGTTTTTGTTTGACGATGAGAGTGTATATAAAAATAGTTTTATCTCTTTTGCTCATTGTTGCCATTTCTCCCTCTTGCAATGTAACTAAATATGTTCAAGAGGGGCAGTATCTGGTAACAAAGAACAGTATCTCCATAGTCTACCCAGACTCATTGGAGAGAAGGTTCAAAGTGCCTAAAAGTGCTCCGCTAGAGTATATTCCTTTATCTCAAACACCCAACACTCGTGTCATAGGAGTGGATTTTCGGACTTGGCTCTACTATCAGAGCAATCCTCAGAAAAACAACTGGTGGAATAACACTTTGCGCAAGTTAGGCCAGGAACCTATCTTGTACGACCTCGAAGAGAGTGACAAGAGTGTCGAGAATATGAAGATTTATATGGCATCAGAGGGATATCTTAACAACGAAATAACCCTAGATGCTGAATTTGCCCGCAAGAGAGCAAAAATCACCTACAACATAAAAGCAAACGAACCATATTTCATCGACTCTGTCATCTATAATTTTGAGGATAAGGGCATTGAGAAGATTGTTATGGATAGTATGGCAAAAAGCCTTATCCAAAAAGGCAGTATTCTGAGTCGTCCCGATATGGAGCAGGAGCGCAAAAGAATTCAAGATGCGCTTGCCAACAGGGGCTACTATACCTTCAGACAGAGTAATATTACATATTTAATAGATACCTTTAAGAACACTCAATCTGCAATTGTGCAGATAAATTTCCTAGAGGATGAGGTGAATGATAAGCCTCTACCCCACAAAACCTACCGAATAAAGCAAGTTTCAGTCTACCCAGACTACTCTTCTAATATGATTGGACAGAACGTAGTGTTCGATACAGTCCAAATAAACAATATCGACTATCTCTATTCAGGCGATAAGGAGAATGTGCTTGCCAAATTCCTCGACAGACAGATAATGTTTGGTGTAGATTCAATATGGTCGCCATACTACCAAAATCTAACAGTTAGAAACTTCATGAATATGAAGTATTACCGATCGGCTGTTGTAGATTATCAGAACCTATCTGCCAATGATTCAACCTCACAGACAGGAGCTCTTGCGGCTCACATTCGACTTACACCCTCGAAACTACACGGCATAAGTGCAGATATGGAGGTCTCCTCAAACGCCAACTACTCTAGTATTCTAACAAGTATTGGATACAGTAATCGCAATCTGTTCCGACACTCCGAATATTTTGATATATCGCTTGATGCTGGTTATGACTTATTTTATAGTCGCAGCAGCAACGATGCCTACCAACTTGGAGTGCAAAGTTCTCTATCGTTCCCAAAACTGATAGTGCCTTTTAGGGTCAATAAAAATAGGTTTATCAACAATATTGAATCTAAAATATCTGCAAGCTACGATCTGCGCAACAGACCAGACTACAAACGACATATGCTAACAACAGCCTTTGGCTACTCGTGGTCGAATGGCAGCAGACTACAGTTTAACTATAATCCTATATCTTTGACCTATGTAGGGTTACCTTGGGTGGATGAAGATTTTCTCAACTCAATGACCAATCCATATCTACGCAACTCCTATACCGATCAGCTCATTGCTGGAACAACGTTTGGTGTTGTGTTTAATGATTTAAAAGTGATAGGTAGCAACCATACAGTCAAACTAAATGCCGAAACTGCTGGTAATACCCTATCTTTAGGATATAGCCTTTTCAATGCTAAAAGCTCAACGTCTTCTCTAGGGGAGCAACACAACACTGTGCTAGGTATTCGTTATGCACAATATGCTAGAGTGGATATAGATTATAGCTACAAGTATAACTTCACCCCAAAGAGCGCTCTTGTAGCAAGGCTCTATGCAGGTGGTGGATTGGGCTATGACAATAGCGTAACCATGCCTTTCGAACGCCTGTTCTATGCAGGTGGTAACGCTAGTATGCGCGGTTGGCAAATTCGTGATGTGGGACTAGGCGAACAGCCTCACCCTCAGAACAACGATGGCTTCCCAAATCAACTTGGAGACATTCGACTAGAGGCAAACCTTGAGGGGCGATTCCCTATCTGGGGGATGGTGCGTGGAGCAGTGTTCTTCGATCTGGGCAATGTGTGGTCTAATGGCAAGGGGGAAACAGATGACAGAGCAGTTTTTCATTTCGACAAATTCTATAAACAGTTAGCATTCAATACAGGTGTAGGCATAAGGTTAGATCTTAGTTTCTTCGTTTTGAGGCTTGATTGGGGTATTCGCCTCCACGACCCAAGCCTTGCAGAGGGACAGAGATGGATCTCTGGCTTCGATTTCGACAATACAGCCCTGCACTTTGCTATTGGTTATCCATTTTAAAATAAGGTTAGATTTTTGAATTTAATAAAAAGATTGAATTATGAGAAAATTAGCAGTAGGAGTAGATATTGGTGGTACAAATACAGTTTTTGGCTTGGTGGATCGCCAAGGAGAGATGTATGGCGAGGGCTCAATCTCCACCACAAAACACGGGAGCAATCACCTAGCGTTTCTTGATGAGCTAACCGCATCAATCAAAGCATTGGCATCTAAGTTGAATGATATTGAGCTTGTTGGTATCGGAATTGGTGCTCCAAATAGCAACTACTACACTGGTTTTATCAATTATACTGTTAATCTTCCTTGGACAGAGCAAATTAATATTGTACAGGAGATGTCGCAACGATTATCAATTCCAGCTATACTTACAAACGATGCAAATGCGGCAGCAATTGGGGAGATGATGTATGGAGGTGCTCAGGGGATGAAAAATTTCATTGTCGTAACCCTAGGCACAGGCTTAGGCAGTGGAATTGTGGTCGACGGAAAGGTTGTATATGGAGCTTGTGGAAATGCGGGCGAATTGGGACACGTGACAGTGCGTATCAACGGTAGGGACTGTGGTTGTGGTAGAAAAGGTTGTTTGGAGACTTATGTATCTGCCACTGGTATCAAGCGAACTGCCTATAAACTAATTGCAGACTCGACTCTGCCGAGTCACCTGCGCTCAATACCTTTCGACGAATTAGATTCAAGAAAAATAGCCGAAGAGGCAGACAAAGGTGATTTACTGGCAATAGAGGCATTCAACTACACTGGCGATATTCTAGGTAGAGCGCTAGCAGACGCTGTTGCTTTCACTTCCCCAGAAGCGATTTTCCTATTTGGAGGACTCGCAAAGGCTTTCGACAACATAGCAGAACCTACTATTAAGTCATTGAACGATAATATACTATATGTTTATAAGGATAAAGTAAAGATACTGCCTTCGCAAATCGATGATAAGAATAGCGCAGTGCTAGGATCATCTGCACTTATATGGCAAGAGTTAGAGAAATAATAAACAACAATTATATGAAAAATAGAGTAACAGAACTTTTTAATATTCAATACCCTATCATTAGTGGTGGTATGGTGTGGTGTAGTGGTTGGGAGTTGGCTGCTGCTGTTTCGAATGCAGGAGGTCTAGGACTAATTGGTTCGGGCAGTATGGATGCAGAACTTCTTCGTGAGCATATTCGCAAATGTAAGGCAGCAACCAATAAGCCTTTCGGAGTGAACCTACCGCTTATGTTCGATGATGAGCCACGAGCAAAAGTAATAATGGAGGAGGGCGTTAATGTGGTGTTCACATCAGCAGGTAGCCCAAAGAAATGGACTGCAAGCTTCCACGAAAAAGGCATCAAGGTAGTACACGTTGTTGCTAGTTCAACATTTGCATTGAAATCACAGGAAGCTGGTGTTGATGCAGTAGTGGTTGAGGGCTTTGAGGCTGGGGGGCACAATGGTAAAGAGGAAACAACCTCTATGGTACTGGCTCAAACAGTGAGCAAGGTGCTTACTATCCCAATGATACTTGCAGGCGGTATATCAGACGGGAAAAGTGTTCTGGCAGCTCTTGCAATGGGTGCAGAGGGCGTACAAATAGGCACTCGATTTGCGCTAAGTCAAGAGTCATCGGCATCTGATGAATTCAAAAACCGCTGTATCAACTTACCTGAAGGTGGTACTATGCTATGTATGAAATCTGCTGGCTCGGTTCGTATGGTTAAAAACGCAATTTACGAGCGTATCAACCAAGCTGAATACAAGGGCGCAACAAAAGAGCAGCTGTTTGAAATAGCAGGACGAGGAAGAGCTAAGATGGGTATCTTTGAAACCGACCTAGAGGAAGGATTTGTTGAGATTGGACAGGTGTGTAGCGCTGTTGGCGAGATTCAAAGCGTCAGTGATATTTTCAAAGATATAGTAACAGAATACAACTCATCACTTAATTCACTTCAATCATTGTAAATCAAATGATGACTGTATCGATAGCAGAACAGAGCTGCGTCTCGTGTGGACGTTGCATTGAGGTATGCCCATCGAGGGTTATTATGCCCTCTGGTGATTCCGAAAAATCGCCAGAGGTCGTAAACCCTAGGGGGTGTATCGTGTGTGGGCACTGTGTAGCTATATGCCCTAGCGACTCTATTCTCCACTCAGATTTTCCAGAGGATAAAATCCATAGAATAGATACCGACAAGCTACCTACAGCCCAACAACTTATGCTTCTGTGCAAAGCTCGCAGATCTAGTCGCCTATTCTCCTCTAAACCAATTCCAGATAGTTTGTTGAGTATGGTGATCGAGGCTGCTGGTCGTGCTCCAACAGCTAGTAATTCTCAATTTGTTGAGTTTACGGTGGTTACTAATCCTGAGATACTGCGCTACATCTCACAATTTACAATTGACACACTCCAGAAGAAGATAAAACCTATCGACAACTTTATCCTACGCCCTATCTTCAGGGCAATCAATCCGCAAGGAGCAAAGTATATTCCTCTGTTTAGGGAGATGAAAAGGCTCTTTGACCAGGGCAATGATATGGTATTGAGAGGAGCAACTGCTGTGATATTTATTCACACATCACGACACGCAAAATTTGGATCAACAGACTCAGATCTTGCATATCAAAATGCCTCACTAATGGCTCAAAGCCTAGGATTAGCACATTTCTACACAGGTTTCGTTTGCACTGCATTAAGAATGGGGGCAAGTGACAAATTTTGCCAAAAACTAGGCATAAGAGGCGATATTCACGCAGGTATGGCAGTGGCTATGAGCAGCACCGAATTCAAGAAATATATAGACAAAAAGCCTCTAAAAGTTCATTACATTAAGTAGTAGTTAATACAAAAAAAGGGGGTGCTTCACAGCGACCCCTTGCTTCGGGATTTTATAAGGAAAATCCCATACTACTAACCCAAACTTAAATAAATGAAGAAACCTAATTTTTATTCTCAATCTTAGAATCACGAAACGATATTTTGACATACCAAATATAGTTTCGTATTGTTTGTTTTTATACACACTGTGTTTTATTTAAATATAAAAACAGGCTTTTATCACAAATATTCCTTTGTAAATTATTAATTTACATTCACTTATGAATATTACAACTACTATGCCAAACCTATAATTTACGTTTGACAAAAGATAACTTTTTACTTTAAGGGCGAATGCAGGACATATAGTATAGTATCTAACTGATAATCAATATGCTTGAATATATTAATAGTAATACTCTTAGAATTTGAAATTCCCGTTTAAAGTTCTACTTTTTTTGTACTAAACATCAAAATTTTGATGTTTAGTAATGTTTATTACTGAGACAACGTAAAGTCGTCTGAGCTGCAACCAAAAAGAGGTAATTGCATGATATTCAAGATATTAAATCTATACTGATAAAAAAATGAAAAAAATCCCTCAAATTTTAAGTTTAAAATTATTAAACTTAGAGAAAAATCACTAAGTTTGCGGTCTGAAACCTAATAAAATAATATAGATAATGCCAACACTATCAAAGAAATCAGAGTTGATGCCAGCAAGCCCAATCAGAAAATTGGTGCCATATTCAATTGCTGCAAAAAAAAGAGGTACTAAAGTTTATCACCTTAACATCGGACAACCAGACATCGACGCACCTCAGTGCGCAGTAGATGCTATCCGTAACCTGCCTACTAATGCAGTAGAGTATACTCTATCGGAAGGTATTGCAGAGTACCAAGAGGGACTTGTAAAGTACTATGCTAAGAATCGTATCAACCTTGAATCTAAAGATATTCTTGTAACCAACGGAGGCTCGGAGGCTATTATCTTTACTCTTATGGCAATTATGGACGAGGGCGATGAGCTACTTGTTCCAGAGCCATTCTATGCTAACTACAACGGCTTTGCTGTTGAGGCTGGTGTGGTAGTGAAATCAGTTGTTTCGTCTATCGAGAACGACTTTGCACTTCCTGCTATCAGCAAGTTCGAGGAGCAGATCACTCCAAAAACTAGAGCAATTATGATCTGTAACCCTGGCAACCCTACTGGCTATCTATACTCTATGGAAGAGCTGCAACAGTTGCGTGAGATAGCTCTAAAGCACGATCTATACATCATCTCAGACGAGGTGTACAGAGAGTTCTGCTACGACGGAAATACTCACAACTCTATTATGGAGCTTGAGGGTCTTGAGCAGAATGCAATTATGATCGACTCTGTATCGAAGCGTTACAGTATGTGTGGTGCAAGAGTTGGTGCTCTTGTTTCTCGCAACAGAAAACTTATCGACTCAGTAATGAAGCTTGCTCAGGCAAGACTTTGTCCTCCATATTTCGGACAAGTTGCTGCTATTGCTGCTCTTGATACTCCAGATGACTACTTTGCAGCTGTACACAAAGAGTACACAGCTCGTAGAGATTGTATGGTTCAAGGACTTAACAAAATCGATGGTGTTTACTGTCCAAATCCTAAAGGCGCATTCTATGTTGTTGTAAAACTACCAGTTGAGAACGCTGATCACTTTGCTCAGTGGCTTCTTGAGGAGTTCTCATACGAGAATGAGACTGTTATGGTTGCTCCTGCATCTGGCTTCTATTCAACTCCAGGACTAGGAATGAACGAAGTGAGAATGGCTTATGTTCTAAAGATTGAGGATATTGAGCGTTCTGTACTGCTAATTGGCAAGGCACTAGAGCAATACAATAACAGATAACAAAACCAAAACTACCCTACTCTATTTTACCAATAATTTTTATGGTTATGGTGTAAAATAAAAAAAAATGGGTAACTTTGCAGAAGATAAAATTTAAAAAATAATATTAAATTACTTAAAATTTTAAAAAATGGACGTTAATAAATTAATGGCTCACCTAGAGGCTAAGCACCCAGGTGAGAGCGAGTACCTACAAGCGGTACACGAAGTACTTGAGTCAATCGAGGAGGTTTATAACCAACACCCAGAGTTCCAAAAGGCAAGCATCGTTGAGAGAATGGTTGAGCCTGATAGAATCTTCACTTTCCGTGTTACTTGGGTTGATGACGCAGGTCAAGTTCAAACTAACCTAGGTTATAGAGTTCAATTCAACTCTGCAATCGGTCCATACAAAGGTGGTCTTCGTTTCCACCACGCAGTTAACCCATCAATGCTTAAATTCTTAGGCTTTGAGCAGACTTTCAAAAACGCTCTTACTACACTTCCTATGGGTGGTGGTAAAGGTGGTTCTGACTTCGATCCAGTTGGTAAGTCTGACGCTGAGGTTATGCGTTTCTGCCAGGCATTTATGTATGAGCTATGGCAAATCGTTGGTAAGGACACTGACGTTCCAGCTGGTGACGTAGGTGTTGGTGGTCGTGAGATTGGTTACATGTACGGTATGTACAAGAAACTAGCTCGTGAGTACAATACAGGTATCCTTACAGGTAAAGGTCTAACTTGGGGTGGTTCATTGATCCGTCCAGAGGCTACTGGTTATGGTGCACTTTATTTCGTTAACCACATGCTAGAGACAGCAGGTAAATCTATCAAAGGTGCTACTGTTGCTTGTTCTGGTTTTGGTAACGTAGCTTGGGGTGCTTCTGAGAAAGCTACTGAGCTAGGTGCTAAAGTTGTTGCTATCTCTGGTCCTGACGGTGTTGTTGAGATTCCTGCAGGTATGACTACTGAGATGATCGACTATCTATTGGAGCTTCGTGCTACTAACCTTAACATCGTTTCACCATTCGTAGAGAGATTCCCAGGTGTATCTACTTTCACTGCAGGCAAGAAAGCTTGGAGCGTTAAGTGTGATATCGCACTTCCTTGTGCATTCCAAAACGAACTTAACGGCGACGACGCTAAAGAGCTTATCGCTAACGGTACTTGGTGTGTTGCTGAGGTTTCAAACATGGGTTGTACTCCTGAGGCTATCAAAGCATTCAACGAGGCAGGCGTAATGTTCGGTCCTGGTAAGGCGGTTAACGCTGGTGGTGTTGCTACTTCTGGTCTTGAGATGACTCAGAACGCTATGCACCTTAGCTGGTCACAAAAAGAGGTTGACGACAGACTTAAGAATATCATGAGCGATATTCACACTGCTTGTGTTGAGTATGGTAAGGCAGCTGATGGCTCTATCGATTACGTTAAGGGCGCAAACATCGCAGGCTTTATGAAAGTTGCTCAGGCTATGCTAGAGCAAGGCGTACTTTAATATACCATAGTACTTCTGAGCAGGAAACTGCTCAGAAGCACTAACTTTAGCAGCTCTCCCATTATGGGGGAGCTGCTTTTTTTAGGCAGTTCGGTGACGAAAGGCTGAGCGTCTTGCACTGCATTTTTGAAACATCCCCTAGAACCGCTCGCACGCGTACACTCTAGTGCGCTTTGCATCACGAACCTACACGATAGTCCAAAAGTATCTTCGATACCCTTTAATGCACAATACATCTCGCTTGCGCTTGATTCACTACGTCCTCACTGGCGTTGCGGTTGACGCTTTTTTAAGAAAAAGCGCACTTCGCTACGCTCGTTGGCAAAAACACGCCCTCGCTTACGCTTGTGCGGAGTTGGGGCACCGAAACGTGCTTAGAGGGTGCACGGTGGTTTGTATTGAGGTTAAAACAAGGTATAGATTAGGCAAAGCAAGGAAAGGATGAGGCGAAGTAAGGGAAACGAATAGTAAAGAAAAAAAGCGGACAAGACAAACCCACAATCGCCCCAACCAGCAGCGGCACGGACGCTGCCGAAA